>JBGPGG010000139.1:0-6910 GCA_041483715.1 Thermoanaerobaculia bacterium
AACCGATTCGAGCTGGCCAAGCTCTACCGGAGCGTCGGCCGCGTGGAAGAGGCGCGGGCGATCGAGGCCGATCTGACGAAGCTCCTGGCCCTCGCGGATGCCGACCACCCCATCGTTCTCGAGCTAAAGCGGCTCCAGAGCTCATGAGCTTGCCGTGCTCGGCGTCTCGGCGATACCCGAGCGCGCCGAGCGACGACGGCGCAGCCTCTTAGAACAGGGTGTCGTTCTCGATGGCCTCGAGCAGTTTCTTCAAGGGCCAGACGTCGATCCCTTCGTCGGTCTGGAGCTCTTTCGTCCCCTTGTAGACGAGGATCCGGCGCTCGAGGCCCCGGAGAGACCCGATGGCGCGGAGCCCCCGGAGCGCGTCGCTGGAGGGTCGCGGGGAGGACTTGACCTCGATCGCAAGGAAACGGTCTCCCTTCCGGAGGAGGAAATCGACCTCTGTCCTGATCGCGTCTGTCGGGCTCCAATAGGCGATTTCGTCGAACAGGCCACGGTACTCGCCGTAGGCTCTGAGGACAACCGCCACGAACCCCTCGAGCAGCGCGCCCCGCTCCTCCTGAGCGAGGGGAGCCAGCTGCTTCTTGACCGCGCGCACGATGCCAGGATCGATCCAGTAGAGCTTCGGATGCTTTCGCTCCCGGACGCGCAGCTTGCCCTCGTAAGCGGGGAGGCGGAAGGCGAGAAGCGTGTCCTCGAGGACATCGAGGTAGCCGGAGACGGTCATCCGCGAGACCCCGGCGTCCCGGGCCAGCGCCGAGACGTTCAGCGTTTGCGCGTGAAACAGGGCGGCGACCGGCAGAAAGCGCGAAAATCCCGCCAGGTTGCGGGCCAGCGCTTCCGCCTGGATCTCCTCCTTCAAGTAGGTCTGGACGTAGGCCTTGAGGGTCTCCGGCTTCGAGGGCGAGCTCCACGTAATCGGAAGGCTTCCGTACGAGAGCACGGTCTCCAGATCGAAGTCGCGTCCGAGCTCGGCGGGAAGAAAGGGATACATCGTTCGCGTCAGCGCCCTGCCAGCGAGCAGGTTCACGCCGGACCGCCGCAGCTTCCGTGCGCTCGATCCCGTCAGGATGAAACGGAGGCCAGCGTCTTCGATGAACCGGTGGACCTCGTTCAAGAGGGAGGGCAGCCGCTGCACTTCGTCGACCCAGACCCATTGTCGCCGCTTGAACGTTCTCAGGCGCGACGCGAAAAGAGAGGGGTTCGACAGCAGGTTCTGGTACAGCTCCTCGTCGAGGAGGTCGAAGCGATACGCACTCGGGAAGGCGCGCTTTGCCCACGTGCTCTTTCCCGAGCCCCGCGGACCGAAGAGGAAGAAACTCTGCTCGGGAGGAATCAGAAGGCGGGGGTAGATCTTGATTGCCATGGTCACCGTCATTCTACGCCGACAAATGACGGCTTGGTAGACGCCTTTTTGAAGCGGGCCCCATGGGCGCGCCCTGCCGACGACTGCCGGCCGTCGCCGACCCGGACCATTCGATCCTCCTCGAGCTTCGACGACTTCAACAATCCTGAGCCCTTCTCAGCTCTCGGTCGCATAATCCCCGCGTGAGAGACATCCTGTCCGACATCGAGGGCTGGAGCGCCGAGGGGCGGCCCATCGCCATCGCGACCGTCGTCGAGACCTGGGGCTCGGCGCCGAGGCCGGCCGGCGGCAAGATGGCGCTGACCGCCGACGGGCGGATCGCCGGCTCAGTCTCCGGCGGGTGCGTCGAGAACGCCGTCGTCGAGGCCGGGAAGAAGACGCTCTCGAGCGGGACACCGCAGCTCCTGCACTACGGCGTTTCCGACGACACGGCCTGGAGCGTGGGTCTGGCGTGCGGCGGCTCGCTGGACGTCTATGTCGAGCGGCTCGACCCGGGACTCTTCGCGCCGGTCGACGAAGCGCTGCGGCGCGAGAAACCCGTGGCCGTGGCGACCGTGATCCGCGGACCCGAGGGCGAGCTCGGGAAGAAGCTCGCACTCTTCGAGGACGGAAGCGTTCGTGGCGGCATCGACGAGGCCGCGCTGGCTGAGGCACGGGCGGCGCTTTCCGAGGGCGCGAGCCGACGCGTCCAGACCGAGGCACGCGAGATCTTCGTCGACGTGCTTCTGCCGGCGCCGCGCCTGGTCGTCGTCGGCGGCGTGCACATCGCCGTCGCGCTCGTGTCGCTGGCGAAGACGCTCGGCTTCCGGACGATCCTGGTCGATCCGCGCGAAGCCTTCGGCAACCCGAAGCGGTTCCCCCACGCCGACGAGATCGTCTCGGAGTGGCCCGATCGAGCGCTCGAGAAGATCGGCGTCAACTCCTCCACCGCCATCGCGGTTCTCACGCACGACCCGAAGCTCGACGACCCGGCGCTCACCGTGGCGCTCCGGAGCCCCGCCTTCTACGTCGGCGCACTCGGAAGCCGTCGGACGCAGGACAAGCGAACCGCGCGGCTCCTCGCTCAAGGAATGAGCGCCGCGGATCTTTCCCGCCTCTACGCCCCCATCGGCCTCGACCTCGGCGGCCGCTCCCCCGAGGAGATCGCGCTCGCGATCATGGCCCAGATCGTCGCCGCGCGGAACGGGGTCAGGTCTCTCAAAGTGTGACTTTCCGGGAACCCGCTCGAGAAAACTCACGCATTGAGAGACCTGACCCCAGGCGGATGAGAGCCTCGCGCAGGCGCGCGTGCCGTTGCAGCAGGCGCAAATAGCTGCTCTCCACCCCGCGCGCTTTGGCGCGAACTATCGCAACCAGTTCGTTCCTCTCCTCAGGGCTCCAGCGCCGCAGGTTCGGGACGAGGTCGAGGACGAGGGCGAGCTCGCCGAAGGCCCGCCGCTCGAGCGGAGCAAGCGTGGCGGGCGCGATGCGCAGGGCTTTCGCGATCCGGCGCTCTGCTGCCGCGCGCAGCCTTCGCGCATCCCCGCCGAATTCGCGGGCCATGCGGCGATTGACCGCGAGGCCGAGGTTGCGGATATGGAAGCGGTCCCAGTCGCCGCGAGAGGCGTCCGGGGACTCGTACAAGACGTTGTGCGTCACCAGGCGGGCGAGCGTCCGTTTCGAAGAGCGGTAAGCCGGATCGGCCGCGATGCGGCGCTCCTCCCGGTCGAGCAGCCTCGCCACGCCGGCATCGGTCGGCCGGAAGCCGAGCTTGCGGTAGAACCAGAACGCGCCCGACTCGATCGCCTCGGCGTTCTCGTATCCGAGCTGGTAAGGGTCGATCGAGAAGGACGTCACGCCGAGGGCGTCGCGATGGAGCTTCAAGACCTGCGCGTAGATCCACGCCGACTCGCCCTCGCGGAACGTGTAGTACATGTTGAAACCGATCTCGAGGCGCTCGAAGAAGGCGAGGCCCTCGATGTACCCGATCGGAACACCGTTCTTGACGACGAAGCCGCCGTAGGCAGCGCGCAGCGGCAGGCGGCGATCCGGCCGTATCCCGATCAGAAAGAGCTCGACGCCACGCCCCGGGCGCGCGGAGATCACCGAGGCCGGGTCCGCGTGGGTGAACGTGTAGAACTCGCGGTACCGCGCCGCGGTCGTCTCGCGCACCATGTCGCAGATCCGCTCCCCCTCGCGCCGGGAGAGACGCCGCAGCGCCAGCGGCGGCGCGGACAGGACCGCGTCGAGCGAAACCTCCCGTCGCGCGAGGAGCGGCGCGTCGTGAAAGAAGGGCCTGGGCCCGGGCCGCCGCATCTTGGTGCGCGACGCACGGCCGGCGCCGATGTCCCAGGCGATCGGCAGGCCGAGCGAGTCGAAGCGCTCGGCGCGGTCGCCTTCCGAATCCGGCAGACGCCCGTAGCGTTCGAGCAGCCAGGCAAGATCGTCGCGGCGCCCCCCGGCCGCCGAGGCCAGCCACGAGACGTACGACACGTTCGCGTCGGCGAGCGCCTCCTCCTCGAGAAGTGGAAGAAACGCCGGCCAGGTCGCCCGCATCCGGTCCCCCTCCTCGGCCGCGTCCCAGTCCACGCGCACGCTCGCCGGGTGGCGCCGCACGAGCCAGCGGGCGATGTCGAAGGAGAAGTCGGTCCCGAGCGTCGTGCCGGCGACACCGGCGATCTCCGGCGCGTCGAAAAGCGAGAGGTCCTCGTCCGCCGCCGCGAGCCTCGCGACCCGCTTCTCGAAGGAGTTGAGGATCCGCTCACTCAGCCGCAGCACACCCGGGCCGTGGGGGTACGCGCGCAAGAAGAGGACCGCCTCGTGCAGGCGGATCAGCCGCTCCACGTCGCCGATCACGAGGCGGCCGGCCGCGCGCAGAAGCAATTCCGCGGCCCGCGCTCCCGGGCGCAGGTGGCGCGCCCGCTCGAGAAGCGCGAGCAGAGAGTCGGTGCGGCTCGCCACGGCGCGCATGCTACTTCGATATAAGCTTTCGCGCTCGGAGGAAACATGAACGCGCGCATCGCCCGAGCCTTCCTGGCCGCTCTTGCCTCGGCCGCACTCGTTCGTTCCGCGGCCGCGCAGGCTCCCGCTCGGGCTGCAACGCCGGCGCCGGCCTCCGCGCCCGCAAGGAAGGCCGAGCCTTCGCCCGAGGCGGTCAGGGAGGGCAAGGCCCTCTTCGCGAAGTTCGTGGACGGCCTCGGCGGCGCGGCGAAAGTACGCAAGGTCCACGACGTGGAGACGCGAGGCCTCGTCACGGCGAAGACGCCCGACGGGGACATGGCGATGGAGGTCCAGACCGCCATGATCTTCCCCGACCGCATCTCGCAGCAGCTCGACGCGCCCTTCGGGCGGATGGCCATGGTCGCGTCCCCCGCGGGTGCCTTCATCGTCGGGCCCAACTCCGTCCAGGACCTTCCGCCGGGCATGCGGGACGAGCTGCTCAAGCAGGTGCGGCGCGTGCCCCTGCTGCTGGCCCAGAAGGCGGACGATCCGAAGCTCGTCGCCGTGGCGGCCGGCACGGAGAAGATCGGGGACGTCGAGGCGCGCATCCTCGACATCAGCTACGACGGGGCCTCGGTCCGCTGGTTCCTCGACCCGACGACCTACCGCATCCTGCGCTCGGCCCACACGTCCGTCGGCCCGCAGGGCGAGGCGAAGATCGTCTCCGAGTACTCCGACTACAAGATGGTGGACGGATTCCCCGTCGCCTTCCACCTCGAGGTGATGACCAACGGCATCAAGGACCAGGTCCTCGCCCTCGAGGAGTGCAAGATCAATCCGGGCGTCGAGGCGAAGCTCTTCGACAAGCCCGTCTTCCCGACGCCCGTCCCGACTCCGGCGGAGGCTCCGGCGCCGAAGTAGCGGCTAGAACGGCGGGCAGGTGCTCGGGGCGCGCGTGCCCTCGAAGCGGCCTTGCATCCACTGGATCGCGCTCGACGCGCTGATGCGGCCCGCCCTCATGTGGCCGACCCCCGGGAACGGCTCGTACCGGACGGTCTCGCCGGCGCGGCAGAGCCCGGCGACGAAGTCCGCGGTCACGGAGGAGCGGACGATCATGTCGTCCGTCCCCTGCGCGACATACAACGGCGCTCCGGCCGGGGCCCGACCCGGGCGATTCTCGGCAAACAGCCGGCGCCACTGCTCGCTCGTGTAAACCTCCGGAGACAGGTAGTTGGACGGGATCAGCAGGGTCGCAAACAGCGCACGGTACGCCTCCCCCTCCGTCTCGATGCAATCAGCGGCGAGGCGATCGATCGCGGAAACCACTCCGGGAACGACCCACTCGTCGAGCGGCGTCCGGTAGACGCGCGACCAGGACCAGAGGCAGTAGGAGACGATCACCTTCCCGGCGCGCTCGTCGAGGTCGTCCTTCAGAAGCTGCTCGAGCTCGGTGGCCGGAGCGATCGCGGCGACGCCGACGAGCGTCAACTCCGGCGCGTAGCTCTTCGCGAGTTGACCGGCGAAGAGCGCCGCGTGCCCTCCTTGCGAATGGCCCCACGCGGCGAAGCGCGAGCCCGCCCCCGCTTTCGGAATTTGCCGCGCGGCGCGGACCGAATCGAGCACCGCTCGGCCCTCGCTCACGCCAACGAGGTATGGATGCGGACCGGTCGTTCCGAGGCCCGGATAGTCGGTGGCGACGACCACGTCGTCGAGCGCCATCAACGCCGGAAGGTGCGGGATCGTGTCGAGCACGCCCTTCAAGATCGAGGGCGCGCAGTTGCGGGCGACCCCCGTCGTCGGGTGCGCCCACGCCACGACGGGCCGGCCCTGCACGGGCGCGGGCAGCGTCGGCGCGATGACGACGCCCGAGACGTCGATCGGCTCGCCGTCCAAGCCCGTCGAGACGTACAGGATCTTCCACGCGGCAGCGCCAGGAAGCGGCGACGCGAGCGGCTCGGAGCGGATGAGGTCGCCGGGCTTCCGGAGCCGGACGGATTCCCTCGGAGCGCTCGACTTCTGCCTTTTCGGCGCGATGTAGAAGCCATCGGGCCGAGGAGGCGGGGGCGCGCCGCAGTGCAGTGCGAACACGACCAGGAGGGGCAGCGCGCTGCGGGCACGGCTCACGGTTGGCGCAGTCTAACTCGCGCGCCGCCGCCCGTGCGGCGCCGTTCCGGGCGGTCTCGACTTTCGGGCGAACGCGCCGCCCGGCAACGTTACAATCCGCCTCGCGATGCGACGCTCCTCCACCGGCACGATCTTCACGACGCGGACCTGCGCCTCATGATCTGTCCCCGGTGCCAGACCGCCAACCAGGACGAGGCCGAGAACTGCCTCCACTGCGCCCTCGTTTTCAACGAGCGCCTCGAGATCACCCGTATGGACGCCGCCGAACTGACGTCGGTGCCCACGATGGGAAGCCCGTCCTCCTTCAAGGAGTGGGCCAACAAGTCCCAGCGGGGAGTGGCCTCGGTCGTCCTGCCTGCAGGCCTCGAGATCGGCCAAAGGTACCGGGTCAAGAGCCTCCTCGGCATGGGCGGCATGGGAGCCGTGTACCGCGTACACGACGAGGAGCTCGACCGGGACGTGGCCCTGAAGCTGATCCGGTCCGATATCGCCGAGAACGCC
>JBGPGG010000140.1:0-6869 GCA_041483715.1 Thermoanaerobaculia bacterium
CGCATCGACTCGATCGCGCAGTCCTGGGGAGTCATCTCGGGCGCCGCCGATCCCGAGCGGGGCCGGCGGGCCATGGCGGCCGTCGACGAGCATCTCATCCGGCGGGGCGACGGGCTCGTTCTGCTCTTCACGCCTCCGTTCGACCACACGAAGCTCGAGCCGGGCTACATCAAGGGATACGCGCCGGGTGTTCGGGAAAACGGGGGACAGTACTCCCACGCCGCGGTGTGGGCCATGATCGCCTTCGCGGCGCTCGGCGACGGCGACAAGGCCGGCGAGCTCTTCGCGATCCTGAACCCGATCAACCACGCCAGCACGCGCTCGGGCCTCTACCGCTACAAGGTCGAGCCGTACGTCATGGCCGGCGACGTCTATTCGGAGCACCCGCACGCGGGGCGCGGCGGCTGGACGTGGTACACGGGCGCGGCCGGGTGGATGTACCGCGCGGGCGTCGAGTGGATCCTGGGTTTCCGCTTGCGCGGAACGGTCCTGCACCTGGACCCCTGCATCCCGCGCGCATGGCCGGGATACGAGATCCAGTTTCGCTACCACTCCGCCCGCTACCGGCTCTCGGTGGAAAACCCCCGCGGCGCGATGCGCGGCGTGACGAACATCTCGCTCGACGGCGGACCGGTCACAGGCCGCGAGATCCCGCTGGCCGACGATGGCCGCGAGCACCGGATCGCGGTCGTGCTGGGCTAGCGAGCGGAGGTCGGGGAATCTTGCCCCCGCAACCATGTTTCTCAAATACCGGGAGGAGACGATGGGGAACACTCCCATACACCGGACTCGTTCTTACGGTTCGCGTCATCGCCCGCCGCTATCGAAAATCGACTCTGTCAATCAGCGCCGCCTCCCAGGTGCGGGGCGTAGCCGTGTCAGACGTTTGACCGGGACGAGCCCGAGTCATAGGCTCTCTCGAACGAGAGCTGGAGGTAAGAAAATGGCAGCGAAGAAGACGGCGAAGACAGCGAAGAAAGCTCCCTCCAAGAGCAAGGCCCCCGGGAAGGCGAAGGCCCGCGCGGGAGCGGGGACTCTGAAGATGAGCACGGCGTCGCCGGGCTTCACGGTGAATGACCTGGAGAAGAGCCTCGCGTGGTACCGCGACGTCCTCGGGTTCGCCGTCGAGGAGCGCTGGGAGCACGAAGGCAAGCTGATGGGGGTCTCGCTCCAGGCCGACAGCGTCGGTTTCATGATCGGACAGGACGACTGGAAGAAGGGCCGCAACCGGAAAAAGGGAGTGGGCTTCCGGCTGTACTGCACGACGACGCAGGACGTCGACGTCCTCGCCAAGAGGATCGTGGCGCGCGGCGGCAAGCTCGACCAGATGCCGCGCGACCAGCCTTGGGGCACGCGCGACTTCGCCCTGACCGATCCCGACGGGTTCAAGATCACTATCGGGGCGCAGAGGCGTTAGCCAGGGCCGGCCTGGCGCCTATTTCGAGAGCAGGCGGTCGAGCTCCCCGCGCACGTCCTCGATCTTCATCTGGTGGTCGGGCTCCTTCCAGAGGACCACAGGCGCGAGGCTCGATGGTCATGTCGGTGAGTGAAGAAGGCTAGGGCGCGGAGTCCTCACCAAGACCGACCAGCTTCCGGAATTCCGGGTCGTCGTGCAGGCAATCGAGATCGGAATCATTGGCCGCCCAATTCGGGTTGCCGTATCCGGCCGCAAAGGCCTTCTTGAGCGTCTCGAGCGCCTCTGCTTTCTTCCCGAGGACGCCGTAGGTACACGCAGCATTGTAGAGAGTGTTGGAATCGTTGGGGCGAAGGGCGACCGCGGTCTGCAGGTGCCGGAGACTCTCGTCCGGGCCTTGTTCGAGGTAGGCAAGGTACGCAGCCAGCAAGATACGGGCGCGCACGTCTTCCGGCACCAACTCCAGTTGCTGGCGGAGGATCTCGATAATCTGCTTCCGGAGGTGCGTGGTTTCGCTTGTCCGCCCCAGCCGCTGCAGCGCGTTAAAGTAGGGGAGATAAGTATTGTAGTCGTCGCCATTGGCTTCGATGGCTCGCTCCGTGAGCGCCGCGGCCTCTTCGAAACGCCCGGAGGAGAAATACGCACGGCCGAGGATGTTCCAGGAACCTTCGCAGTCCGGCTTGCGCTCGATGGCGCGCCATGCCAACAGCGCGGCTTCGTCGTATTTCTTCTGCGTATAGCAGATCCGGGCCTGCGCTACGAGAATCTCTGGCAGGTCGGGCACAAGAGCCGCAGCCCGCTCGCAAGCAGCCTTTGCCCGCTCAATCCATTCCGGCTTCTGCTCGCGATACTCGTAGATGAGCCCGCAGAGGTGGGCAATCCCGGCGTGCGCCAGAGCGAAATTCGGATCCAGCTGGATGGCCTGTTCGAACATCTGCAGGCCGTAGTCCAAATTCTCGCGGCGCGTATAGCTCTTTCCGCGCAGGTAGAAGTCGTACGCCAGCGGGTTGTCCGTGGGCTTACGCGCGATGGTCGTTTCTTCCTGGGGCGTCAGCGTGATGCGCAGGGCCTGGGCGATGCTCCGGGCGATTTCCTCCTGGATGGCGAACACGTCTTCCAGCTGCCGGTCGTAGCGCTCCGCCCAGACGGAGCGCTTTGTCGAGGCTTCCACGAGCTGTGCGGTGATCCGCACACGATTGCTGGCGCGGCGGATTGAACCCTCGAGCACGTATGCGGCGCCGAGTTGCTGGCCGACCTGGAGGGCGGTGACCGGCTTGTCACGGAATGCGAGCATCTCCGAGCGGGGAAAAATTTCCAGTTGCGCGATCTTCGAGAGCTCCGTGACGATGTCTTCGGTAATCCCGTCGCGGAAATATTCGTCCTCCTTCGCGCCACTCTGGTTCTCGAAGTAGAGCACCGCGACGGATCGTTGCTGGACCGCAACCGGCTGCGCGCCGGAACCCGAACCGCTCTTCTCGGCGGCGGGCCGGCGGCCGGATTCGATGTCCCGCTTGAGTCGCTTCAGGTCGGCACGGAGCTCGGCAGCGGTCTGGCACCGCAGATCGGGGTCCTTTTCGAGCGCCTTGTTCAGAATGTTTTCGATCGCCGCGGGCAGGCGCGGATTCAGCTCCTTCGCGGGCGCCGGTGCCGAATGCAGGATTCCGTCGAAAATGAGCGCCGAGGTTGCAGCGGAGAACGGAGCAAACCCCGTTGCCATCTCGTACAGCACGACGCCGAGTGAAAACAGATCCGAGCGTGCGTCCAGCTCTTCGCCCCGCGCCTGCTCCGGCGACATGTAGAGGACCGTGCCCATCGAGCTGCCCGGGCTCGTCAGGTGGCCTTCATCGTGCGCATGCGCTTGCGTGGGCATGGATGTGGCGCCCAGCGAATCGCCGGCTGTGCGGACCGCGGGCGCCAGTTTCGCCAGGCCAAAATCCAGAACTTTCGCCTGCCCGCGCGATACGAGAAAGATATTCGCGGGCTTTATGTCGCGGTGCACGATTCCCTTCGAGTGCGCCGCATCGAGCCCGTTGGCGATCTGAATGCCAATCTCCAGGAGTTCCGATACTTCGATGGGTTTCCCGGCAATACGGTGCTTGAGCGTCTGGCCCTCGAGCAGCTCCATGGCGATGAACGGTCGACCTTCGAATTCTCCAATATCGTAAATGGTGCAGATGTTGGGATGATTGAGCGCGGACGCAGCGCGCGCTTCGCGGCGGAATCGCTCGATCGCCTGAGGGTCCTGGGAAATGTCGTCGGGAAGAAATTTCAGCGCGACACTCCGGCCGAGCCGCGTGTCTCTGGCCTTGTAGACGACGCCCATCCCGCCGCCGCCCAGTTGCTCCAGGACGCTGTAGTGGGAGATGGTCCGCCCGACAATGGAGGAAGTATCCGGCACTGGCCGTTCATCGTACGCCAGCGCCTTCATCCCCACCAATCGCGCAACATGGGCCGGGTAGGGTCCGATAGACGAGGCGCCCGACCCGTCCGGCATCACACCCAGGGCGCCGGGCGGTCCGGAGCAACTCGGCCGGGAAGGCGGTTCTGGCCTTCACACCACCGAAGACTCATGGCCCGGGTCGCCCGCGTCCACGCGCAACGGGTCGTTCAGCCCCACGCGGCGAGAGCCGGGTCCTGGGTCCTGATCGGAACGACGCGCTCCCCGCGCCGCCGGGTCAGAAGTTCCCAAGATGGCGACCGCGAACAATGCCGAGTTGCTCGCGCTGTCCGGACCGCGGAGCCCATATCCCGGCAAGCCTGGCGCCCCGCCGGCACTGACGTTTTTACGCATTGCGACCTGTTTCAGGGTGCCACCCGCGCGATCACGCCGTGAGTGCACCCACGACTCGCTGACCTGCCCGGCCAGGTTCTTGGCGAGCAAACGTGGCGAGCGTCGCGCCACTCGATAGAATCCCCGTGATGCGTGAAATCCGGGCCCCATTCCTCCGCCATCGGGGGCGGCTCGGGGTCTGCGTCGCCCTCTGCCTCGCCATCTGCCTCGCCACCGCGACCGCAGCCGCAGCGCCGCGCATCGTGGCGGTCGGCGATGTCCACGGTGACGTCGCCGCGTTCGAGAAGATCCTCGTGGAGGCAGGCGTTCTCGAAGCCACCGGCGCCTGGGTGGGTGGCGAGACTGTGCTGGTCCAGGTCGGCGACCTCATCGACCGCGGCCCGAGCATGCGAGGCACGCTCGATTTCGTCATGGAGCTGGAGCAGACGGCCGCGAAGAACGGTGGGCGCGTGGTGTCGCTGCTCGGCAACCACGAGGTCATGAACATGACCGGCGATCTGCGCTACGTCGCTGCCGCGAACTACGCCGAGTTCGCAGACGCCGGCTCGGAGAAGCGCCGTGCCGACGCTTGGCTTCAGGTTCGGGATCTGCGCAAGCGACGTGCCCGGCCCGGGCAGCCCGAGCCGTCCTCCGGGCCCGAAGAGCGGGAGGCCTGGCTTGAGAAGCACCCGCCGGGTTTCCTCGAGCACCGGGAGGCGTTCGGTCCCGGCGGCAGGTACGGCCGCTGGCTGCGCGCCAGGCCCGCGCACTTTCTCGCCCGGGGGACCGCCTTTCTGCACGGCGGCCTCTCGCCGACTCTCGCGGGAACTTCGCTCGAGGAGATCGACCGGCGCGTGCACGAAGATCTCGCAACCTTCGATACCGACAAGGAGCTCTTCGTCTCGGAGGGACTGATCTTGCCGTTCTTCGATCTGCCGGAGACGACTCGGGCGGTCCACGAAGAGCTCCAGGCGCTCACCGCCGCCGAGACCGCCTCGCGCGCGGCCGCCGAGCAGGCAGGAAGGAGGTACACGACGCCGGCCAGGGACGCACAACGGCGCGAGATCTACGAGCGCTTTCTCGACTGGGGGAACTGGACGATCAATTCCGCTGACGGCCCCCTCTGGTTTCGCGGCTTCAGCCAGTGGAGCGACGCCGAGGGCGACGCCGAGATGCCGCGGCTTTTGTCGGCTGCCGGAATCGAGCACTTCGTCGTCGGACACACGGTCCAGGAGGATGGGCGCATTCGCGTCCGCTTCGGCGGCGCCGTCTTCCTGATCGACACCGGAATGCTCGCCTCGTACGTCCCCGGCGGCAGGGGCTCGGCGCTCGAGATCGCCGGCGGCACGGTGAGCGCGATCTATGGCGGCGAGCCGCGCCAGGTGATCTGGCAATCGCCCCGGCCGGCGGCCAGCGCGCCCCACGCGCGCGTCTTCCTCGGCCCGGATGGCAAGCCGCTGCCGTTTGCGAACGACGACGAGCTGCTCGAGTTCCTGCGCGAGGCGAAGGTCGTCGACGTCCAGGTTCTCGGCGAAGGGATCACTCGGCCGCGCCGGCTGACTCTGGAGCGCAACGGCGTGCGCGCGCGCGCTCTCTTCCGCAATGTCCGGACCGAGGAACCAGTCGTGAAACTGCCCGGCGGCCAGCGCGAGTTCCATTTTCGCGATTTCTACGGCTTCGAGCCGGCCGCCTATCGTCTGGGACTACTGCTCGGTGTCGACAACATTCCACCCGCCACGCTCCGCCTTCTCGGTAGCGAGCCCGGATCCGTCCAGGTCTGGATCGAGAAGGCGACGACCGAGCAACGGCGAAGAGAGGCGAAGAGCGAGCCTCCGGGGTCGGTGGATTGGCAGCGCCAGCATCAGATGATGGTGGTCTGGGACGCGCTGATCGGCAATACCGACCGCAACCAGGGCAATTATCTGTGGACCCCGAGCTGGCAGCTGTGGATGATCGACCACACGCGGTCGTTCGGCCGCCGCGTCGACCTCCGGGGCGCCCAGAATATCGTCTGGTGCGAACGCGGCTTCTGGGAGAAGCTCCGCACCGTCGGGGACGCTCAGATCATCGCCAGCGTGAACGACGGCCTGCGGCCGGCCGAGATTTCGAGCCTGCTCGAGCGACGCAGGAAGCTCGTCGACCTGATCGATGGTCTGATCCGGGAGCGCGGCGAGGGGGCCGTGCTCTTCACCTGGCCGCGGTGAGCAAGGGAGGGGTGAGACATGTCGAATCCCATCGCACGGCTCTTCAACCTCCAGCGGGGTGACGGCCGGCGCGGCGTGCTGCTTTTTACCTACCTCTTCCTGATCATCACCTGCTACACGCTCGGCAAGACAGCGCGGGACGCGCTGTTTCTCAGCGTGTTCCAGGCTTCGAAGCTCCCCTACGCCGACATGGCGATCGCCCTCTCGGTGGGGGTGGTCATCGCCGTCTACATGATGATCGGCCGTCGCACGTCGCTGCGCAACCTCATGGTCGGCTCTCTCCTGTCCTTCGCGGTCCTGCAGTGCGGCTTCTGGTATCTGGCGAAGTTCCGGCCGGAGCTCCGGTGGCAGTTCCCCGTTTTCTACGTCTGGGTGGGAATTTTGGGCGTGCTGGCACCGACGCAGGTATGGACGCTCGCCAACTATCTCCTCACGACTCGAGAGGCGAAGCGCGTCTTCGGGCTCGTCGGTGCAGGCGCCA
>JBGPGG010000141.1:0-6594 GCA_041483715.1 Thermoanaerobaculia bacterium
CCAGGAGCCGCCTTTCTCGATCTGCACGCCGAGGCCCCCGAACCCGTCGGCGGCCGGAGCGAGGGGCACGTTCTCGCTGTCGCGCAGGACGAAGTACTTCTTCGATCCGGCAGTGACGTAGTACTTCTCGAAATCACGGCCGCTGATGAGCTGGACCTTCGCCTTGTCGTTGCCCGTGTTGTGCAGCCGGACCTTGATACTGAGCACGCCGTCCTTGGCCTTGCACTCCACGAGCTCCGCAACGACACCCGCGACGTTCGTGTCCTGGGTCTGGATGACGCCGCCGGCCTTCTGCTTCGGCTCATCCGGCGGGGGCGGGGCGGCGAAGGCGCGTCCGGCACTTCCGACAGCCAGCAGCGCAACAATGGGGAAAAACAGAGGGGACAGCTTGCGCATGGTCAGTCCTTATCTGCGGCGGGCGCCGCGTTTGGGGGCTTTATACCACCTGTCCCTCCGACGGGCCAGGCGCCCTCCGGCCCGCGGCCCCAACCCTGGCGTGGAGCTCCTCCAAGAAGCGGTAGCATGCGCGGGGATCCGACCGAATGAGTGGCTACGACCGGTTCGTCGCGGGGGCGTCGCAGGTTGGTTGGCGCATCCTGGTGGTCGCGGTCACGGTTATGCTGGCCGACGCCGTGGCGATGATCGTTTACACCATTCGGCACGGCGAAAAGGACGGCCAGAAAGGCAAGGTCGTCACCGAGAACCGCAATCTCGGCATGTCGGTGGGCAGCCCGGCTCTCATGGGTCGCTCGAAGCGTAAGATGCTCGGCCGACGCAGCCAGTTCATCACCGACGAATCGCTGGTCGATGGCACCGCCACGTTCGGGCAGCGCATGATGGTGGTGGGCATCATCACGTTCGTCTTTTCTTTCTTCCTCGTATTCGTCGGCATGGCCCTGATCCTGACCAAGCAAACCCCGATCGGCCTTCTCTTCCTGACCATTCCGAGCCTCTTTCTCTATAACTTCGCCCGCGAGGCCTGGCATGGCCACCAGGAGGCCAGGAAGAAGGTCGCCGCGCGGCGCCAATCCGAGCGGTCAACCGGAGTCCCGCACAACCAACCCCGGTGAACCTGCCCGGCGCGACCTGACGCGATCAACTGGTGAGCTTGCGCCGCATGGCTCCCATCCGCTCGTAGAGCAATGTCGGCTCCTCGTAGGTCCGCGGCGAAACGGCCAGGGCTCGGCGGTAGACGTTCAGCGCCTCGCGGGGCTTGCCGAGCCCATCGAGCGCATCGCCGAGCCGCATCCAGGCGCCCGGGTTGCGCGGCTCGCGGGACACGAGATCCTCCACAAGCCGCCGGGCTTCCTCAAAGCGCTTCGTCTCGAGGTAGAACTCGGCCGACGAGACCACCCGGTCGCGTTCGAGGCGGTCGCGATCGAGCGTTGCGCCGGCCTCTCGGACGACGACAGTGACCGACGGCGACTCGACGCCCCCACGCTGGCTCGAGGCCTCGAGAGCGGCTCGCACGCCGTAGGTCCCGGGCGCCACCGCCCTCATCGTCTCCGGTGAGGTCGCCAGGACGATGTGCTGGATGTGATCGAAGTCGACGACGGCCATGTCGGCCACTTTCGGCGAGCCTCCCGGTCGGCTGTCGAGCACGACGGTCGCCCAGGAAAGTGGCTTGTGCGAGCGATCGTCGATGAGGCGCAGCTGGGACCGCCAGGGCCGACCGGCTCGACCCAACTCGGCCGCGGGGGCACCCTTCGGGGCCGCCAGATAGACGTCGAAGATGATCGGGGTGCCGGGAAGAACCTCGACGCGGCGCCGCGATTCGATCTGGAGTGTCAGGGTGAGGGGAGAAGCGACCGGCCGACGATGCAGCCTGCGCCAGCCGAGCCACGCGCCGCCAGCGGCGACCAGCACCCCCGCGATCGCGACCAACCAGAACGACCGCCGGCCGCTCACTTTGGATCCCTGAGGGCCAGATCGTTGACGATGATGAAACCGCGACAGGGTTTCTTGCGTCCGGCATCGCCCGCGAGGTTGTCCGGCTTCTCGGGCGCGTTCACCTCGGTGCCTTGAACGTTGTCGCAGAACTTTCCGGTCCCCCACGACGCGGGCGGATCTCCCGGAGGCCAGCGCCGCAGATCGCCGCGCCACAGGTCGACGAGGTACGAGTGTTGCGCCTCCACCTGGCTCGCGGAGATCAGGCCTCTTTCGTCGAGTCCGCCGGCCGGAGCTGAACGCGCGCCACCAGGCGCCGGCGGGGCTTCCGCCTTGACGTTGGGATCGTCGGTGACCTCGCCGGTCCAGTTGCCATACTCGGCACGGCCGTTTGGCGGCTCGTAGAAATCCGCCGGCTGATAGCGCATCGGGCACGACACCGCCCCGCTGTGCTGCTGGCCACGCCGGACGATCCTGAAGGTGAGGCAGCCGGCAAACTGTCCTTGTTTGTAGGCCGCGTCCGCGTCCTTGGGTCCACAGGTTTCCCCGGGCGCTATGAGGAGCAGCGAGGGAGCGCCGCTGGCAAGGGACTCGGCGTCCTTGTCCTGCAGCGAGATTCCGGCCGCCTGCAGCGGGCTCCACTCCGGTATCACGTCCTCTTCCCCCATCTGGAGTTCCCATCCGACACGGGTATCGGAGTGGTGCGGAACCCCCACTGCGTGACCGAGCTCATGCACGATCACAAATCGCTTTTTTTCGTCGCTCAATTGGAAGTTCACCAGCACGACGCTCGTGAGGACCGGGGGCCCGAGCCCCCAGCCGTCCACGACGGGGACCGTTCGCCCTTCCATGCCGCCGAGGACCTCATTGAAGGAGGAGGTTCCCGAGACGAGGACCCCGTGCTGTGCGCCGAGGCTGATCGTCTTGCCCTCAAACACGTCTTGCTTCGCCCGGCGGAGCGTGAAGTTGATGATGCGCGTTTCGGATGCCGGCCCGGTGAATCCCCCGCCGAGCACGATTCCGCGCGGCCCGCCCGAGAGATGGTCCGTGCACACGGACAGGACGGAGAGACCGGTTGCGGTACCGAAGGCTTCCAGCGTCCGTGAAAACTCGCTCTGAAACATGATCAGCCCGGCGACGAACAGGTTCTTCTCCGTCGGTTTCGTGCGGCGGTGCACGTCTTCGGAGCCGAAAACACAGTTGTCCCCGGCTGTCAGGAAGCCGCGATATTCCTCGAACGCGGTCAACCCGTCACCCTTGGTTCCATCCCCCTCGGGATTCGCATCGTCGTCACGGCCGGGGTCGCCCTTGTAGTCCTCGAGCGCGTCGGCCATCAGGTTGCCGTCCTCATCGAGCGGCACGGACACCGCCTCGCGCATCTTGCCGCCCACGAGAATCTTGGCCGGCGTCCAGCCGCCGCACTTGTATTTCGCATACGCGCGCACCTTCCCGATTGCCCCGTAGTCCATTGCCGTGACTTGCACGACCGCCATGGACCCCTCTTCGGCCGTCTCGACCACGTCCTGGCTGATCGGGCTCCAGGTATGGCTGTCGAAAAACCGCGGGTCGAAGATCAGGTCGGGGCTGTCGTCCTTATAACTTCCCTCCAGGTGCTCGAGGTGGTAGCGCTGGAAGAACCCCCGACTGTAATTGTCGGATGTGCTCTCGATCGTGGCGTTGGAGGCAAAACCCCGGAAGTGGGACGTGTGATCGCGATCGATGACGAACCGAAAGCGCGCCGGATAGGCCGGCACCGTGCGCACCGTCAGCTCGACCGTCTTGCCCGGTTCCGGCACGAACCGCGCATACGCGCTGCCGGGCTTGGTGTCCATCTCGACGACCGCGTCAACTTCCGGTGTGAGCCAGACGCTCGTGCGGCGACCAGCTCTCTCCTCCCGCCACGCACAGTTCTCGTCGAGATCGGAAACCCCTGGAATCACCGGCAGAGGCGGCGTTCGCGGCAGCACTTGGTAGAGCCGGAACGCCGTTGCCAGATGCTTGCGCTCGCACTTGGCCTGAAGCGCCTCGCTCTGCGCGCCCGTCAGGGCGGCAGAATCGCGTTCGGGTCCGAGGTCCATGCCGCCCGCGCCGTGGCATTCCTCTGTGAACGTATCGTCGCCCTCCTTGCCCCGGAGCGTCCAGGTCATATGCCGCACGGGCCACGACACGGACCCGTCCGAGGCCACCTCCTGGATGTATTCGTAATCGACACTGATCGAATGCTCGTAGCTGAACGGCGCCGCCATGCGCGCCACATCGCCGCCGCTCTTGGCCCGACTCACGTAGAACCGCTCGTCATCGATGTGCCCATGCCACACGAAGCGATGCGCGCCGGTACCCTGAGCTTCGGCGGGCCGGACGCTCGAGACCGCGCTCAGGGTTGCGACCGCGCAGAACGCGGCGACGGCCCGGGACAACGGGGACAGCTTCCGAAACGGCCTCACGTCCCGTCCTTGTGAAACGCCACCCGGATGGATTCGCCGCCGTGGTCGCCTCGGACCACGAACCAGGCGAGCAGACCGCGTTCCGCAGACACGACGGCCAGGGAAACCGGGACACCGCGGTAATCGAGATCGCTTACGCCGAGCGGCATGGCCTCGCCCGGCGCTCGCTCCCAGGTGTTGCCGTCGGGCGAGCGGAGCACCGCGACGCCCTGCCGGTTGGCGCCCGAGGGATGTTGTTCGTAGAAGAACGCGCGGAATCCTCCGGCCGCGTCCGGACCGATCGAGAACGCCACGGGATCCATCTGCAGGGGTTGGATGGGCGTCGAGCCGGCCGCCTCGAGGCGCGCGCCGTCGATAGACATGAAATGGAGGAGCGCGTCGTCGCCGTCGGCAGGCATCTCCGGGAAAAGACTGGTGGCTGGGTCGATCGCTGAGCGGCTGTCGATCACCCAGAGGTGAAAGCGACCCTCTCGCCAGAGAGCCGTCGGGATGAGGCGGGTCCCCTGCGCGACGGCTTCATAGACGGGGCCGGACTGGGCGGTCCACGTCAGCCCATCGGGCGAGCGGGCCACGTGGAGCGAAGCGCGACGGCGGTCGACAGCTCCCGTGGGCGATACGGAGTACCAGAGCACGTACCCGCTGGCGCCCCGCGCAATCGCGATCGCATCGAGATGCTCTCGCTCATAGGCGTCCGACGGCGCGAAGACCGGATCCGCTCGACGTTCCCACGTGACTCCGTCCTTCGAGGTCGCATGGCCGACGCCGCACCAGTACTCCGCACCGAGGAAATGACAGCCGCGATACCAGAGGCCGTAGCCCCCGCCACCCTCGCCGAGCACGACCGGCGAACCCACCTTGAAGTCGTCCCACGACCCGAGCGGGCCCGGAGCCACGACGGGACGGATCTCCCGCGCGGTGACCCAGGCGCCGGAGCGGGCTGCCTCGATCTCGTGGCGGAAAACAGAGGTGGGGTTTTCGGGAGTGAGTGTCGGCTTGGGGGCGATCGTCGGGTAGACGAACCGGGCTTGACCGGCTCCGGGCGCGCGGCTCCCCTTCGTCGGCCTGGCAAGGGCGAACCGGTTATGCCGGCGCTCGTAACTTCGAACGCTTACGACCGCCAAGACCATAAGGACGAGTGCTGCAGCCCGCACCTGCATGCGTCGCCGCCAGGGCACCGCGCCCCAGGCAGCCCATCTCCCCGCGCGGGATTGGCGAAGCTTGGCGAACCGCGCGGAGACCTCGGAGGAGCGCTCGGGCGACCGACGTCGCACGTACCACAGCCCCGCCGCTCGCAAGCCGGCAACGAGATCGACACTCCACCGCCAGCAATAGCCGAGCGCGTCGAGAGCGAGCAGAGCCGAGTAACGCGTGATCCGGCCGAGCGTGGTCAATGCGTCGGCCATGTCGGGCTGCACCGTCCGGGCAGCGACGGGGGCTCCGGGTCAGCGCGAGAGTCCGGAAAGCGTCTTGCCGGTTTTCTTTGCGGCATCTTCCTGTGTTGCGCATAGGCTACCACTCGACCCGAGCCGCGGGACACCCACGGCGGTGACCGCGGAGTCCTTCGCCGGCTAACCCGAGGCCGCCCAGAGGTCGAGGGCTCGGTTGTCCGTGTCGTTGTCGGTGCCGTTCGGCGGCTGACGGTGTCAGCCTTCTCCGCGGAACGATCTCTCGTTGTAGAGGGCGCCGTCCTGTCGACAAAGTACGGCTTTTGCCATATATGCTGAAACAATTAGCGAGAGGAGGAGGCTATGCATGTTCGAAGGTTGAAAGCGCTACTTGTCGTGTGCCTTGGTTGTTCCCTCGGCCTTCTGTCTGGTTGTGCAGACATGGAGTACGTCCCCAACGGCCAGTACTTTTTCTATCACAAGGAATTGCCTGCGGCCGAGAGGGCTGTGGAGGCGGCGAGGAGAGCTGGAAAGGACAAGGAATGCCCGGCGGACTTTCAGGCCGCCGAGAAGATGAAAAACGACGCGTACAAGCTCTACTACGCGTGTCACACGAAGGAGGCGATCGCGAAGGCAAACGAGGCGATCGCCGCTACGAACGCGCTCTGCCCGAAGATCCCTGAGACTCCGAAGCCCGCACCGGCGCCAGCGCCGACGCCGGCCGCGCCCACCGTCTCCCTCTCGGCGGACTCCACCTCGCTGGAACAGGGAAGCTGCACGAGATTGACGTGGTCGACCACCAACGCCAGCAGCGCCTCCATCGACCAGGGATTAGGAAGCGTCGAGCTGCGCGGGTCTAGGCAGGTATGCCCTACCAG
>JBGPGG010000142.1:0-6515 GCA_041483715.1 Thermoanaerobaculia bacterium
ATGATGAGCAGCACGTTGGGCGCGCCCTTGGGCGGGACCACAGTCGGTGGCCAGAAGGGCTTGGAGTCTTTCGCATCCTCCTTGATCACGCCGCCGAATTTCGCGGGCGGCGGCGGGATTTGTTTCCCGTCGATCGTCGTCGTGGCGCTGGGCGAACCCGGAACGCCCGTGACCTGCTGCGCCGCCAGCGGCGCGACGGCTAGGATCCCAATGCCCACTGTCTCCACCAGCGCATTCCTGAGTGCTCTCATCGTTCCCACCTCCTCAAGTTTCGCGCTATCAAATCACAGCTCACCTGCCGAAAGCCTCGGGCTCACCGAATCGAACACAGGCTTCACCCCCCTCTTCTGCTACAGTCCGCGATACTCGAATGCGACTTGGCCGCCTACCGGCCCGTCCGGGCCCTATCGCCCGATCAGTGCTCGCGGCCGCGTCCCTGCTGGCCCTCGGGCCTGCCCGCGCCTCGGCACAGTCGCTCGAGCCCCGCGCCTACTCCCCGAATCCCATCGGCGCCAACTTCGCCATCGCCAACTATGGTTACCAGACCGGCCCCATCGTCTTCGACGCCTCGCTGCCCTTCTCCGACATCACGGCAAAGATCAACGCGGGAACGCTGGTCTACGTCCGCACGTTCGGCCTCTTCGGGAGGGCCGCAAGCGCGGGGCTCGCGGTGCCTTACGTCTGGGGCTCGGTCGAAGGCAGGGTCCTCGAGCAGGAGCGTCGAATCACCCGCTCGGGATTCGGCGACTTCCAGTCCCGGCTGACGGTGAACCTGCTGGGAGGGCCCGCGCTGACGCCGAAGGAATTTGCGACTCGCCCGCCTTCGACGGCGCTCGGGTTCACGCTGGTCACCGTGGCGCCGACCGGACAGTACTACCCCGACAAACTCATCAACCTCGGCGCCAACCGCTGGGCGTTCAAGACGGAGCTCGGGTTGTCGGTCCCCGTGGGAAAGTTGGCTTTCGAGGCCTATGCCGGCGCCTGGTTCTTCACCACGAACAACAACTTCTACGGAGGCGGGACACGGACGCAGAAGCCCATCGAATCCTTTCAGGCCCACGTCAGCTACACGTTCCGTCCACGCTTGTGGCTCGCCGCGAGCGCCACCTACTACACGGGCGGCCAGACAACCTTGAACGGCCATCTCAACGCGGACCCGCAGAAGAACTCCCGGATCAGCCTGACCGCATCCGTCCCGCTCGCGCGACAGCAGTCCCTCAAGCTCTTCTGGGCGAAGGGCGCCACGACGTCCATCGGCGCCAATTTCAACACCTACAGCCTGTCCTACCAGCTTCTCTGGTTCTAAACGGGGGTCAGGTCTCTCAAAGTGTGAGTTTCCTCAGGAAGAGCTGAGAAAAGTCACGCATTGAGAGACCTGATCCCTACACCGGCCCGAGGATGACCCGGTCGATCCGCAGGAGCTCCCCCACGGACCAGGCCTGGAAGGGACAGCCGCGCGGCGTGTGCGGCGGGTCTCCGTCGGCGATCTCCGAGACGTGGCCCAGGCCCGCCTCGTCCAGGTGTGCCCGCAGCGGGGCGAGAAACCGCCCGCGCGCCTCGGACTTCGCCTCGTCCGTGCCGCCCCGCACGCGGACCCACGCGTCTACGAACGCTCCCGCCAGAAATGGCCACGCGGTCCCCTGGTGGTAAGCCCCGTCGCGTTGCAGCGGTCCGCCCTCGTACCGCCCGGTGTAGGCCGGATCGCCCGGCGACAGCGTCCGCAGTCCCAGCGGGGTCGCGAGCCGCGACTCGACGGCGTCGACGACCCTGCGCGCCCGCTCGCCCTCGAGCAGCGCGAACGCAAGCCCGCCGACCGCAAGGATCTGGTTCGGACGAAACGTGGCGTCCACCGTTGCCGGGGCGTGATCGGGATCCACGACGTCGTACAGGCAGCCCGCGGCCTCGTTCCAGAACCGCTCCTGGAAGGATGCGATTCCCCGGTCGTGCAGCTGCCTCCATTTGTCCGAGAAAGCGCCTGCAATCCAGAGAGCGTTCAGCCAGAGGGCCTGCACCTCGACGGGCTTGCCGATCCGGGGCGTCACGACCCAGTCCCCGACCTTCGCATCCATCCAGGTCAACTGAACGCCGGCCTGCCCGGCCGCGAGCAGCCCGTCCGCGTCGGCACGGATTCCGAAGCGCGTTCCGGCGGCGTAGCCCGTCAGGATCGCCTCGATCGCATCCTGGAGCCTCCGCACGTTCGATCGGTCGGCCACGCGGCCAGCCGCGGCCATGGCTTCGAAATAGTCGTACACGGCCACGACGTACCAGAGCGAGGCGTCGACCGAGTTGAATTCCGGCTCGCTGGCGGCGTCCGGGAAAAAGTTCGGCAGCATGCCTTCCGACACCGCCCCGGCCCACTCGAGCAGGATGCCTTCCGCCTCGGCGAGCCGGCCGGTTGCCAGGCACAGCCCCCTGAGCGCGATGAACGTGTCGCGGCCCCAATCGGTGAACCAGGGGTAGCCCGCGACGATCGTCCGCCCGGCGCCGCGCCGCACGATGTAGGCGTCTGCGGCCCGGTTCAGCGGATCGGAAAACGCCGCTCGGCGCCGGCGCTCGGTCGAGCGCAGAGATTCGAGCGCGGCATCCGCGCCCGCGGTTCCGAGCGCGGCCTCGTGCCCCTGCGCGGCCGCGAGCCAGATCGCTTCGCCCGCGGAGAGGTCGAAGCGAAACGTCCCGGGACAAGCGAGGTCCTCGGCACAGTCGAGGCCCCGCGCCTTCTCCTCGGCGTAGAGGAAATTCCGGTACCACTCGGGGGCGGCCTCGTAGAACCCGTTCGAGCGCACCGCGATCGAGGGCACGTCGGGATACGGATGGAAGCTCCGCAGGCCCGCCGGGCCGTCCGCGGCGTCGAACCGGAAGGCCGGGTTCTCGTGGTGCAGCGCGTGGTAATCGCGGCCCGACAGGAACGGCCGCAGGGTCAGCGTCACCGCGCCCGCTCCGGCGAGGAGCTTCCACGAGACTGCGACCGAGGACGAGTCCTTCGGAACGAAAATCTCCTGCGCAACGCGGGTTCCGTCGGGGAGCGCGAAGATCCACCGCGGCCAGGGCTCGAGCTCGAAGCCGGCGATGCGCGTTGCCCCGTCGGGGTGCGTGACGTCCGGACCGTAGGCCTGCGAGGAGATCGCGTACCGCCCGGCCGGCGTCTCGACCCAGGCGTCGAAGCCATTGACGAGCACCATGCGCCCGGTCGGCGGCGTCTTCGCGGTCAGGAGAAGCGCGTGGTAGCGCCGCGTGCGGATCCCCGGCACGGTACCGGAGGCGAAGCCGCCGAGACCGTCCGCCTCCAGCCACTCGCGCGTCAATGCATCGTTCATGCGGGAAGCGTATCCCCGTAACCGTGGCGACCTTCAGGTAGGATCTCGGCCAACAGTCGGAGGATCCATGACCCGGCTTCAACGCACTACGATCGCAACCGCCCTGCTGCCCCTCCTTCTCCTCGCAGCCGGATGCGCGAGGGAGCACTCCGGGGGGTCGTCGCGGGCCGAGATCGACCTCGGCGCAAAGATTTTCACCCGCACGCAGGAGTACGACCGGCCTCTCGGAGGCAACGCGCTCGCCTGCGCCAACTGCCACCTCGACGGAGGAAAGCAGGTCGGCGGCCTCTCGCTGGTGGGGGCCTCCCGACAGTACCCGATGCAGGGTCCAGACGGCCGCGCCTTCACGCTCCAGGACCGGATCGCGCGCTGCTTCACGCACAGCCTCGCCGGCAAGGCACCCGAGCCGTCGAGCCCGGAGTCGAAAGCCCTCGTCGAGTACATCACGTGGCTGTCCGAAGGCGTGCCGGCCGGGCCGCTGCCCGCCGGGCTGCGCTCGAACACGATCGCGCCGCGGAGCATCGTCCCGATCGGCCAGTTGAACGCCGAGCGGGGGCGGCAGAAGTACGACCAGTACTGTTCGGGCTGCCACGGCCTCGACGGCCAGGGTTACCGCGAAAAGCGCACGCCCCTGCCCTACGACTACGTGCCTCCCGTCTGGGGCCCGCGCTCCTACGACGACGCGGCCGGCTTCGCGCGCGTCTACACGCTGGCCGGCTTCGTCCGCCATGCGATGCCCTGGGACCAGCCCGGCGGAATCACCGACCTCGAGGCGCAGGAGATCGCGGCGTTCGTCGACGGCCAGCCGAGGCCCGACTTTCCGGACAAAAGCGCCTGGGACGGGGCGCTGCCCTTCGACGCCGTCTACGACATCAAACAGTATCCGAAGAACCCCTTCTTCGTGCTGCTCGACCAGTAGGCGGAGGCGATCACCTACCGCGACACGGCGACCGACTCGAACATCCCCTCGGCGACCCAGTCGCGAAGCCACCGAAAGAGCTGCTCGCCGGGATCGCCCTGGAGGCCCTTCGCGGCGGCGGCCACGGCCTTGCCGAAGGGCCGTCCTTTGGCGAGCGCGTTCAGCAACTCGTAGGCCGGCTTCGAGAGGTCGAGGCGCCAGACTTCGTAGTTCTTGCGCCACACCGCGACCCACGTCGCCCTGCGCGCAATCTCGGTGTGCTCGTGGTTGTCATCCTTGACCGACTGGAGGTACGCGTTGACCGGATGGGCCAAGGCGCACAGGCGGAACGCGGCGATCGGACGCAAGACCGCCCCCACCCACGCGTCCTGCGGGATGCGCGCGATCTCTTCGGCCGGCCAAGCCGGCGATTGCGGTGCGTCGAACACTTCGGTCACGGCGAGCTCGAGGCGCGCGAGGTCGGCGGCGAAGGCCCTCTTGCGGACACCCTTCGACTCGCGGACGAACTCCGGAAACCCGCGGCCGAGCCGGTTGAACGTGTAGCTGACGGACGGATGCGCCGCGACGTACCGCGTCACGAGCGCGGCGAATTCCTCGTCGCCGAGCAGATGGGCCACGGCCGGATAGTCGCCTTCGAGGGCCTCGATCATGCGGAGCAGGTACATCCCCTGGTACACGCCGACGCGCTCGACGGCCGTGAGCGTCTTCGACGGCAGGATCACGCGCTCGATCTCGGCCGGATCGAGCTCCGCGCGCGCCGCGGCGGCCTCGACGGCTTCGTCCACCGTGCCCGGCTGCTCGATGACCGCCTGCATCCAGCGCTGGATGCGCGGGAGCGGAAACTCAAGAGGCGGCGGCAACGGTTGTCTCGGCTTTCTCGACCTTCTCGGCATTCTCGTTGCGGTATGCGCGGGCCTTCAGGGCCTCGGCGTGAACGACCTCGAACTCCGGGATGTCGGCGTCCCACTCGAGCAGCGTCGCGACGTTGCCCGTCCGCGCGACCGAGCGGCGGTAGAGGTTCCAGACCGCCTCGATCACGTGGTCGTTGTGCGTATCCATGATGTGGGTACCCTTGTTGGTGTGCCCGGCAAGGTGGTACTGCGCCACGCGCGACGGGTCGATCGCGTCGAGGTACGCCTTCGGGTCGAACCCGTGGTTGAAGGAGCTGACGTAGACGTTGTTGACGTCGAGGAGCATCCCGCAGTCGGCGTCCTCCATCATGCGGCCGAAGAACTCCCACTCGGGCATCGACGAGGCGGCGAACTCCGCGTAGGTGGACGCGTTCTCCAGCATGAGCGGCCGCTCGAGGATCTCGGAGACCGTCTTCACGCGCCCGACGACGTGGCGCAGGGCCTCCTCGGTCAGCGGCATTGGGAGCAGATCGTGCGTGTTGCGCCCGGCGACTCCCGTCCAGCACAAGTGATCGGACACCCATGCGGCGCGCGTGCGTGTGGCGATTGCTTTCAATTTCGAGAGGTAGTCGCGGTCGAGCGGATCGGTGCTGCCGATGTTCATCGAAACGCCGTGCAGCACGATTGGGTAGCGCTCGGCGACCTGGTCGAGCACCCAGACGGGGCGCCCGCCCGTATCCATGTAGTTCTCGGAGAGGGCCTCGAAGAAGTCGACCTCGGGATTCTTCTCGAGGATGTGTGGGTAGTGGACCGTCCGCAGGCCGACGCCGATGCCGAGATCGGGAAAGCCCCAGCGGTTGCGGGCCGAGTTTCGAGTTCCGAGTTCCGAGTTTCGAGTCACGGGTGGGTCCGAAAGATGCCCGGAGGCCACGGACGACCCGTGGCCCCCGGGACAAACGGGATGGAGTTAGGCCGCCTTGTGGGCGGGGTTAACCGGAACAGCGCAGCCGCCCTTGCCCTTGCAGGAGTTCTTGCCCGCGCAGCTGGCGTCGCCGGTCTTGCAGCCGCCCTGGCTCTTGCAGGAGTTCATACCCTTGCAGGAGTGCTTCATGTCGGCCGAGGCGCAGCCGCCCTTGCCTTTACACGAGTTCTTGCCCGCGCAACCTGCATCGCCGCTCTTGCAGCCGCCCGTGCCCTTGCAGGAGTTCATGCCCTTGCAGACGTGCTTGTCCGAAGCGGCCTTCGTGTCCTTGGCCTTCTCGTCGCCGGCCTTGGCGGAAGTGTTGCCGGCGCCCGCCGTCACCATCGCGCTCGCGAGGCCAGTGCCCGCGAGCACGCCCGCGATCGCCAGTCCGATCGCCTTCGTCGTCAGATCGCACTTTTTCATCCACGACTCCTTTTATCTCCCCCTCACCGGGGGCGCCATGTGAA
>JBGPGG010000143.1:0-6514 GCA_041483715.1 Thermoanaerobaculia bacterium
CCCACGAACATCTCGACGAAGTCCGAGCCCGAGATCGTGAAGAAGGGGACGTTCGCTTCGCCGGCGACCGCGCGCGCGAGCAGCGTCTTGCCGGTGCCGGGAGAGCCGATCAAGAGCACGCCCTTGGGGATCTTGCCGCCGAGCTTCTGGAACTTCTGCGGGTCCTTCAGGAACTCGATGATCTCCTGCAGCTCGACCTTGGCCTCTTCGACGCCGGCGACGTCCTTGAACGTTGCCTTCTTCTGCGTTGGGGTCAGCAGCTTCGCTCGCGACTTGCCGAAGGACATGGCCTTGTTCCCGCCGGCCTGCATCTGCCGCATGATCACGAACCAGATCGCGACGAGCAGGATGAGCGGCCCATACATCACGAGCACCGAGACGAAGGTCGAGTCCTTCAGGGGCATGATCTCGATCTCGACGCCCTTGGCGCGCAGGTCCTTGACGAGGTCGGGGTAGCTCGGGGCGTAGGTCTTGAAGAGCGGCTCGCGCTTGGCGGCGGAGGGAGCGTACTGGCCGCTGATCTCTTCACCGCGGATCTTCACCTTCTGGACGTGACCCTGGCCGACCTGGTCGAGGAACTGCGAGAAGCTGACCTCCTCGACGGTCGTGGCCCCGGTCTTGAAAACGTTCCAGGCGAGGATGATCAGCACCAGGATGACCATCCAGAGAAGCAGGTTCTTGATCGTGCCGTTCAAATGGGTACTCCTTCCGCGGGCCGAACCCGGTCTCCCAGTCTAACGGACTCCGGCCGGGAATTATTGCTCCGGGACCACCTCATAGATGTCCGGCAGGTGGGCGTGGAGGCCCTCGTGCTCCATGCCATAGCCGGCGAAGAGGCCCGTTTCCTCGGCGGAAAAGAGGGAAAAATCGACCGTGACACCCGTGGTCCGGTCGAGGGGCTTGTCCACGACGGCGCCCAGATGCAGGGACGCGGCCCCGTCTCCGCGCAGGTGGTCCAAGAGGTAGGTCTCGATGACGCCGGTGTGGACGACGTCCTTGAGGAGCAGGACGTGCTTGTCCCGGACGGTGAATCCGCTCGCGAAGTCGATCTGGAGGACTTCGCGAGCGCCCTCCGCCCGCCGCACGTGCATGAACTCGCAGGAGAACGGCCCGCGCAGCTTCCGGGCGAGGTCCGCCATGAAGAAGACCGAGCCCTTGAGCAGCGACACCACGATGAGCGGGCGCTCCCGCAGGTCGCGGTCGATGGCGCCGGCAACGGCTTCCACGCGTTCGGCGATCTGTCGCGATTCGTAGCGCCGCACCAGTCTCACGGACCGACCTCCCGATTCTTGCCCTCTGTCGAGATCCGACCCGCCGAATCGTACACCGGCCCGGGCCCGCGGGGGCGCAGCGACAATTCCCCGCGCCGCCGCTCGAACCGGATGCGCCGACCCGCCTCGAAGCGGAAGTCGGCGCCGCCGGAAAGAAGCGCGAGAAGCCGCTCGCGCTCGCGCCCGGTCATCGGCGGCTTTCCCGGGCGGGCGAACTGCGCGGCGAGGCGGGAGAGCGCGAGCCGCTGCAGCTCCTCGGAGCAGCTTGCGAGGAGTGCGGCGTCGATCGCGACGCCGTCCGGAGCGATCTTTGCGGCGGGGAGGATACGCGTTTCGAACTCGGACTCGAGAAGCCGCCGCTCGACGCCGAGCCGGGCGATCTCGAGGGCCATCGCCCGGAGCGAGTCCTCGCCGCCCGGGGACTCCCGCAGGCGGGCGAGCGTGCGGCGGACGCGGTTCCGCGCGAGGCGCAAATCGCCGTTGGAGGCGTCGCGTCGAAACGACACGCCGCGCTCGGCCAGGAACTGCAGGATCTGCCGGCGCGTCACGGAAAGGAGCGGCCGCACGACTCCATCCGCCCGGCTCTCGCGCGGTCCCGCGAGCGCGGCGATGCCGCCCTGCCGCTCGCGCGCGAGCAGGTGCGACTCGACCGCGTCCTCGTGCTGGTGCGCCGTGGCCACGATCTCGGCGCCCGCCTCCGCGGCCATCTCGGAGAGCCCCTGGTACCGCACGTGCCGGGCCCCCGCTTCGGGCGAGAGGCCCAGCTCGCGCGCCGCGCGCCGGGCATCGCAGCGCCGGGAGAAGAAGGGGAGCCCCAGCCGGCGGGCATGCTCGGCCACGAACGCCAGGTCCCGGTCCCCCTCTCGCGGCCGCCATCCGTGGTGCACGTGGCCGACCGAAAGTCTCCAACCGGTCTGTGGAGCCGCATCGGCAGCGCCGTAGAGCAGTGCCATCGAGTCCGCGCCGCCCGAGACCGCAAGAAGGACGACGGTGCCGGAAGGGATGAGCCCCGAGTTGGCGGCCCTCGCGAGCGCGACGGTGATGAAGTCCACGGGGAAATGGTAACCCGGCCCGGTCTCTGGTTTCCGGTTTCCCGTCGGGTTCCCCCGACCAGAAACGAGAAACCAGAAACCAGAGACCCGTTTGGGTGGCGGCGCAGGAACGAGCGAAACCAAGGGCAGTGGTATTGTCTGCGCCGAAAACGGAGGAGGCATGACGACTCGACGCGACCTGCTCTTGGCAGCCCTGATCTCGTTCTCGACAGCGTTCGCTCTGGCTCTCCCGGAAAAGACGGGAGCGCTAGGAGTAACCTACTACTACCTGCCCGGCTGACCGATCTGCGCGAAGATCAAGCCCGCCGTGAGCGGGTTGGAGCAGGAGTACAAGGGTAGAGTCCGGGGCCAGAACCTCGATGCCACGACAGAGGAGAACAAGAAGATCGTTCAGTCGCTCGGGTTCGAAAACCACGGCCTCGTCATTCGTTCCGCCGACGGCAAGGTCCTCTGGAAGCAGCCCGACCACCAGGTCAAGATAGAGGACGTGCGCCGGGAGCTCGACCGGCTGCTCTCGAAATAGGTAACCCGCCGTCCGTTGCCTCGTGGCTTTCGAATGTTTGGACGGCGACTACAAGCCTAGGAGGACTCATGAGCGACCCGTTAAAGAACTCCGGCTCGAACGATGAGAAGGAAGCGCAGGAAGAGAAGAATCCGCGCGACCAAGGATTCAAGGAAGCGCCGGCGACTCAGGGACTAAAAACCCCCCCGCGGATCGAAGAGGGTGAGGATTCGGGCGAGTGGACGAGGGGTGGAGGGTCAGATCCGAACGAGACCAAGAAAGGCTCATAGAGAATCGGACCAGCGATGGCGAGTTGTCCTTCGGGTGGTTCCAGGACTCGCGCCCCCGCCTTCGTTTTCCCGGTTGCGGCTGCCAAGAAACAAAGGACGCTTGCGCGGGGAGCGCGAGCTGATACGCTTGTGCGAGTGCTTCCGTCGAGTCATACGAGCAGGAGACCGGTGGGAGCCGGAGCGGCCTCGGCGCTCGTCCTGCTCGCCGCGATGGGCGCCGGTTGCGCCGACTACAAGCAAGCGCGCAGCGCGACGAGCTCGGTCTGGGAAGTGCGGGTGACGACCAACCCGAAGGAGGTCGGCGATTGCCGGCTCATCGGGGGCGTCGATTCGAGGGACTCGGCGAGAGGGTGTGGTCTGACTGTCCAACCCACGGCCGAGGAGTGTCTGAGGTACCAGGTAAGGCGTGCCGGGGGGGACACGCTCCTGATGAGAGGTCCGGTCGGGGACGCCTACGATTGCTCGGGGCGGAACGCGAGCCCCCGGGAAGTCGATCACGCGACGCCAGTGGCCTCGACGCCTCAGCCACCGGCGCCGCAGAGGCCAGCTCCGCCGCCGGAGCGTCCCGCCGAGCCTCGTCCGGCCGGCAGGGTCCGCATCACTCAGGATCGCGAGTCGGCGAAAGGCTGCGTCTATCTCGGCGACGTGGCCTCGGAGGCCGCGTGCCGCGACGAGCACGGGAAGGCTTTCGGGGACTGCGCCGATCAGGCGCTCAGGGCGGGCGGCGACATGGTCCTCTTGGACGGCGGCCGGGCTCAGATCTTCGCCTGCAAGGCCAAGCCCTGACCGTGTCGGAAGCGGCTGTCGTCCAGGGGCTGACGAATCCTCGAGGCCTCGGCCTCGAAAGGTCCCCGATCCGGGTGCGCGAGGTGTCCGTAACGCTTTCGGCCTGGCGGCTGACGATCGCCTCGGAGCAGGGAGAAGGAACGATCACTCTGGTCGAGCTCTCTCCCGAGAACGCCCTTTTCCGCGGGGACGGCGTCTTTCTCGGTTGGTCCCAGGACCGCCTGGCGAGCGTCTACGAGGCGCTGGCCCCGAGAGATGAGGCGGCGGCGCCGGAGACGCAGCAGCTCGGGTAGATCGCGTCAGAAACCGGGCGCCGCGTCCTCCAGCGATTGCCGTTCCGCAGGCGTCAGGAATGGAGCGACGGCCGGGTAGTAGACGCCGAGGTTTTCACGCTCGTGCGCGTCGAAGCGTCGCGAGAGATTCTCGACCAGGCCGAGGAGGTCGGCCATCGGGGCGCGGGCCTCGATCTGCATTCGGACGTGGCGAGTGAGCTCCCGAAGCTGGACGTACTCGAGAGTGAGCTCGCGCTGCGGGTCGCGCTCGGGAAGACCGGCGCGCCGCAGCGCCGGCAGGAGAGCGCGCTCTTCGGCCGCGGTCCAGCGGCACAGCCAGTCGTGAAAGTCCGCGAGAGCCAGTTGGTACGCAGCCTGGTCGCGGCGGTCGAAGGCGCGGTGGAAGTCGTCGAAGCGGCTTCGAAGCGCGCCCTGGGCCTCGTTGAGGAGCGCGAGAGCGTCTCCCACTTCAGAGGCCCGCGACGCCCGGCTCGATCCGCTCGAAGCCCTGCTCGCGGGCCCAGAGGTCCATCGAGAGAGAGACGAGGTCGTCGACTTCCGGGATCGGCCGGGTATCTTCGGACAGATCGATCGACTTGACGTAGCGACGGCACGTCTCGCACGCCTCGATCCGGGCGGCGGGGTGCGCTTCCACCGAGAAGGACGGGAGCCGCTCCGGATTCTGCTCGAGACAGGACGGGCAGAGGATGCGCCCGGAGAGCCACTCGCCGCCGCACAGCGCGCAGGCGAGCATGCGCTTCGCCCCCTCCATCAGCGAGCCCTCGCGTCGCGCCGCCACCCATGGTGCGCCGCCGCAGAAAGGGCACGAACCCTGGCGGTGAACGCGGTTGGGTGCCACGCGGACCGATCGCAGGAACTCCACATAGGGCCGGAGAATCGCGCGCGAGAGATAGTCCTCACCCGAAGTCCGGTCGCCCTCCCAGTAGACGAGCAGGCGGGCTCGGGCGGTCGAAGGCGGGTCCAGTCGTCGGGACCGCGCGTCCTCGGAAAGGGCGGCCGGCCCGGATTCGGCAGCGTAGCGGAGTATGACGGGGACCTGATCGTCGAATCGTTCGGCGTCCTCGGCGAGGTGGCCGGAGAGAGGCCGGTCGGCATGAAGGGCCTCGATCGCCGCGGTGACGCGCCCCTGGGCCCGGTAGAGCCCGGCGGCGAACCGCAGCGGCGCCTCGGCCGCGGGGGCGCCCCGGGCCAAGAGCTCCGCGCGGGCGGCGCGGCGTTGGAAGTCCGAGGCGGTTCTCGAGGAGTTACTTGCGACCGGCCTGTTCACCCGTCACTTCGCGATACCACCGCGGGTGGTGGAAGCGCGCCCACCGCCGGGTGACCGTTCCCCGCGTCATGGAGCCGAAGGTGCCGGGCTCCGCCGCCGTGCCGAGGTAGACGTGGAAGACGATGGCCACGGCGAACAGAATGAAGGTGGCGTCGTGGAGCAGGTACGAGAACTCCCGCAGCAGTTGAGGAAACGCGAGCGGGAACCACATCACGAGCCCCGAGAGGACGAGCGCAAGGGCCCCGAGCGACACCGCCCAGAAGAGGAGCTTCTGGCCGCCGTTGTACTTGCCGACCTGCGAGTCGTCGCCCTGGTACCGCATGTACTCGAAGAGCCTCGCCCCCAGCCACCCTTTTTCGCCCGGCTCGAGGCGCATCTCGGCGAGCCAGTGGAAGAACATGATCACCGAGGAGAGGAAGAAGGCGAGCCCCGCCCAGGGGTGCAGCACGCGGCAGACGGAAAGGCCGCCGAAAAGGCTCGCCATCCAGCCGAAGAGAGGCGTCCAGATCGGCATGCCGGTCGCGAGGCTCACGAGGAAGGTCAGGGCTACGGTCCAGTGAATCACGCGGGAGGAGCGCCGGTGCCGGACGATCTCGTTGCCGACGACGATGTCTTCGCGATCGCGCGCGGCGGCAACCGCCGCGTCCATGTGAGCGCTCGGGTTCGCGGTGCTCATGACGCCATCCTTTCGGAATCGCCGTCGGCAGGCGGCTCCTTGCGCCCGAACTTCGTGTAGTGGCCGAACGCGCCGATCACGGCGCCGAAGACCGCGACAACGCCGAGCGGCCGGAGCACCGACTTCCAGAACTTGACGAGCAGCGGAACGCGCGGGTCGGCCGGCAGGTTGTACCACTCCGGGTGGTCGCCGTGGGCGAGGACCGTGACGACCCCCGTGCCGCCGACGCCCTGCGGGTTGTACAAGACCGCCTCTTTGAAGCCGTTCGCTTTCAACTGGTCCACGCGGAGGTTGCCGAGGGCGACCATGTCGTCCTTCGTTCCGAACTGCAGGCAGCCGGTCGGGCAGGCCTTGATGCACGCGGGCTCGAGCCCGAC
>JBGPGG010000144.1:0-6361 GCA_041483715.1 Thermoanaerobaculia bacterium
GCAGGCCCTTTCCGCCTTGCGTGTTGAGGTTCAGGCAGAGGTGCGTGTGCGTGTCGAAGAAGCCCGGCATCACCGTCTTCTTCGACAGGTCCACGACCGTCGCGTTCTTCGGGATCGCAACCGACGGGCCGACGGCCGTGATCTTTCCGGCCTCGACGAGGATGATCTGGTCTCGGGCGGTCGTTCCCGAGGACGGGTCCACCAATTGGCCCGCCCGGATCGCCGTCACCTGCGCGGGCAGGGCGGCCGCGGCAAACAGAGCGAGAGTCGAGAGCCACGTGCGGATCGCCTTCATCGAGCCCTCCGGTGTCTTGCGGTTCGTTAGCGGCGATCACACCACACCGGCGCCGCGCGAGTCCAGGCGCGGCGGCCGAGCCGCGGCGCGATGACACAGCTCGATCCACCCCGAGCACTGGACGAAAGTGCACTACCTGTGTTATAACCTAAAAGTTATGTCGATCGGCTGGGACGTCAGCGACGTGCAGCCCCGAAAGGGAGGGTTCCCGGTACGCAGCTTCCTTTCGAATCTGACGCAGGAAGAGAGGGCGACCGCCATCGCGCTGATTCAACTCCTTCGCGAACGAGGAAACGCGCTGAGAAGGCCTCACTCGGGCTCCCTCGGAGGGGGGCTGTTCGAATTGCGTGATGTGCAATCGGGTGTCAGGGTGTTTTACACGTTCCTTCCGGGGAAACGAGCCGTTCTCCTCGGCGGGATGGTGAAGAAACGAGGCGATATTCCGGCGCAGGCGCTCAAAGCGGTTAGGAAGCTCTGTGCGGAAGCCAGGGCGGCGACCCGGGAGGCGGAATGAGGCGAAAGGCAGGCTCGAAATCGTTCGAAAAATGGCTCGCGCACTCCCTCGCGCGAGACCCCGACCTTGCAGCGCGGGTCGAGAAACGTCTCGCCGAGATGCGCATCGAGCAGGACCTCATCGCGCTTCGTGAGCAGCGCGGGCTCACGCAGTCCCAGCTCGCCAGGCTTCTCGGCGTCAGCCAGCCAGCGGTCGCAAAGATGGAGGCAGAGGGAGGCAATCTCGAGATTCGGACCCTTGTTCGCGCCGCCGCGGCTCTCGATGCTCGCCTGGAGATCCGCCTGATCGCGGAGCGCGCCCGATCGAGCGGCCGGCCGGTCCGTCCCTACGTAACCGGCGCCGTTGCTCCCGCGTTCGTACACGATTCGGACGCAGGGTACGGAGCCGCGAGGGGCGGCCGGACTCCCACCCGGAAGAGGTCGACTCGAGCCGTCTCCCCAAGAAGGGGACGATGACGAGGTCCGGAAAGGACGACGCGGAGCTTCTGAGGCGGATCAAGGACGACCTTCCCGCCTTTCGCGCCCTCCTCGTCCGCTCGAGCGACGAGTGGGGCTATGAGGACCCGATCTACCGTTTCTACCACCACAGCTTCAAGGTCTTCGGCCTCCAGAATCAAACCGTTGAGATCGTCGCCGCCCTTCAAAACCTCCTGCCCCACCGCGAGCTCAACCCCTGGTTTCTCGAGATCGTCGCGCAGGGAACGGGCAGGGAGTTCTCAATCGAGCAGAACGCCGAGTGGCCGCGCAACACTCGGCCAATCCTCGAGGCCTACTTCCACGCCCGGTACTTTCTGGAGATGGTCGTCCGGTACCAGTCGCTGGCCGCGGCCCCGACCACGCTTCCGAGCGGATGGGCTGCTCTGCTTTGCCTCTACGGCCTGAGGTGAAGCGGAGCTTTGCTCAGCGTTCCCGCTCCCGCCTCACAGTCACCTTCTTCCCGCGAACGCCCGCGGCGCGGAGGGCGCGGATGACGTCTTCGGCGATCGCCTCGGGCACCTCGACCAAGGAGAAGCGCTCTGCGATCTGGATCGAGCCCACGTCGCGCGGATGGACCTTCGCCAACTTGACGATCGCGCCCACGAGGTCTCCGGGCTTCACGCCGGCGGCCCGGCCCGCGCCGACGAAGACCTTCGCAGAATCCCCCGCGCCGGAGCGGGACTTCGTTCCCCTCTTGCCGGCACGCGCAGGCGGCGGCGTGGCGACCGCCGGGATCTCGTGCTCGTCGCTGGCCGCGCCGGAGTCAGTCGCGGACGGATCCGCGAGCTTCACGGCCGCGGCCGCCACGTCCAGCGGGTCGAACTCCTCGGCGAGCGACTCGACGACGACGCGGTAGGCGTCGAGCCCGCCTGCCAGCAGCGACTCGCGCAGGGACGCCCGCGTCAACTCGAGACGCTTCGCACGCAGATCCGCGACGGTCGGCACGCTCCCGATCTCGATCTTCTGCCTCGTCGCGCGCTCGATGTTCTTGAGCTGCCAGTGCTCGCGCGGTTCGGCGAGGGTGATCGCGACCCCTTCGCGCCCCGCGCGCCCCGTGCGGCCGATCCGATGGATATAGGCGTCCGGCGACGAGGGCACGTCGTAGTTGACGACGTGCGAGAGGTGCCCGATGTCGAGGCCGCGCGCCGCCACGTCCGTCGCAACGACGAGCTCGAGCGTTCCGCCACGTAGCTTCTTCATCACCCGATCCCGCTCCGCCTGCGAGATCCCACCGTGGAGGGCCTCGACGCGCAGGCCCCGGCTCTTGAGGTTCTCCGTCAGATCGTCCACTTCGAGCCGCGTCCTGCAGAATACGAGAGCCGCCGTCGGTGACTCCAGGTCCAGCACCCGCCCGAGTGCGGCCCGCTTATGGCCCCGCGCCACGACGTAGGCCGTCTGTCGCACCTTCGGCAGCTTGCCGTGGGCCGTCGTCTCCCGCGCGATCGCGATGCGGACGGGATTCTTCAGGTGCTTCGAGGCGATCGTGACGATGCGCGGCGGCAGGGTCGCAGAGAAGAGCGCCGTCTGCCGGTCGGAAGGTGTCGCCGCCAGGATCGCCTCCAGATCCTCCGCGAACCCCATGTCCAGCATCTCGTCCGCCTCGTCCAGCACCAGCGTGCGCACGGCCTCGAGCCGCAGCGTCTTGCGGTTGACGTGGTCGAGGGCTCGCCCCGGGGTCGCGACGACCACATCGACCCCGCGCTTGAGCGCCTTCAACTGCGAGTCCATCGAGGCTCCGCCGTACACCGGCAACACGCGCACCCCGATGCTCTTGCCGTAGCGGTGGACGGCCTCCGCGAGCTGCATGGCGAGCTCGCGCGTCGGAACGAGGATCAGAGCGACAGGCCCTGCTCCTTTTGCGGGCTCGGCCGCTATGCCGTGGAGGATCGGCAACGCGAAGGCGGCCGTCTTCCCCGTACCGGTCGCCGCCTGCGCCAGGACGTCGCGCCCCTCGAGAAGGGGCGGGATCGCCTGCTGCTGGATCGGCGTGGGCTCTTCGTACCCGAGGGCCGTGAGAGCGGAGAGGAGCCTGGTGTCGAGATCAAGGGAGGAGAAAGCGGATGGCGCGGTGGTCGGCATGGGGCCATTCTGACCGAAGGGCGACCATCCGGGTCGAACGAGGGGCTTGTCGACACCCTCCCCCCAACTCGGCCCATCTGCGGCGAGTCCCTCTACGCCACATTTGTTATATAATTAACCCTGGTCCTCAAGCTGTGAATTTCAGATGGAACCACTGGAACGAACAACACATCGGAACACACCGCGTCGAGCCCGACGAGGCAGAGGAGGTGCTCCTTGGCGCCAAGCCTCCGTTTCCGCTTGCCCAAAACGATGAGAAGTACCTTATATGGGGTCCGACTGAGGTCGGGCGCCTGCTACAGGTCGTTTTCGTGATTGACCCTGACGACACGGTCTTCGTGATCCATGCTCGTCCCTTGACGGAGAAAGAGAAGAAGCGATTCCGACGGAGGATGCGATGAAAAAGAGATCGCGGGCTGCCCGCAAGCCGTTCCGCGCCATGAGACCCGACGAACTGGCCGAGGCGACAGCTGCCTACGGGCGGGAAATGGTCATCGATGAGTTCCAGCCGTTGACCAAGGCCGCTCGAAGCCGGTGGGAGCAGGCTCAGCGCAAGCCTGGCCGTCCCCGTCGCGGAAAGGGCGTGAAAGTCATCTCCGTCAGCGTGGAACAGGACCTGCTTCAGCGCTCCGACAAGCTGGCGCGTTCTCTGGGCGTGAGCCGCGCCAGACTGATTGAGAGGGGCCTGAAGGTCGTTCTCTCAACCGGCGGCAAATAGAACAGGAAGGGCGGCCCTCGCGAGTGCCCTCAGAACCCGGGGCCCTAGCAGCCGTCGTCCCGAGCGCAGCGAGGGATCCCGTACTCGCCGAGCTCGAGCTGCATCGCAAGCTCGCGCGTCGGAACGAGGATCAGGGCGACGGGGCCCGCGCCTTTCCCCGGCTCGGCCGCTATGGCGTGGATCGGCAACGCGAAGGCGGCAGTCTTTCCCGTACCGGTCGCCGCCTGCGCCAGGACGTCGCGCCCCTCGAGAAGCGGCGGGATCGCCTGCTGCTGGATCGGCGTGGGCTCTTCGTACCCGAGGGCCGTGAGAGCAGAGATGAGCCTGGGGTCGAGCTCGAGCGACGAGAAGGCGGATGACGCGGTGGTAGGCAGAAACTCAGCCCTCAGTGCTTCTCGGACTTCGCCTTCCCCATGTGCTGGGTCATGGCCGCGTTGAACTTCATGTACTCATCGCTGTCCGTCTGAAAGGTGCCGTACATGTAGTTCGAGTTCGACCAATCCCATTTCTTGCCGGAGTCGGTGTAGGTCTGCTTCGTCGTGACGCCCTGCAGGTATTCCTTGTGGATCGGATCGGCGCCGGGAGGATTGACGATCTTGGGAGCGCCTCCCATCCCTCCAGGCATGAGATGCGCGGAGAAGCCGCCGAAGTTTCCGAGCGTGACGATGTGCTCGGAGCCTTCGATCTTGCGAGTGAGCGGGACGTAGGCGACGCGCGTTCTCTCGGGTGGCGCGGCCGGTGGCGACGTCTCACGAGCGATCGCCTCGAGCGCTTTGCGCTGTTCCGGGTTGGCCTTCTCGTCGATGTAGAGCGTGAGGAAGTCCCAGTCCCCGATCGACGCCATCATCGTCGTTCCTTCCTTGCTCGCCCCCATGACCGCGACCCCGAGGCCGTCGAGCGGCACGTTGCCGTACGACCCCTTATCGATGAAGAGGGCAAAGCCTCCGCTGCACTGCGGATGCGTCGGCTTCGAGCCGAACCAGCATGGGCAGGCGGCATTGCACGAGCAGGCTTCCTCGAGCTGGCCGGACATCTTCCAGGAAGGCTTCTTCTCTTCCGCGACGACAGTCAGGGCGGTGACGACGAGTAGGACGATTAGGAGAACACGGGAGCGCATAGACACCTCTCTATGGGAAGGAAAAGGACGGTTTGGCCCTTCTCACGCGGCGAAGCATAACTCGCCGCGGCTTGCAGGGGCTTGCCTCTGAATCCTGAGCCCGCTCACCCGACTACTTAGGTGACGCGGTCATGTTGGCGCCTGGTACGGCCGACAGCCGATAGGAGGAGTCATGCCAAAGATGCGTGCCGTCCAGGTCCCCAAGGCCGGAGGACCTCTCGAGACGGTTGAGCGCGAGATTCCCGAGCCCGGTCCCGGCTTCGTGCGCGTGCGCGTCGAGGCCTGCGGGATCTGCCACAGCGACTCGTTGACCAAGGAGGAGGGCCTGTGGCCCGGGATCCAGTACCCGCGCGTGCCTGGCCACGAGATCGCAGGCGTGGTCGACGCGGTCGGTCCCGACGTCCCCGGCTGGAAGACCGGCGACAGGGTTGGTATCGGCTGGCACGGCTGGAACTGCGGTTACTGCGATTCGTGCCGCCGGGGCGACTTCCTCCTCTGCCGCCTCGGCAACCGCGTTCCGGGGATCGGATTCGACGGAGGGTATGAGGACTATGTCGTCGCACCTTCGGGCGCGCTGGCCCGGATCCCCGTCGAGCTCACCGCAGCCGAGGCCGCGCCTCTGATGTGCGCGGGTGTCACGACCTTCAATTCGCTTCGCCACGCCGGCGCGATCCCCGGCGACCTCGTCGCGGTCCTCGGCATCGGCGGACTCGGGCATCTGGGAGTGCAGTTCGCATCGAAGATGGGCTTCGACACTGTCGCGATCGCACGCGGCCGCGACAAAGAGCCCCTCGCGCGCCAGCTCGGCGCCCGTCGCTACATCGACAGCCAAAAGCAGGACCCCGCCGCCGAGCTCACCAAACTGGGCGGAGCGCGCGTGATCCTCGCAACCGTCACGAACGCAGCCGCGATGGCCGCGGTCATCGGAGGCCTGGGGGTCGACGGAAAGCTCCTCATCGTCGGCGCCCCGCACGATCCGCTACAGGTCCCGGTCGGGCTTCTCATTGGCGGACGCCGCTCGATCGCCGGCTGGCCCTCCGGCCGCTCGATCGACTCGGAAGACACGATGGCCTTTGCCGCACGGACAGGAGTGCGATCCAGAAACGAGCTCTTCCCGCTCGACCGCGCCGCCGCGGCGTACGACAGGATGATGAGCGGCGAC
>JBGPGG010000145.1:0-6324 GCA_041483715.1 Thermoanaerobaculia bacterium
CTGTCTTCTCCCGTCACGGAGCCGTCGCGGTACTCGGCAACGCGCGAACCGAAGGGCCCCGTCAGCGAAGCCAGTGTGACCGCCTTGCCGTCGTAGGAAACCGCGAGCGTGCCCGGGATTGACGGCGCGCCGCCCGAGGACATCTTCGCGTCATAGAGCAGTCGCGAGGCCGGAAGCCTCGCGGCCCGCTCCCGCGCTTCGGTCCAGGCGGAGAGGGCCTGGCTCTGCTGCTCCGGCGTTGCGGGGTTGAATCGCCGCTGCGAGCGGCTCGTCGCACACGCCGCGAGCGCGCAAACCAGGAAGACGGGAAGCGCAAGGCGCAGCGAACGCGGGCTCAACGCTGCGAAACGGGCGCCCGCGCACGCTGGAGCTTCTCGCGTACGCGATCGGGCTCGTCGTGCTTGAGCGCGAGCGCCTTCTCCCAGTGGCGAATCGCACCCTCGACATTTCCCTGCCGGGCCTCGAGGTCGCCGATGTGCTCCTCGATCGTCGGGTCCGCCGGCTCGCGCCGGTACGCCTCGCGCAGGTTCTTCTCCGCGCTCTGGAGCTCTCCGAGGCGGAAGTACGCCCAGCCGAGGGAGTCGAGGTAAGCGGCGTTGCGCGGCTCCCGGGCGACGGCCTTCTCGAGCATCTCCTTGGCCCGCTCGAGCTGGACGCCCTGGTCCGCCCACATGTATCCGAGGTAGTTCTGCGTCGCCGAGTCGTTGGGGCGCAGCGCGAGCAGCTGCAGGAAAACCTTCTCGCCTTCGGCCGGGTTGCCGCCGCGCTCGAGGCTCGAGCCGAGGCGAAAGAGCGCATCCGTGGACTCGGGATACTTCGCCGCCGCCTCGCGCGCGATCCGCACGGCCGCGTCGTACCGCTTCAGGCGCCCGTACGCGTCGGCGGCGGCCATCATCTTCTCGATCTCGCCCGACGCGCGGAGGGCTTCGAGGGTGGCTTCGGCCGCCTTCGTCTCGCCCAGGCGGTACTGGAACTCGGCGGTCGCGGCCTCCCACTCCGGGTCCTGCGGCCGCGCGGCGGCAAAAGTTTTCGCGCGCGCGAGGCCGTCGGCGAGATCCTCCGAATCCCGGTCGACGGCGAGGAGGATGCGGGCGGCCCTGCCCTGGACCGCGTTGCCGGAGATCGCGACGGGAGCGAGGATCCGCCGGCTCTCGGTGTAGTCCTTCTCGAGAAAGGCGATGAATCCGAGCTCGACCACCGCGGCGGCCTTGATCTCCCGCTTGCGCGGCTCGTCCCCGGCGGAGCGGATCATCTCCTGGTACATCGCGCGGCCTTCGTTGAAGCGCCGCTCCCGGACATACTCGGAAGCGAGGAGGCGCCGCGCCGACGGCTCGTCGGCGTCCGCTTCCATCAGGGTTCGCAGGATCCTCTCGCCCTCGGCAGACGTGCCGCGCTCGAAAACAACGGTCGCGAGCAGACGCAGCGCCGCGCGATTCTCGGGCCGCTTCGTGACGAGGGCGCGCGTCCGCTGCTCCGCCTCCGGGAATCGTCCGGCGCGGGCGAGGTCGAGAACGATCCGCTCGCCCACCGCGGGATTCTCGGGGTCGCGCGCCGCGAGCCTCTCCAGCACCGCGAGCGCCTCGTCGAGCTTGTCCTGGTCCTCGTAGAGATCGATGAGCGCGGCCGCGATCTCCCGGTCGCCCGGATCCGCTTCGTACAGCCCGCGGTAGAGCTGCTCGGCTTCGCGCCAGCGCCCGCTCTTGGCCTTCGCCTCGGCGGCCAGCCTCTGGATCGCGGGCTGCCCCGCGAGTTCCGGAAGTTCGTCGAGTATGGCGGCCGCCTCGGTCGGGCGATCGGCCGCGAGCAGGGCCCGCGCCAGCGTCACGGACGTTCCGAGGTCGGAGGGGGCGAGACGGTGCGCGGCCGAGAGCTCCTCGATCGCCGCCGGCAACCGCGTCGAGTCCTTGTCGGCCGCCGCGAGCTCCAGCGTTCCCAGAAGCCGCCGCGCCTCGGCCAGGTTTGGGTCGAGCCGCACGGCCTCGCGGGCCTGGCGGGTGGCCTCGTCCGGGACGTTCAAGTCGCGGAGCAGCTGCGCGTACTCGAGGTGCACGATCGGGTCCGAGGGGACGATCTCGAGCACCTTCCGGTAGAGGGCCAGGGCATCCTGGTAGCGCCCGTCCGCCAGGGCGGAACGCGCGGCGAGAAACGCGCGCCGGCTCTCGACCAGGGGGTCGCTCGCCAGCGAGGCGTCGGCAGCCGCGAACGCGAGCACGGCAATCAGAAGCCCGAGCTTCACCTTCACCTCAGCAATCTAGCACGATCGCCGCACCTTCCCGGGCGCCGCCGCCCTCCCGCTGTCGCCTTTTCGACGCAGGGTACGCGATAATCGGCAGACATGCCGCGACTGGGCGTACTTCTCGTTCGGGCCGGTGCCGTCACCGAAGAGAGTGTCCATCGCGCTCTGGCCGTCCAGGGGTTCACGGGCGGGCGGATCGGGACGCTCCTGCTCGAGCGCGGATCGGTGTCCGAAGACGACATCGGCAAGGCGCTCGCCGAACAGCACGGCTGCGAGTACGTCCCCTGGCGCACGCTCGGCGCCCTGCCGCCCGCGGTGATCGCGGCCCTGCCGGCAAAGTTCGCGATCCGGCACTCCGCCCTTCCCGTCGAGGTCGGCGAGGGGTTCGTGCGCGTCGTGTTGCGGGACCCGGCGAACCTGCGCGTGCTCGACGAACTGTTCTTCGTCACCGGGAAGAAGATCGTCCCGGCCGCCGCGCCCGAGGTCCGGATCTACCAGGCGCTCGAGAAGTGCTACGGCGAGCGCCGCACGCCGCGGTTCGCCATCCTGGCGGAGAAGCTGTCCCGCCCCGTGGCGCCTTCGGTCATCAAGAAGCCTCTGCCGCCGCCGCCCGACTTCTCCTCGGCGAGCCCGGGCCTGCCGGGCCTTGCGCCGCCCGTGGCCGCGCGCGACACGGACGAGGATTTGCGGTCGCGGACCTGGAACGTGCCCGACCTGCCGCCCGTCGGATGGGGAGGGCTGCCAGCGCCCCCGGGCGAAGCCGTCGAGGCGGAGCCGGAGTCGATTCCCTGGGAAGAGCTGCCGGGATCGGATTCGCGGTCGGCGTCCACGTCGGAGGGGGCCCCGGGGACGGGCGCCGGGCTGCCTCCCCCCATGCCGCCGTCGTCCTGGCGTCGGACTTCTTCGACGCCGCGGGCGGCCCCTGTCGCCGCGCCGGATGCAGGCATGCCGACTGCCGCCGATTTCGCCGAGATGCTGGCCGCCCGCGACCGGGATGGCGTCTTCGACGCGGCCCTGCGGGCTATGAGGCGGCGCTTCGCGCGCAGTGCCGTGTTTGCGGTTCGTCCGGACGGGATCACGGGCTGGTCCGGCGCCGGGGAGCGCGTGGATGCCCAGGCCCTGCGTTCCCTCGAGATTCCGTGGACCGAGCCATCCATCTTTCTGAACGTGCGGATGAGCCGGGCCTTCTACCTGGGGCCCCTCCCGCCCATGACCCGGCACGACGCGCTGGCCGCGGCGCTGGGCGGCTGGCCCGCGGAATGTGTGGTCCAGCCGGTCCTCATGAGGGACAAGAGCGTCGCCTTTTTGTATGCCGAATGCGCGGGCACGCAGGGGGCCACCCCGGCCGACCTGACCTATCTCCGGGAACTGGCAGGGGCGGCGGCAGCCTCCCTGGCGGCTTCCATCCGATTGAAGAAAAAGCAGGTTATATAATCCTGTCCATCCCGGAGGAGCCATGATCAAAGCCGACATCGTCGACCGCGTGGTTGATCTCGCTCAGGTCCCGCGCGCCAAGGCCGCGACGGCCGTGGAAACGGTCATCGAGGCCATGCGCTCGGCCCTCGGCGCGGGCGATCGCATAGAGCTGCGCGGCTTCGGCGTCTTCCAGGTGAAGCGACGCAAGCGCGGGATCGGCCGCAATCCGAAAACGGGCGTCGAAGTCTCGATCCCGCCCGGTAATACGATCCGGTTCAAGCCTGGCAAAGATTTGCGGGATCTTCCCTAACTTGCGAACAACAACTCCGAACAACAAGTAGAATCCCCTCATGCCGCGCATCGGAGAGCTCCTCGTCGCAGAGGGCGTCCTCTCGGATGGCGCCGTCCAGAGCGCGCTCGGTTTCCAGCGCCACACCGGCGAGCCTTTCCGCCTCGGAACGATCCTGCTCGATCGCGACCTGCTCCCCGAGGAGAATCTTCTGAAGGCGCTGTCTGCCATTCATCGTTGCGACTATGTGACGTGGCAGGACATCCTGAAGACCCCGCCCCAGGTCGTGCGCCTCCTGGCCGAGCGCGCCGCCGTGCGGCTGGGAGCGGTTCCTTATGGGATCGAGGGCCGCGGCGTGCGCGTCGCGTTCAAGAATCCTTCCAACCTGGCCGCGGTGGACGAGGTGTCGGCGGTGACCAACCGCCCCGTCATTCCGGCCGTGATTTCCGAGGTGCGCCTGTTGCAGGCCTTCCACCTTTTCTACGGGCGGCCGATCCCCGTCGAGTTCCGCGGAGTGCTCAACAAACTCGAGCGCAACGAGCAGCGCCGCCTTTACCGCACGCGCGCCACCATCCAGGCTCCCCTGGCGGGACGCTTCGTGAATCCCCGCGCCGGCTCCGCCTCGCGGGAAATCCGGATCGCGCCGGGCGCGCCGCCGCCGGACGCCGCGCGGCCGCTTTCCTACGCCGCACCCTTCGTCTCCGCCGAGCAGCCGGTGCGCGAGCTCGCCGACGCTCAAGACTTCCTGCCCGATTTCGCGCCGCCCCATCCGCAGACTTCCGACGAGCTCGCCGACGGCATGTGGCGGCCGGAGGCCGAGGCCGAGGAGACGATCGTCAGCGCCATGTGGGAGCGTCCGGCCGCGGCCCCGGGCCACGCCGAGGAGCGCTCGCCCGCCCGCGACCGGCTGGCCGAGTCGACCCTCGAAACCGTCTGCGGGCGGTTCCCCCGCGCGATCCTTCTCATGTCGGGGCAGGAAGCGGTGCAGGGTTGGACGGCACGCGGCTCAGGCCTGACGCGCGACCGCGTCGCAGGAATCCGGATTCCGTGGGGAGACCCGTCCATCTTCGCGTTCGTCAAGCTTTCGGGCTCCCCCCACCGGGGGCCGCTCTCGCGCGTTCTCGTTCCACCCAAGCTTGCCGCCCTGCTCGGAGACAAGGCCGCGGCGGCGTGCGCGGTCTTTCCCGTCCGGATCAGGGAACGCCTGGTCGCTTTTCTCTATGCAGACCGCCTCGGCGCGCCGCTCTCGGAGGACGACTACCTCAACCTCGAGGTTGCCTCGAGCGCCCTCGGGAGCTCGCTCGCGCGCCTCCTGATGGACCTGCGCCGCGCCGTTCCGTCGTAGTGGAACGGCCGCCCGACGACCGGTTCGCAGAAGCACCCCCGGAGCCCCGCGGCTGGCGGCGCGTCCGCGAGCATCCCCTCTTTCACCTCGCGCTGCTCGCTCTCACGTTCGTCACGACAACCCTGGCCGGGGGGCTCGCCTTCTCCACCACCGGAGGACTGCTCGCGGGTGGCCGATTCTCCGACGGTTTCGCGTTCTCGATCCCGCTGCTGACGATCCTCGGCATCCATGAGCTCGGGCACTTTGCCATGTGCCGGCGCTACGGCCTGGCCGCAACGCTGCCTTACTTCATTCCGTCGCCGCCGCTGCTCGTGCTTGCCGGCACGTTCGGGGCCGTGATCCGGATCAAGGAGCCCATCCGCACCAAGCGGCAACTGCTGGACATCGGCGCCGCAGGACCCCTCGCGGGGTTCTTCACGGCCATCCCGTTCCTGCTCTATGGCGTCGCCCGGCCGCGGCCGAGCACACAGCCGCTCACGGACGGCACGATCCTCTTCGACTACCCGCTCATCGTCCGCTGGGCGCAGCATTGGATGCACGTCGGGCCTTACACGAGCGCTTCCGTCCACGAGCACCCGACTTTCATGGCCGCGTGGTTCGGGCTCTTCGTCACCTGCCTGAACCTCCTGCCCATCGGGCAACTCGACGGGGGCCACATTCTGCGCGCGGCCACCGGCAAGCTGCAGCCGAAGGTGTCCGCCGTCGTCCTCGTGCTCTGCGTGATCGCTGGTGTCACCAGTTCCCCGGTGTGGCTGGTTCTGCCGCTCCTCATGGCCGCAGTGATGGGGCTCGCGCACCCGCCGGTCGACGACGACGACGTGCCGCTCGACTTCGGCCGCACGCTCGTCGCGCTCCTCTGCGTCGCGGTCTTCCTGCTGTGCTTTTCCCTCTCGCCGATCCGTCAGGCGGACGTCACGGTCCCGGCGGCAGCTCCAGCAGGAACGTCGCAGGCCCTTCGTTGACGAGCTCGACTTCCATCGAGGCCCCGAACACCCCGGTCGCGACCGTCAGCCCGAGAAGCTCGAGCGCGGCGACGAA
>JBGPGG010000146.1:0-6317 GCA_041483715.1 Thermoanaerobaculia bacterium
CATTCCCCAGGCGATCGGGCCGAACGCCGAGGGCATGGTCGTCACCTTCAATCGCTCCGTGAAGGTGCGCAAGGGCTTCACGTCCGATGCCAACGAGATCCTCGGCGCGATCGAACAGATCGAGCTCGACACCGGCGGCGGTACGACCTATCAGGGCGAGCGGCGCGACGCGATCCAGAAGATCGGCGATTCGAAGTCGAGCAGCGAGGCGCAGAGCTTCGCGAAGAGTTACGCCCAGGCGCTGCGCAACGATCTCGAGTTTACGGTCGACGCCATCCAGTCGACGATCAACAGCCTGGCGGGGCTGCAGGGGCGGAAGAACTTCGTCTACATCTCGGAGGGCCTGCCGGCGACGGCGGGCCTCGAGCTCTACGAGGCCATCCGGGAGAAGTTCCAGGATCCGTCGGCCTCGATGCAGGAGTTCGAGTACGACATGAACACGAAGTACGTGAAGATCGTCCAGGCGGCCAACGCGAACGGCGTCACGATCTATACGCTCGACGCCTCGGGATTGCAGACGGCCGATCTCGTCTCGGCGGAGAATAGGGGGACCGGGAGCCAGCGGGGCGGCGACGTGCACGTCAACGAGTTCTTCGTGCGCCAGAACATGCAGGGCCCGATCCGGATGATGGCGGAGGAGACCGGCGGCATTGCCGCCATCAACACCAACGACTGGAAGGCGAGCCTCGACCAGATCGCCTCGGACTTCTCGAACTTCTACTCACTCGGCTACCGCAGCGCCAAGGGGGCGAGCGACCGGCCGCACAAGATCGAGGTGTCGGTCAAGAAGAAGGGCCTGAAGGTGCGCACGCGCACGAGCTTCGTCGAGAAGTCCGTGGAGACGAAGACGGCCGAGGCCGTGCTCGCCAGCCTCCACTATTCCCGCAGCGACAACCCCCTCCAGGCCAGCATGTCTGTCGGCGAGCCCAAGCCCTATGACAGAGAGAACTACTTGTTGCCCGTCCGGATCTCGGTGCCGATCGGCAAGCTCGGCCTGCTGCCGTCGGGAGACCGGTACGAGGGGCAGTTCTTCGTCTACTTCGCGGTGCTGGACGTGTCCGGCAAGCAGTCGGACCTGCAGATCCAGAGGCAGCAGGTCATGGTTCCCGTCAAGGACCTCGCCGCGGCGCAGCGCAAGGACTTCTATTTCGACGTCCAGTTGATCGTCGTTCCGGGCGGGCAGAAGCTCGCGGTCGGCGTCCGGGATGGCGTGTCCAACCTGACTTCGTATCTCCAGAAGAACGTCTTTGTCTCGGCGCTGCCCAAGGAGAAGCCCACGGAGCCGGCCAAGCCCGGGACGTAGCCCCTCCCGTTCCGGCGGATAATCCCCGGGTGATCCCGATCCTGGACGCCCGGCGGATGCGCGCGGCAGACGCGGCGACGATCCGCCGCGGCACGCCTTCCGACGAGCTCATGGAGAGCGCCGCCGCCGCGCTCTGCCGCGCGCTGGCCCGCTCCTATCCAGACTGGGCACGCGTCGTCGTGGTCTGCGGCCCCGGCAACAACGGGGGAGACGGGCTCGCCGCCGCGCGCATACTCGCCGAACGCGGGATCGCGGTTTCTCTCTTCGCCCTAGCCGATCCGTCGGCCTACCGCGGCGACCCGGCGATCAACCTCGCCCGCGCCGCGGCGTTCGGCCTCGTCCCAGTGACGCTCGCGTCCCGCGGCGGCTTCGACGCCCTGCGCCGCGCGCTCACCGAGGCCGACGGAGTCGTGGACGCGCTGTTTGGCACCGGGCTCGGCCGACCCCTCGAAGGAAACGCCCGGCGCGCGGTCGAGGCGATCAACCGGGCCGGCCGCCCCATCGTCTGCGCGGACGTCCCGTCGGGGCTCTGTGCCGAGGGCGGCGCGATCGCCGGCCCCGCCGTGCGCGCGGCGGTGACCGTCGCGTTCGGCGCTCCGAAGCTCTGCCATGTGCTGCCGCCGGCGAGTGGTCTCTGCGGCCGGCTCGTGGTCGCCGACATCGGAATCTCCCGTGCGACGCTGGAGGAGAACGCGCGGCGGGTGTGGCTCGCGGAATCGTCCGATGCGCGGTCGCTGCTGCCCGCCCGGCCGCTCGAGTCCCACAAGGCGGACTTCGGAAGGCTCGCGATCGTCGCCGGCTCACGCGGCAAGTCGGGCGCCGCGGTCCTCGCCGCGCGGGGCGCCCTGCGCGGCGGAGCGGGTCTGGTCACCGTTTTCTGCACTGAGTCGCTCGAGGGCCTGGTGGTTGGTGCTCTGCCCGAGGCGATGACCTCTGGTTTGCCGGAATCGGGCGGCGCGCTCGCGGCGCGCGGCGCTCGAGCCCTGCTCGGCGCGCTCGCGGGATTCGATGCCGCCGTGGTCGGGCCGGGCCTCGGCACCTCGGCCGAGACGGTGCGTTTCCTCGAATTGGTCCTTGCGGGCTCGCGCGTTCCGGTCGTTGCCGACGCGGACGCGCTGAACGCCTTCGCCGGGCGCGCCCAATTCTTCCGGCGACGACGCGGCCCGACCGTGCTGACGCCGCATCCGGGCGAAGCCGCGCGGCTGCTCTCGACGACTTCAACGAAGATTCAATCGGACCGCCTCGGGGCCGCGCGCGCCCTGGCGAGAAGGACCCGAGCGGTCGTCGTGCTCAAGGGCGCGCACAGCCTCGTCGCGGAGCCCTCGGGCGGCATCGCCGTGAACCCGACGGGTTCGCCGCTGCTCGCAACCGCCGGGTCGGGCGACGTCCTTGCCGGCGTGATCGGCGCGCTGCTCGCCGGCGGCCTCGGGCCACGGGAGGCCGCGGTGGCCGGCGCGTGGCTGCACGGCGCAGCCGCGGATTCCCTCGCGCCGCGGCTGGGCGACGCGGGCCTTCTCGCCCACGAGGTCGCGGATGCGGTCCCGGGCGTGCGTGCCGCGCTGCGCTGCCGCCCGCTCGCGGATGAGTGAGCCCGAGGCCGTCATCGCTCGCGGCGAGGCGGAAACCGAGGCGACTGCGGAGCGGCTGGCCGGCACGCTCGGAAAGAGCGACGTCGTGTACCTCGAGGGGGACCTCGGCGCGGGAAAGACCACCTTCGCTCGCGGACTCGCCCGGGGTCTCGGGGCTAGGGCGCGGGAGGTGGCTTCTCCGACCTTTGCGCTCCTGAACGAGTACGCCGGCGAGGCCGGCGCGATCGTGCTGCGCCATCTCGACCTCTACCGGCTGGCCGACACGCGCCGGGACCTCGAGGCGCTGGGGCTTCCCGACTCCGTCGCCGGGGCGCCGGCGTGTATCGAGTGGCCGCGGACCGCGATCCGCGGCCTGCTCGCCCCGACGGTGGAGGTCCGGATCGAGACGCTCTCCGGCGGCGAGGGCCGCCGGATCACCGTGAAGCGGCTCGCTTAGAAAGCGATGACGATGCCGCCGTTGGCGACGAAGTTCGTGACCCAGTTCGTCTGGGTGCAGTAGTAGTACGGCCCGCAGACGATCGTCTCGCTGCCGAGGTAGCTCGAGTAGGCGCGAGCGTCCGCGCGGATCCCGAAGTGCGGGTTGAAGAAGTACTTCACGCCTCCGCCGATCGCGGCGGTGCCCCGCGACCGCGACCGCGTCTGGAGGATGCCGGCGAAGTTCGAATCGAAGTCGCCCACGCCCCCTCCGATCGTGAAATACGGCACCACTCGGCCGTGCCCGAAGTTGAACGTGAGGTAGCCCATGAAGTACTGGATCGTCAGGTTGCCGAACTCGACGTCGGGGAGGTTGCCGCGGTCCGCGTTCCGCACGAAGGACGTCCCCGTCCGCGCGTACTCGAACTCGGCCTCGAAAACGCTGTTGAAGTTGTACCCGATGCGGCCGCCGTAGTTGAGGTCGTCGGCGATATCCACGTGGTACGGATACGGGACGTTGATGTCGGCCGGTCCGTGGCCGAGGCCGCCGCCGAAGAGATAGCCCGCAAAGCCGTTGAGCTCGACGGTGCCGCCGCGCAGCTGTGCGCTGGCGGAGCCGGCGCCCGCGAGGGTTGCGACGAGAACGATGAGGAGAATGCGCGATTTCATCGGGAGGCCTCCATGGTGCATACGCCCCGAGCGGCGCTCGGGGTTACTTCCGGGGCTTCAGGTATTTCTCGACGACCTTTTTCCAGCGGTCCTCCTGGGCGGGGGAGTAGCCGACGGCGCGGTCGATCAGGGTCCGGTCCGGGCCGAGGATGAAGGTCGACGGGATGCCGCCCGCCGTCAACGGGCCGGCGTCTTCCGGCGCGGCGTAGTAGACCGGAAGGGAGATGTTGAATTGCTTGAGGAAGGCACTGACGCGCCGGCGGTCCGCGTCGACGTTGACCGCGAGGACAACGAAGTTTCGGTCGCTGTAGGTGTCGTACATTCTTTGGACGACCGGAAGCTCCAGCTTGCAGGGGCCGCACCAGGTCGCCCAGACGTTCAGCAGGACGACGTTGCCCTTGAGCTGCGAGAGCTGGACACTTCCGCCGTCCACCCCGACGAATTCGAGGTCGGGAAAGACCGGCGACGGTTGCGGCTGCTCGGCGGCGGCGCCGGCGGCGAGGGCACCGGCCAATGCGAGCGTCAGGAGGGTCGTGCGCATTCGGATCCCCGAACGGCTTTCGGAACGGGATTATTCCGTCGCGCCGCCCGTCCAGAATAGCCGAAGTTGCCATAATGGGAGCCATGACGAAGGCCCCGCCGGTGCTCGCCCGGGTCTACCGCGGATCCCACGTCGAGTCGGTGCATCGGGGCTGCCTCGTGGTGGTCGACGAAAAGGGACGGCTCCTCGGGGGCTGCGGCGACCCCGACCTTCCGGTCTACGCGCGGTCGGCGGCGAAGCCGTTCCAGGCGATGCCGCTGCTGCTCGCGGGCGGCGAGAAGCAATTCGATCTCGGCGATGCGGAGATCGCGCTGATGTGCGCCTCGCACGGCGGTGAGCCCCGTCACGTGCAGCTCGCGCGGCGGATCCTGCGGCGCGGAGGCTTTCGGCCCGTCGATCTGCGGTGCGGCGCCCACTCGCCCATGCACGAAGCCTCGGCCCGCGAGCTCGTGCGCCGCGGGGAAAAACCCACGGCGCTCCACAACAACTGCTCGGGAAAGCACGCCGGGCTGCTTCTGGCCTGCCGCGCGCTCGGCCTTTCGCACGCGGACTACACGGAGCCGGGCCACGCGCTGCAACGGCGGATCCGGACGCTCGTCGCCCGCTACGCCGACATCCCGGAATCGCGGATCACGGTGGCGGTGGACGGATGCAATCTCCCGGTGTTCCGCTTGCCGCTGTCGGCCCTCGCGGGTGCGTACGCGCGGCTCGTGGCCGGCCGCACTCTGCCGGGCGAGGAGCCTCGCGCCGCCGCGGTGCGCGCCCGCATCGTCCGGGCGCTGACGAAGCAACCGGACCTGGTCGCCGGGACCGGGCGCTTCACGACCGAGTTCATCGAGGCCGGCCGCGGCCGGTGGATCGGCAAGGAGGGGGCCGAAGGCGTCTACGCCGTCGGGCTGCGCGCCGCCGCCCGGGGCGGCAAGGCGATCGGGATCGCGTTCAAGATCGAGGATGGGTCCGCGCGCCCCCGCGACGCGGTGACGCTCACTGCGCTCGATCGGCTCGGAGCGCTGCCGCTCGGGGTCCGCCGCGCGCTGGCGTCCTACGCCGAGCCCCGGGTCCACAACGCGCTCGGTCTCGAGGTCGGCCGCATCGAGGCCGACGTGCCGATCGCTTTCGGAGGGCGCCGGGGCCGGACGGACCGCGGCGCTCGCCAAGCGAAGCGATAAGGTAGTCCCATGGCGCATCGCAATCTGTCCGCCTTCCTCCGGACCCTCGAGGAGCAGGGAGATCTCGTACGCGTGAGCGAGCGCGTTTCGCCTCGTCTCGAGATCGCGGAGATCGCCGATCGCGCGGTCAAGGCCGGAGGCCCCGCGCTGCTCTTCGAGAACGTCGAGGGCTCGAACCTTCCGGTCGCGATCAACGTCTTCGGCTCACGCAGCCGGATGCTGCAGGCCCTCGAGATCGCCTCCTGGCAGGAGTGGGACGAGCGCCTCGAGTTCTTCCTCGACCCGAAGCCGCCCGAGGGGATCCTCGACAAGTTGAAGGCGATCCCGAAGGTCACGGAGCTCGCCAGCGCATTCCCGAAGACGGTCAAGAGCGGACCCTGCCAGGAAGTCGTCGCGACCGGGGACGCGGTGGACCTGTCCACGCTTCCGGTCCTGACCTGCTGGCCCCAGGATGCCGGACCCTTCATCACGATGCCGCTCGTCATCACGAAGGATCCGGCCACGGGCAAGACGAACGTCGGCATGTACCGCATGCAGGTCTACGACCGCGCGACGACGGGGATGCACTGGCAGAAGCACAAGGACGGAGCGAGCCAGGCCCGCGGCTACGAGCGGGAGGGGCGGCGCATGGA
>JBGPGG010000147.1:0-6310 GCA_041483715.1 Thermoanaerobaculia bacterium
CAGGAAGGCAACATCGGCCTCATGAAGGCCGTCGATAAGTTCGAGTACCGCCGCGGCTACAAGTTCTCGACGTACGCGACGTGGTGGATTCGCCAGGCCATCACTCGCGCGATCGCGGATCAGGCGCGGACCATCCGGATCCCCGTGCATATGATCGAGACGATCAACAAGCTCATCCGCACGTCCCGCGCGCTGGTCCAGGAACTGGGCCGCGAGCCGACCTCCGAGGAGATCGCGCAGCGGATGGACATCCCCGTGTCCAAGGTCCGGAAGGTGCTCAAGATCGCGCAGGAGCCCATCTCGCTCGAGACCCCGATCGGCGAGGAGGAAGATTCGCATCTGGGCGACTTCATCGAGGACCGCGGGGTCCTTTCCCCGATCGACGCGGTGCTCGTCTCGAACCTGCAGGAGCAGACGCGCCGGGTCCTGAAGTCCCTGACCCCCCGGGAGGAGCAGGTCTTGAAGATGCGCTTCGGCGTCGGCGACGGCTCGGAGCACACGCTGGAAGAGGTCGGCCGGTCCTTCAACGTCACGCGCGAACGGATCCGCCAGATCGAGTCGAAGGCCCTGCGCAAGCTCCGGCACCCTTCGCGGGCGAAGAAGCTGAAGCCCTTCCTCGAGACCATACGCTGAGGCCAGCCAGGCAAGGACTTGGCAAGGCCACCCCGTTTGTTATATTCAGAGGGGTCCATAGCTCAGCGGTCCAGAGCCACCGGCTCATAACCGGTCAGACCTCGGTTCGAATCCGAGTGGACCCACCAGACGAGGGCAACAGATTTTGAGGCTTCTGATCCGAGACCGAAACCAAGAACCGTCTTCCACGGAAGGGTGTTCCACAAACGGAACACCCTTTTTCATGCCCGGAGCTTCACGTTGACCAATCTTCTGGGACAGCTCTACCGACTCCAGACCCGAATCCGGTTCGTGCACGACCGCGAGAAGCGGCGCGACACGGTCCCGTCCGACCTCGTCGAGGTCGATCGCGAGTACCAGGAAAAAGTCCAGGCCGTCGCGGCGCTCAAGGCGCGGCTGACCGAGGCCGAGCTCGAGAAGCGCAAGGCCGAGGGCGAGCTCGCCGACCACAAGGAGAAATTGAAGAAGTACCAGGCGCAGCTGCGCAACGTGCAGTCGAGCCGAGAGTACTCCGCTGCTCTGAACGAGATCGACGGCGTCGAGAAGGCCATCCGCTCGACCGAGGATCGGTTCCTCGAGCTCGAGGAGGAGATTGAGAAGGTACGCGCCGATCTCGACGAGCGCGAGAAGACCCTGCCGGCCGAGACCGAGCGGCACGAGGAACGCCTCAAGGATTGGCGTGCCGAGCAGCGCACGATCAACGAGGAGCTCGCCAGCGCGCGCGAGGAGATCGCCCGCCTCGAAGCGGAGATCCCGCCGCGGGACCGCGCGGAGTTCCACCGGTTGGTCGACAAGAAGCACGGCCTGGCCCTCGTGCTCGTCCAGGGAAGCTCCTGCTCCGCCTGCCACGTCAAGGTGCGCCCCGCCGCGATGCAGATCCTGAAGCAGGGCCGCGAGGTCATCTACTGCGATAGCTGCAAGCGCATTCTCTATTACGAGCCCGCTTCCTCGTGAGGAGGTAGACGGAAGACGGTAGACGGTAGACGATTCATGCGACGCCTTTCGTCTTCCGTCCTCCGTCTGCCGTCTTCCGGCTCATGAGATTCCGGGCCTTCATCGACGGTGCCGCCCGCGGCAATCCCGGTCCGGCCGGCGCGGGCGTCTACGTCTCGGCCGAGGGCGATCAGCCCGCCGAGGAGCACTTCGAGGCGCTCGGCCCCACGACCAACAACGTCGCCGAGTACCGCGCCCTGCTCCTCGCCCTGAAGCGCGCCGTGGACCGGTCCGCATCGGAAGTGTCGATCGCCTCGGACAGCCTCCTGCTCGTCCAGCAGATCCTCGGACGCTATAAGGTCAAGGCGCCGCACCTGAAGCCCCTCCACGCGAAGGCGCTCGAGCTCGTGAAGAGTTTCCGGCGCTTCGCGATCGCGCACGTGCCGCGCGAGGACAACAAGAAGGCCGATCGCCTCGCCAACCTCGGCGCCGACGCCAGCGAGCGCGAGCTCGCGGGCAAGAAGTTCCAGCTCGAGCCGTGATCGCCGTCCCGGTCGGGGAGATCGCGCGGCGCCGCGCGGAAATCCTCGCGTCGGTCGAGCGGGCCGCGGCGAAAGCGGGCCGCCGCCCGGAGGAGATCGCGGTCATGGCCGTCACCAAGGGCCATGGACCGGACACCGTCGCCAACGCCGCTCGCGCGGGTTTCACGCTCTTCGGCGAGAACCGGGTGCAGGAAGGCTGCGCCAAGATCGCGGCCCTCGGGGGTGAGTTTCCGGGGTTGACCTGGCGGCTCATCGGCCCGCTGCAGTCCAACAAGGCGAAGTCAGCGCTACAATGGTTTGCAGCCGTGGAAAGTCTGGACAGGGAACGACTTGCGGTCCGCCTGGACGCGCTTCTCGCCGAAGCCGGTGAGGGCCGCGTGCTCCCCGTCTGGCTCGAGATCAACGTCGGCAACGAGGAGTCGAAGTCCGGCGTGCCTGCCGGAGAGTCGCCGCGACTCTGCGAGGCTGCGCTCGCCTGCCCGCACCTGGACGTTCGCGGCCTGATGGCCGTGCCGCCGTACGATCCCGACCCGGAGAAGGCCCGGCCCTTCTTCCGGCGGCTCGTCGAGGTCCGCGATCGCCTGGCCGCGGCGTTCGGCCGGCCGTTCCCCGAGCTTTCGATGGGAATGAGCCACGACTTTGCGGTCGCCGTGGAAGAGGGCTCGACCGAAGTGCGGATCGGGACGGCCCTCTTCGGCCCGCGAGTGGCCGCGTGAACGTCGGGGGATCGGTGATGGGCGCCGTCGTGGACGTCCTCCTTTACGCGCTGCAGGGGCTGCAGTGGATCGTCATCATCGCCGCGCTCGTGTCCTGGGTGAACCCCGACCCGCGCAATCCGATCGTGCGCTTCCTCTGGGGCGTCACCGAGCCGCTCTTCAAGCCGTTCCGCCGGCTGCTGCCGCCGTCGCGCACGGGCGGGATCGACCTTTCGCCGATCTTCGTCCTCCTCGCGATCTTCCTCGTCTCCCGTTTTCTCGCCCGGATCGCGTTTTCCATTTGATCAGGAGGTTCCCATGCGCCCACGAATGAGCCCGCTCGAGATTCAGAAGCGCGAGTTCTCGCGCAAGTGGAAGGGGCTCGACCCGGTCGAAGTCCACCAGTTCCTCGTCGACGTCGCCGAGGACATGGAGGCCCTCGCGCGGGAGAATTCCGATCTCGACGGCCGGATGCGTTCCCTCGAGCAGGAGAACGAAGAGCACCGGGAGCGCGAGCAGATCCTGAAGCAGACGCTCCTCTCGGCGCAGCAGGCCTCCGAAGACATTCGCGGGGCCGCGCGCAAGGAAGCCGAGCTCGTCGTGCGCGAGGGCCAGGACTCCGCTGAAAGGCTCACCCACAGCGCCCTCCAGCGCGCCGCCGAGATCGAGAAGGCGATCCACGAGCTCAAGATGCAGCGCACCAACTTCCGCCTGCAGCTGCAGAAGATGATCGAGCTCTTCCAGCAGGTCCTCGAGTTCGACCGCGACGAGGACGACAAGGAGCGGCCACTGTCCTACATCACGCGCAAGCCGAAGGAAGAGACCGCCGGGTGACGGGCGAAGCGAAGCCGTCACGCGTCATCCCGAGGCGCGAAGCGCCGAGGGACCCCGTGCTCGACCGCGCGCGCCTCTGATCGAGCCCGGGATCCCTCGCAGCGCTCGGGATGACAAACATGGCTGACTCCCTCGAAATCCGCAACATCGCCTGCCTCGCGACTCCCCTCGGCTCATCCGCGCGGCGGGGCAAGGCGCAGGGGGAGGTCCGGCGGATTGCGAACGCCGCGGTGCGCGCCGAGAGCGGACGCCTCGTCTTTGTCGGTACCGAGAGCGACTACGCGCGGGAGTACGTGGGGTGCGGCGCCGACACCTCCCTCGACGCTTCCGGCCGCGCGGTCATCCCGGGCCTCGTGGACGCGCACACGCATCCGGTCTGGCTGGGCGACCGGGGACTCGAGATCGGCCGACGGCTCGCCGGCGAGAGTTACGCGACGATTGCCGCGCAGGGCGGCGGCATCAACGCCACCGTCCGCGCGACGCGCGCCGGATCGGATGCGGAGCTGCGCGCGGCCGTGACACGCCGGCTCGCCACCATGCTCGCGCACGGGACCACGACGGCCGAGGCGAAGTCCGGCTACGGCCTCACGGAGAAGGACGAGATCCGCGCGCTCGTTCTCTTGAAGGCGCTGCAGGCGGAGGAATCGCTCCCCCGGCTCGTGCCCACGTTCATGGCCGCGCACGAGATCCCCCCCGAGTTCCGGGAGAACCGTGCCGAGTGGGTGCGGATCGTCGCCGACGAGATCGTGCCGCGCGTCGCGCGGGAGGGCCTCGCGCGCTACTGCGACGTGTTCTGCGAACAGGGTGTCTTCACGGTCCCGGAGTCGCGCCGCATCCTCGAAGCGGCCCGCCGCGCGGGAATGGGACTGCGCGTGCACGCCGATGAGCTCGCCCTTTCGGGCGGGGCGATGCTCGCGGCGGAGCTCAAAGCCGACTCGGCCGACCACCTCCTGTTCATCGGCGAGGCGGAGATCGCGGCCATGGCCGCGTCCGGGACGGTGGCCGTCATCCTGCCGGGAACGGCCTGGTGGATGCGCTCCCGTCGCGCGCCGGCCCGGGCGCTCGTCGAGGCGGGGGTCGCGGTCGCCATCGCCTCGGACTCGAACCCCGGGACCTGCTGTACCGAATCCCTCGCGGCGGTCGCCGTCCATGCCTGCCTCGACTCGGGCCTCTCGGTCGAGGAAACGCTGACGGGCATGACCCTGAACGCCGCAGCCTCGCTCGGCCTGGCGGCCGAGGTCGGGTCCCTCGAGCCAGGAAAGTCGGCCGATCTCGTCATTCTCGACGCCCCCGACGACCGCCACCTCATCTATCATTGGGGCATCAACCTCGCGGCCACCGTCGTCTCGCGCGGCCGCGTGGTCTGGACGAACCGCTCATGACCGATTTTTCGAAGCTCTCGCTCGACGGGTTCCTGGCAGCGCTCTCTTCCGACGCGCCGACTCCCGGCGGAGGCACCGCGGCCGCGACGGCGGGCGCGATGGGCGCGTCGCTGGCGGAGATGGTTGCGGCGCTCACACTCTCGAAGGAGAAGTACGCCGCCTCCCACGACGCCGTCCGCCCGATCGCCGAAGCGGCGCAGCTGGCGCGATCGGAGTTCCTGAATCTCGCCTGCGAGGATTCCGAGGCCTATGACGACGTCGTCGGCGCGCGGCGCCTCCCGAAGGACACCGAGGAGCAGAAGACGGCGCGGGCCCACCGGATCGTGCTCGCGAACCGCCGCGTCGCCGAGGTTCCGATGCGGACCGCCCGCGCTGCCGTGCGCCTGCTGGCGGCGCTTCCGGAGCTGGCCGAGAAGGGCAACCCGAATGCGGCCTCGGACGTGGGCGCGGCGGCCCTGCTGCTCGACGCCTGCGCCGAGGGGGCGCTCCTGAACGTGGGCATCAACCTATCCGGAATCGAGGACGCCGGGCTCGTCTCGGAGATGCAGCGCGAGACGGCCGTGCTGCAGGAGGAGTCGCAAAGGCTCCGGTCGCAGGTCGTCGCGCTCGTTCGCAAGCAATTCTAGCTCTCTTATTCCACTGAAACAGAATCGCTTACGCGTGCGGTGGCACTTCGTCGATTTCTCTTGACTGATCCGTGCCCATTTCGTATACTGCATAAATTGAATCGCGCGACTCCGGGAACGGGTCGCGCGATTTGTTTTTTAACCCCCCATCGTTTCGGGCGCAACCGGCTGAGCGAATTTCACTTCCTCGTTCTCTCCCACGCGCTCCCGGCGCGACCGTCATTCGCAAAAATCCACGGCACCCGCGCCAAACGGTGCTTTTAGCCTCCAGGACCGCAGCTGTAGCTGTAATTTCTCACACTTTGCTCACCGAGTTCCGGCAACTGGGCGCAGAAACCTTCCCCCTCTCCCGGCGGGAGAGGGTTGGGGTGAGGGGGACCGCTGACCTCGATTGCGGGCACGAGCGGTCTTTGTGTGGACGGACGAGCCTGACCCCTCACCCTTCCCTCTCCCCTCGGGGAGAGGGCTTTCGTGGGGCACGCCCGTGACTAACCCCTCGAGAAGCGACGTCTGCACCACACCATAGAATCCGACTACATGTCCGCGCCACGCTCGACCCTCTACCTCGTGGACGCGATGTCCAACATCCACCGCGCTTACCACGCGATCCGGGGCCTCTCCACCAGGGCCGGCCGACCGACCAACGCCATCTACGGCTTCGTGAC
>JBGPGG010000148.1:0-6296 GCA_041483715.1 Thermoanaerobaculia bacterium
GATTCGCAGGTCGCCGAAGTTCGTGAGAGCGCGGCGGGCGGTGTCCGCGGTCAGGTCGCCGAGCCTCTCGAAGCGGCGCAGGACCTGAGCGACCTCCAGATCGATGAGGTGCGGGGCGTGCAGCGTCTCGGTATCCGGGGCGATCCGCTCCGTGACCCGGGCGCCTCGGACGGTTCGCAGCAGCAATTCGATGACCGCGGAAGCGTCGAGGACGATCAATCCCGGTCGCGCTCTTCTCGCACGAGCTCGGCCGGCTCGCGAGACAGGCGAACCGGCGGCAGGCGGGCGATTCGCTCCAGCAGCTCCTGCCGGGTCGGCCGCTCGAGACTGCGCTTCAACTCGGCGAGCAGATAGTCGGAAAGCGAAAGGCCGGACAAAGCGGCGCGGGCCTTGAGCTGCCGGTGGATCGGATCGGGGACGTTACGGATCTGCACCATCTTGGACATGCGAATAAGCTACTCACATGCAAATCGCATGTCAAGGCTCTACGCTCCTCCGCCCTCGCCCTCGCCCTCGGCCTCGCCCTCCTCCGCGCCCGCCGCGCGGCGGCCCGCGATGAGGTTCGCCCTCATGAAGTCGGCGTTCATGCGGGCGATGAACTCGACGCGAAGGCTCTTGGGGCAGGCCGCCTCGCACTCGCCGTGGTTGGTGCAGGTGCCGAAGCCCTCGGCGTCCATCTGCGCGACCATGTGGCGCACGCGGTCCCAGCGCTCCGGCTGGCCCTGAGGCAGCAGCGCGAGCTGCGAGATCTTGGCGCCCACGAAGAGCATCGCCGACGCGTTGGGACAGGCGGCGACACAGGCGCCGCAGCCGATACAAGAGGCCGCGTCCATGGCGAGGTCCGCGTTCTCCTTCGGGATGGGGATCGCGTTGCCGTCCGGGGCGCTGCCGATGGGAGCGGAGATGAAGCCTCCCGCCGCAATGATGCGGTCGAAGGCGCTGCGGTCGACGATCAGGTCCTTGACGACGGGGAAGGCCACCGCCCGCCAGGGCTCGATCGTGAGCGTGTCGCCGTCCCGGAAGCTCCTCATGTGGAGCTGGCATGCCGTCGTCTTCGCCCGGGGGCCGTGGGCGCGGCCGTTGATCACGACGCCGCAGGTGCCGCAGATGCCCTCGCGGCAATCGAAGTCGAAGGCGACCGGCTCCTCGCCGCGCTCGATGAGGCCCTTGTTGACGACATCGAGCATCTCGAGGAGGGACATCTCCTCCTTGACGTCTTTGGCCCCGTAGGTGACGAAGCGGCCTTCCGACTTCGCGTCCTTCTGGCGCCAGATCCTGAGGGTGAAGTTCACTTGTAGCTCCGCACGGCGAGCTCCACGTTTTCGTAGGTCAAGGGCTCGACGTGCCGGATGGGCTTGCTACCCTCACCCGTGTACTCCCAGGCGGCGACGTGGCAGAAGTCCTTGTCGTTGCGTCTGGCCTCGCCGTCGGGCATCTGGTGCTCTGTGCGGAAATGGCAGCCGCAGGACTCGTCGCGTTCGAGGGCGTCGAGGCACATGAGCTCGCCGAGCTCCAGAAAGTCGGCGACCCGGCCGGCCACCTCGAGCGACTGATTGAGCTCCGAGCCGCTGCCGGGGACGCGCACGTCGTTCCAGAACTCCTCGCGGAGGCCCGGAATCTTTGCGAGCCCCTCCTCGAGCCCCTTCTTGTCCCGCGCCATTCCGCAGTGATCCCACATGATCTTTCCGAGCTCGCGGTGGAAGGAAGTCACGGTGCGCCTCCCCTGGATGCCGAGAAGCCGCTGCGTGCGCCCGGCGACCGCGGCCTGCGCCGCGCGGACCTGCGGGTGATCCTCGGGGATCTGCTCGAACTTCTCTCGTGCGAGGTAGTTGCCGATCGTGTCGGGGATGACGAAGTAGCCGTCGGCCAGGCCCTGCATGAGAGCGGAGGCGCCGAGGCGGTTGGCCCCGTGGTCGGAGAAATTGGCTTCGCCCAGCACGAAGAGGCCCGGGATCGTGCTCATGAGATCGTAGTCGACCCAGAGGCCGCCCATCGTGTAGTGCGTGGCGGGATAGATGCGCATCGGCACCTTGTACGGGTCCTCGTCGGTGATGCGCTCGTACATCTCGAAGAGGTTGCGGTACTTCTCCTCTATCTTCTTCTTGCCGAGCCGCGCGATCGCGTCGTGGAAATCGAGGTAGACGCCGAGGCCCGTGGGCCCGACGCCGCGTCCCTCGTCGCAGACGCGCTTGGCGGCCCGCGAGGAGATGTCGCGCGGCGCGAGGTTGCCGAAGCTCGGGTACATACGCTCGAGGTAGTAGTCGCGCTCCTCCTCCGGGATATCGCCGGGCGGTCGCTTGTCGCCCTTCTCTTTTGGGACCCAGATGCGGCCGTCGTTGCGGAGCGACTCGCTCATGAGCGTCAGCTTCGACTGGTAGGGGCCGGTGACGGGGATGCAGGTCGGGTGGATCTGCGTGAAGCAAGGGTTGGCGAAGGCCGCTCCCTTCTTGTAGGCGCGCCAGATCGCGGTCGTGTTGCACCCCTTGGCGTTGGTCGCGAGGAAGAAGACGTTGCCGTAGCCGCCGGTCGCCAGACACACGGCGTCGGCCATGTGCGTCTCGAGCTCCCCGGTCACCATGTCGCGCACGACGATGCCGCGAGCGCGGCCGTCGATGACGATGAGCTCCTGCATCTCGTGGTAGGTGAACATCTCGACCTGGCCCAGACCGATCTGGCGCTCGAGGGCCTGATAGGCGCCGAGCAGCAGCTGCTGGCCCGTCTGGCCGCGGGCGTAGAAGGTGCGCGAAACCTGCGCCCCGCCGAAGGAGCGGTTGTCCAGCAGTCCTCCGTACTCGCGCGCGAACGGGACGCCCTGCGCGACGCACTGGTCGATGATGTCGACCGAGACCTCGGCGAGGCGGTAGACGTTCGCCTCGCGGGCGCGGAAGTCGCCGCCTTTGATCGTGTCGTAGAAGAGGCGCAAGACGCTGTCGCCGTCGTTGCGGTAGTTCTTGGCCGCGTTGATGCCGCCCTGCGCGGCAATCGAGTGGGCGCGGCGGGGCGAGTCCTGGTAGCAGAAACACTTCACGTTGTAGCCGAGCTCGGCCATCGAAGCGGCGCCGCCCGCGCCCGCCAGCCCCGAGCCCACCATGATGATCGTGTACTTGCGTTTGTTGGCGGGATTGACGAGCTTCATCTCGGAGCGGTGCTTCTCCCACTTCTTCTCGAGCGGACCCGAGGGGATGTTGGAGCTCAGATCCATGAGTGTCAGCCTCCTCGGGTCACTTCACGACCCCGGCCAGGACCGCGATCGGGAAGGAGATGTTGCCGATGACGATGATCGTCGCGAAGACCCAGGCCCCGACGTGCGCCATCCGGATGTACCGCGGGTGCGAGACGCCGAGCGTCTGGAACATGCTCCAGACGCCATGGCGCAGGTGCAGCCCCAGAAGCACCATCGCGACGATGTAGAAGAGCGAGACCGGGACGCTTCGGAAGCCGGCGACGACGTTGTGGTACACGTCGCCCTCGATGAAGCTCGGGTGAACTGAGCCGAACGTGAAGTGGAGCAGATGGTAGATCACGAAGAAGAGAATGATCACGCCGCTCCAGCGCATGGTGCGCGAGGCGTACGTGGACTCCTTCCACTTCAGCTCGCGGTAGCCGATCGGCCGGGCGGCCCGGCTCGAGAGCGTGAGGGAGGTGGCCGACCAGATGTGGAGGACGACGCTGACCAGCAGGACGGCGCGCGCGATCCAGAGCCCCGCGCCGTGGAGCGCCTGGCGAAGGAAGACGGCGTAGGCGTTCATGGCGTCGGGTCCGAGGTAGACCTGAAGATTGCCGAGCATGTGACCAAGGACGAACCCGACGAGGATCGCGCCGGTCGACGCCATGATCAGCTTGCGGCCGATCGACGAACCGAGGAATCCTGGCGCCTGACTCATCCGCTCTCCTTCTGCCGGCGGCGGCCCGCGAGCGAACCGCCGCGGGGATTATATGCAGGGGCGGGGCGACGATGAACTGCGGGAAATATGCCGCCGGAGCGGGAGGTTGCAGGCGTTGATGTCGCGCTTTCTCGTGCGTGGAGCGATCGCGGCTCTGGCGCTCCGTGTCGCGGCGGACCTTTCGGCCGACGAGGCGTCACGGTCTCTTCCCGACACACGCACCTTCCTCGAGGAGGTGCGTCAGAACCTGATCAGCGACCGACTGCTGCTCGACCAGTACACGTTCACCGAGATCTTCACGGAGAAACGACTCGACGCGAAGGGCGCCGTCAAGAAGGCGAAGACGGAGACCTACGAGGTCTATCCGTCCCTGGAGCCGGGCAAGATGTATCGACGTCTGATCGCCCGGGACGCCAAGCCCCTTTCCGAGAAAGAGGTCGCCGCGCAGGACCGCAAACAGGAAGCGCGTACGGAGAAGAGGGAGCGCCGGCGGGAGGAGGAAGACGTGGCGGCCCGTCAGAAGCGGCTTGCGAAGGAGCAGGAGAATCGCCGCAAGGAAAAGGAAGTCATCGACGAGCTCTTCCGCATGGACGAGATCGAGATTGCGGGACGCGAGGTGGTCGACGGGCGCCCCGCGGTGATCGTCCGGTTCGCGCCGAGGCCCGGCTACCGCCCGGTCACCGACGGAGGCAGGGTCATCCAGAAGCTCGCCGGCCGCGCGTGGATCGACGAGGAGGACACGCAGCTCGTCCGCCTGGAGACGAGGCTGCTCGACAGCCTGGGCGTGGGGCCCGGGCGCGTGGCGCGTCTCCAGAAGGGCGCGACGGGCTACTTTCAGCGGCGCAAGGTCAACGGCGAGATCTGGCTTCCCGCCGAAGCCCGTTTTACCGGCACGGCCAAGGTGCTGCTCCTCTTCGGCGCCCGCGTCGACGTCTTCTCGCAGTACAGCGACTACCGCAAGTTCTCCGTCGGCACCGAGACCGCCATCACAACCGAGAAGTGACCGCCTGATCGGTCAAAGGGGTCAATGGGCGGAACGAACCTGCTACGGAATCCTCCAGAGCATGTAGCCCGCCAGAACGGTTCCAACAGTCGCTGTGCCGTAGCAGAGAAAGAAGATCACTTCGTTCAAATGCTTGATCTGCAGGCCGTCGTAGAGCGTATACCGAAAGCGGTGGGCCCAATGGAAAAGCGATAGAGAGCAGAGAGCGAACAAGACGAGGCGCCCGAGAGGATGGCTCACCAGAGAGAGCGTCCTCTGATAGGTCGGTGGTTCGAGCCATCCTAGCGGAAATGCCAGGCCGTAAAGGAACAGGAGAATGGGGATTAGAAAGGCGGCGACGACTCCTCCAGCGCTGAAAAGCGCCCAGAGAAAGGGTTCGTTCGATCTTTTGGCCATCTATCTTTGCAGAAGGAGCCACGCCACGATCGCGGATATCGCGAGCCACGCGATGTAGTTGGGCAGGATGATCAGAAGGTCCGGGACCCGCTTGCCTCGCATGCGCACGGCCATCGCCTTAGGTGCAAGGTTGAACCAAGTCATAGCGTGAAAGAGCACGAAGGCAAGCGCGAGCGTGTTTAAAAGGATGAGAATCGGCGCCTTCAGCCAATCCTGAAATCTCGCGTAGGCGTCGGGTCCCTGCGTCAACGCGCGAACCTGGAGCAGGATCAGCACCACGAAGTAAGCGACGAAGACGCTGGAGAGCTCTCTCAAGATGAATTTCAAGTAGGCCCATCGCTGACTCCACCAGTAGGTGGAGACCCGAGCTCGATACCACCGAGGATGGTATTTCGTGTAAACGGGCGCCTCGTTCACTTCGCTCTCCAGGGCATGAGAAAGGACTTGAACCACTCCTTCGTCGAGGTCAACTTGTACTGCTGGATGGCTCCCGCCGGATCGACGTTCTTGGGGCACACCTTCGTGCACTCCCCGACGAACGTGCAGGCCCAGATCCCCTCGTGTTGGGAGAGAATGTCCAGACGCTCCTCGGATCCCTGGTCACGCGAGTCCCTGTTGTAGCGTTGCGCCAGGGCGATGGCCGCGGGCCCGATGAAGTGGGGATCGAGTGCATAGACGGGGCAAGCGGCGTAGCACAACATGCAGTTGATGCACATGCTGAACTGCTTGTAGGTGTCCAGTTGCTCCGGGGTTTGGAGGTACTCTCCTTCGGAAAGAGGCTTTTCCTCCTGCCGCACGATCCACGGTTTCACACTCTTGAGTTTGACCATGAAATCGGTCATTTCGATGACGAGGTCGCGAACGACCGGGAAGTATTGGAGCGGCTCCACACGGACGGGCCCTGGCATGTAGTTCGAGAGGAACGTGGCACAGGTCAGCTTCGGCTCCCCGTCCACCATCATCCCGCAGCTTCCGCAGACTCCCATCCGGCAGGACCAGCGGTACGAGAGAGA
>JBGPGG010000149.1:0-6213 GCA_041483715.1 Thermoanaerobaculia bacterium
GGCAAGAAGCGGATGGAGACAATTGACGAGGAAGTCACCAAAGCCTCGCTGGATTATCTCGAGCGCGCGAAGAAGGCGAACAAGCCGTTCTTCCTCTGGTGGAACTCCACTCGCATGCACATCTGGACGCATCTGAAGAAGGAGAGCCAGGGCAAGACCGGGCTCGGCACCTATCCCGACGGCATGGTGGAGCACGACGGCATGGTCGGGCAGCTTCTCGACAAGCTCAAGGAGCTCGGCCTTGAAGACAACACCATCGTCATGTATTCCACCGACAATGGCGCGGAGTCGTTTAGCTGGCCCGATGGCGGCACGACGCCGTTCCGCAATGAAAAAGGCACCAACTGGGAAGGCGGCTTCCGCGTTCCCTGCGCCATCCGCTGGCCGGGCGTCATCAAGCCCGGCACCGTCAGCAACGACCTCTTCGCCCACGAAGACATGCTCCCGACGATCATGGCCGCTGCCGGCGTGCCGGACGCCAAGGAGCAGCTCCTCAAGGGCATGAAGGTCGGCGACAAGACCTTCAAGGTCCATCTCGACGGCTACAACATCACCGACGCGCTCGCCGGCAAGGCGGCCGATCCGCGCAAGGAATTCTTCTACTTCAATGACGACGGCTCCCTCGTCGCGCTGCGCTACAGTCAATGGAAGCTCGTCTTCCAGGAGCAGCGCGCTCATGGCTTCGATGTCTGGCAGGAACCGTTCACGCCGCTGCGCCTGCCAAAGCTCTTCAACCTGCGTTCCGATCCGTTCGAGTTGGCCGACCACGACAGCATCGGTTATGCCCGTTGGCGGATCGAGCGTGTCTTCCTGCTCGTGCCGGCGCAGCAGTACGTCGGGCAGTTCCTCGCCACGTTCAAAGAGTTCCCGCCGAGCCAGAAGGCCGGCAGCTTCTCGCTCGAACAGGTGATGAAGGCGCTCGAGCCGAGTCAGTAGCTCTCGCGCGCCGCTCCCGCCATCGGGCGGGGGCGGCGTTTTCTTCACCCATCAGCGCAGCCGACGATTCCGGGGCTCTCTTGCCACGCATATATTGACCATGGTCGTAGACCATGGTCTAATTGACCCATGGAAACCGTGGCTATTTCCCAGTTCAAGGCGCGCTGCCTTGCCATCCTGGCGCGCGTCCAGAAGACCGGCCGGCCGGTCCTCGTGACGCGGTTTGGAAAACCCGTGGCGGAGGTCGTTCCGCCGTCGGCCTCGGTGCGACCGAAACGATGGCTGGGGGCGATGGAGGGGACCGGGCAGATTGTGGGAGACATCGTTTCACCGGCGGTCGACGAGAGCGAGTGGGAAGTGCTTCGCAAGTGAAGCTGCTTCTCGACACCCACATCTGGATCTGGAGCAACCTGGAGCGGAGACGGCTATCGGCCAGGGTCTCCGCTGCGCTCGAGTCCCCGAAGAACGAGTTATGGCTCTCGCCGATCAGCGTGTGGGAGCTCATGCGGCTTACGGAGGGGGGTCGGGTGAGGCTCGATCGTCCCGTCACCCGCTGGATCGCCGACGTCTGCGGCGCCGTTCCTCTTCGTGATGCCCCGCTCACGCGGGATGTGGCGATCGAGAGCCGGAGCCTCGCCCCCAACCACAAGGACCCGGCAGACCGCTTCATCGCGGCGACGGCGAGAGTCTACGATCTGACGCTAGTGACCGCAGACGAACGACTGCTGAACGTTGCCGGGCTCGCGACTCTGGCGAACCGCTGAGCCAGTCCCCGGTGACTCACTGGCCTGGCTTGCGCGCCGCGACGTAGATCTCGGCCGTCGCGTCGCCGTGTCCGCCGTACCAGAGGTCGGCGATCTCGAAGTTGAGGATCGCCAGGGTGTGGCGCACTTCCGCCTCGGTCGAGGCACGGACGCGACCGGGGCTTCTTTCCGCGACGTCCACCCCCTCGACGAAAGCGCGCGTGTAGACCGGGGAGAGGTAGTTCGGAAACTGGGTCACGAGCGCGCCGCCGGGTTTCAGCACGCGCCAGGCGTCTCGCAGGTACAGGAAGGCGTCCTCCTTCTCGAGGTGCTGGAGCACCAGGAAGGAGAAAACGAGATCGAAGCGCTCCGCCTCGAACGAGGCAAGGAAATCCCGGTTTCCGACCTCGCGCAGGTGAACGTTCGGAAGGCCTTCGAGCCGCTTTCGCGCGAGCCGGAGCATCTCGCCGCTGACGTCCACCGCCCAGAGCTCCCGCACCTGCGGCGCGAGATAACGCTCGACGCGCCCGACGCCGCAGCCGATGTTGAGGACGACGTCGCCGCTTCGCAGATAGCGGGCCACCATCGCCGCGTCTGATTGACCGCTCGACTCGAAGGATTCCGCCGTCGCGCCCGTGAGGATGGCGTCGTGCGCGTCGACGCCGCCAGCCGCGTTCCACGCGGTCTTGTAGTCGGGCGCGGCCCGCCCGGCCGAGGGCGGCGCAGGCGCAACTCCCAGCAGCCGCGCCAGCCGCGTCAGCACGCGCTCACTCCTTCGGCCGATTCTGGACGAACTGCCAGCCGAAGCGGCCCTTGACGCAGAGGTGGCCGTTCGTGACGTCGTGGTCGAGGGGGGAGGTCACGCGGACGATCTCGTTGTCCTGGACGCGCAGCGCGCCCGTCACCGCGTCCACGGCCGCGCGTTCTTCGGCGGTCGCCTCCGCGTCCGGGATGAAGTGAAGATCCACGGGGAATACTCTAGCTGAAGGACGGAAATCCGCGTGCTAAGCTCACGGCCTTCGAGGCTTTCATGGACCGCGACACAGCCGAAGAGATCAAGCGACACTTCAACGTTGTTACGGAATCCCTTCGCTCAGAAATCAGGATCGTTGCAGAGGGCCTGACGGGTTTCCGACAAGAGGCTGCGTCCGAGTTCAAGCTCGTTCGCGAGGAGATCGCCGAGACCCGCGCCATGATCCGTCTTTCCTTCGGCGAGCTCGACCGCCGTATGCGCTCCCTCGAAGGAGACGTCAGTTCCCTGCGTGCGCGCCTCGACAGGCTCGAGGGCCGCAGCCAGGCTTAGCGGCCCGAAGCAGTCGGAGGCGGACCTTCATCGGTACTCCCTGCCGGGGCGCCGCGCCCCGGACGGGATCGAGACTAACCCCGGGGAATCCGGCATGTCCAAACGGAAGGCCAGCGATCCATGGCGGCACAGGGCTGGCAGCGAAGAAACAGGTTCGGGTATTCGACCATGTTCCGCGTCTTTACGCCGCACGTCCGGCAGGCGAAAGCGTCGAGACGCCAGGCCCGGGCGGTCAGCCGGATCGGCCGCTGTGGCTGCGCCGCGACTTCGACCCCGTGCGCGTGGCAGGAGCACCCATCCCCGGGCCGGTGCCCGGCGCCCGTGTTCTGGCGGCACCACCGCTGGCGGCACCAGGCGCGCGGCGTCAGCAGGCTTCCCATGGAAAAGAGCATGCCGTCCCGCACGGACACATGATGTCCGGGCCCGGGGCACTGGTATCGTCGCTCGAGCGAGGTGCCGCCATGAAACGCATCGGAGTCATGCTTCTCGTCCTCGGGCTCGCGGGCTTCGTGTGGGCCTCGGGCAAGCGCGCCGGCTACAACTCGGTCGAAGGGGAGCTCAAGGCGACGTTCTCTTCGAGCGAGCGGTCGAAGAAGGAAGAGTGGGAGACGACGCGCTGGGTTTCCGCCGGTCTCGCCGTGGTCGGTCTCGCCCTGCTCGTCGCGCCGGCGAAGAAGCTCTGACCCCGGGCCGTCGCGAGGATCACGGTCGCGGGCGCCTGGGCCGCGGAGAAGGCGGCGAGGTCGGCCATGTCGTGGTCCGACAGCGTCTTGACGACTTCACCCGTGATCGAGCTCGAGCGCGACTCGCTCTCGTAGTTCTGGAGCTGCTTGTAGGTGTAGAGGGGGGTCCTGCCCGGCGAGATTCGGCACGTCCGTCATATCCACGATCCCGGCCGGGCCGTGGCAGTCGGAGCCGTCCTTGTGAAGCTGCTTGCCACGGGCGGGATCGCCGCCCCGCGCGAGCTTCACGGTCTCGGGCACCGGCAGCCGACCGTTCTCCGCGATGGCGAGGCCGGGGGTCAGTAGCGGCCTCCGACGGGCGCCGGTAGCGCGTCGAGCTCCTGGAGGTCCTCGGGCGCGAGCGCGATGTCGGCGGAGGCGACGTTCTGCTGGAGGTACTTGCGCCGCTGCGTGCCCGGGATGACGAGCACGTGCTTGCCCTGCGCGAGCACCCACGCGAGCGCGATCTGGGCGGCGGCCGCGCCACGGCGTTCGGCTATCGCGCGCACGCGCTCGACGAGGCGCTGGTTCTCCGCCACCGCCTCGGGGCGAAAGCGCGGAAGCTTCGAGCGGAAGTCCTCGGGCCCGAAGCGCGCGTCGGCCGTGATCGCGCCGGTGAGAAAGCCTCTACCGAGCGGGGAGAAGGCGACGAACGAGGCGCCGTGGGCGGCGCACCAGGGGACGACCTCGGACAAGTGGTCGCGCGTCCAGAGGGAGAGCTCCGACTGGACCGCCGTCACTGGATGGATCCGCGCGACGCGCTCGAGCTCGGCGACGCTCGGCTCGGAGATGCCGAGCCAGCGGACCTTGCCCGCCGCGACCAGTCCCGCCATCGCGCCCCACGTCTCTTCCACCGGCGTCTGCGGATCGATGCGGTGGAGGTAGTACAGATCGATGACGTCCACGCCGAGGCGCTGGAGGGAGCCGTCGCAGGAGGCGGCGATGTGCTCGGGGCGGCCGTTCCTGCCATAGCGGTAGGTCGCGGCGTCCTCGACGACGAGGCCGGCCTTCGTCGCGAGGACGACCCGGTCGCGCCGGCCCGCGAGCGCGCGCCCGACGAGCGACTCGTTCGTGAAGGGGCCGTACACGTCGGCCGTGTCGAGGTGGTCCACGCCGAGGTCGATCGCCTGCCGGATGAGCTCGACACCGGCCGCCTCGTCCACCGACGCGTCGCGGTAACCCCAGGAGAGCCCCATGCAGCCGAGACCCACCGGACAGACCCGGCGGGCCGTGCCCCCGAGCGGCCGTCGTTTCACCGGCGGCACGATATCAGGGGTCTTTGCCTACCGCCTGCGGATGAGCGCCTGGAGATATAGTCCGAAATGTCGAGACCCAAGTTTTTTTTCAAGGAGGTTCCCATGTCGACCACCGCAACCGCGCCGCCGCAGACCCAGACGATGCCGAGTCCGAAGCAGCAGTTCGTCGATGCGTACGAGCAGGAGCACGGCAAGACCATGCGTGTCCTGCGCGCCTACCCGAAAGACAAGGTCGAGCTGCGGCCTCACGCCAAATGCAAGACCGCTCGCGAGCTTGCATGGATGTTCGTCATGGAACAAGGCGCGGTGGAGAAGGCACTCACGACGGGCTTCGACTGGTCCAAGCCGCCGAGTTTCCCTCCGGCGCCCGAATCCTTCGACGCGATCCTCGGGGCGATCGAGCAGGGCCACGAGAAGATCGCCCGCCTCGTTCGGGGACTGCCCGACGAGGAGCTCTTCAAGACGGTCCAGTTTCCCACCGCCCCGAAGACGATCGGCGAAATGCCGAGGATCCAGTTCCTCTGGATGATCCTCTGCGACGAGATCCACCACCGCGGGCAATTCTCGGTCTATCTTCGTATGGCGGACGGCAGGGTGCCCGCCATCTACGGACCGTCCCTGGACGAGCCCTGGTTCTGATCGGCCGTCCGTAAGATCCGACCCTCATGACCGCATCGCGCGTTGCGCTCGTGACGGGCGGCACCCGCGGCATCGGCGAGGCGATCGCGAGGCGCCTCGCCGCGGAGGGCTTCGCCGTCTTCATCTCCGGCCGCACCGAGGAGTCGGTACGCGCGGCCCTCGCGCGCTTCGCGAAGGAAGGCCTCGCCCTTCGGGGCTTCGCCGCCGACGCGCGGCGCGAGGAGGACCAGAAGCGTCTCGTCGAGTCGGTCGCGCGCGAAGGCGGGCGGCTCGACGTGCTCGTCAACAACGCGGGGCTCGGGCACTTCGCGCCGGTGGACAGGCTCCCTCCCGACCAGTTCCGCGAGGTGCTCGAGACGAATCTCTTCGGGCCGTACTACGCCGTCCATTACGCGGCGCCTCTGATGAAGGCGAACGGCGGTGGCTTCATCGTGAACATCGCCTCGCTCGCCTCGGTCAACGCGTTCGCCGGGGGCGCCGCGTACAACGCCTCGAAGTTCGGCCTGCTCGGATTCTCCGAGGCTGCGATGCTCGACCTGCGGCACGACGGTATCCGGATCGCGACGGTCCTCCCGGGTTCCGTCGCCACCGAGTTCGGACACGCGCACGGCAAC
>JBGPGG010000150.1:0-6172 GCA_041483715.1 Thermoanaerobaculia bacterium
AATACTTGCCCTTTCGTTCAAGTTCTTGGACAAGGCCAAGAGCGAGGGCAAGCCGTTCTTCCTCTGGCTCAATCCGACACGCATGCACATCGTCACCCATCTCTCGGACAAGTATCAAAACATGCGCAACTCGCAGAACAACTGGAGCATCCACGAAGCCGGCATGGCCCAGCTCGACGACATCGTCGGCGCAACCATGCAGAAGCTCAAAGACATGGGCGTGGACGACAACACCATCGTCGTCTTCACTACCGACAACGGCACCGAGGTCTTCACCTGGCCCGATGGCGGGCAGACGCCATTCGCGCAATCCAAAGGCACGGTCATGGAGGGCGGCTTCCGCGCGCCGGCGATGATTCGTTGGCCGGGCAAGGTGCCGGCGGGCAAGGTCGAGAACGGCATCATGTCCGGGCTCGACTGGTTTCCGACCCTGGTGGCCGCTGCCGGCAACCCGAATATCGGCGAAGAGCTCAAGAAGGGGAAGGAACTCGGCGGCACCACTTATAAAGTCCACCTCGACGGCTACAACCAGATGGACCTGATCACCGGCAAAGGCCCCTCGGGCCGCCATGAAATCTTCTATTTCGGCGAAAGCTCGCTCGGCGCCGTGCGCATCGATGACTACAAGTATCGTTTCATCGACCAGCCCGGCGGCTGGCTGGGTGAAAAGACCCACCCGGACGTGCCTTATCTGACCAACCTCCGCCTCGATCCTTTCGAGCGCACGGGCTGGCCGGGGAATGGGACCAAGGACGGGGCGCAGGAATACTTCGGCTGGTTCAAGTATGAGTTCTGGCGCTTCGTGTTCGTCCAGCAGCAGGTGGCAAAACTCGCCATGACGGCCATCGAGTACCCGCCGATGCAGAAGGGTGCGAGCTTCAACCTCGATGCTGTGAAAGCACAGATCGCGAAGGCGATTGCGGCGCACGGGCAATAACCTGATCGCAAGGCGGGCGCTCCCTTCCGGGGCGCCCGCTCCTTATTCTTGCGTATCCGTTCTGGATTTCGGCCGGCCCTGAAGAGCATCCTTCCCGCCTTTGCCCTCGGGGTTGGCCTCTCCGCCGGGGTCGTCGCGCAGGAGTCGCCTCCCACGGCGCCGTCAGCGGCCCGTCATCCCTGGAACGAGATCGAGACGTCCTGGATCTCGGTCCGGCTCGGTTTTGCGGCCATGGAAGACGGCGCCTTTTACTCGCAGGACGCGGCGAGCAAGCAGCAGGTCGGTACTCTGTCGCCGGAAGGGCTCTTCCGCCTTGACGATCTGTCGCTCACCGGACGGATCAAGCTGCCGCATCCCTGGGGCTACGAGATTTCGGCCAACTACAAGGGTCTCGACCCGACGGACACGCGGAGCTGGACGCTGACCAACCTCAACCTCTCTATTGCCCTCGGCCGGTTCGCGACGGTGACGCTCGGCAAGCAGAAAGAGGGTGCCGGCATGGAGATGATCGAGAACGGCCGGGACATCCCTTTCATGGAACGCTCCGTGATGACAACCGCCGGCACCTTCGTCGAGTCGCACATCGCGGGCGTTCGGTTCTCGAACACGGCCGCGGCCGGCCGCATGACGTGGTCGGCGGGATGGTTCAACAACTGGCTCAGCGACGGGCTGACGTTCGCAGAGAGCGGCAACATCTTCGCCGGCCGCGTGAGCGGCCTGGCGGTCGAGACGGATGGGGACCGGAGGCTCCTCCACCTGGGCGTTTCGGCGGTCTACAGGCAGGCGCAGAACGGAGGTTTCAAGTCGAAGAGCGTCCCGGAGGTCTACGAGGCTCCGAACTTCGTCGACACCGGCACCTTCCCCGCCGACCACGCAACGTCGATCGGCGCGGAGCTCGCGGCGGTCGAGGGCCCGGTCACGGTCTCCGGCGAATACACGACGACGAACGTCTCTTCTCCGCAGACGGGGAATCCGCATTTTGACGGGTACTACGTCATGGCATCGTGGGTGCTCACGGGCGAAACTCGTGCGTATAGTCACGCGCTCGGCGTCTTCGGCATGATCAGCCCCTCCGCGCCGTTCTCGTTCAAGCACGGCGGCCCCGGCGCCTGGGAGGTGGCCGCCCGTTACTCGAGCGTCGACCTGGCGAGCGGCACGATCCAGGGCGGCAAGTTCGATCGCTTGAGCGGCGCCCTCTCCTGGTATCCGACGAGCCAGTGGCGCTTCGAGTTCAACTACGGCTACGGGCGCTTGAACCGGGCGGGGCTCCAGGGCCGGAGCAACTTCTACCAGCTGCGCTTGCAGTTTCAGTTGTAGGCTGGCGACTCGCGAGAGCGAGAGTCGTAGGGGCTTACGACACGTTGCGATCAACTGTCTTTACGTGGTGCCGGCGGCCAGCGCGCGCGGTCTACTGGGGCGACGTGGGCGCCGGGCTTCCGTCCGTCGCGGCCGGCATCATCGGCGCGCCGCCGGGAGAGCTGACCGTCGCATTCGCCGGGGCCCATGCGTCGGCCACGCCCGGTGTCCCCTCGTACTGCCAGTTGCCGACGGGGGCGCCGTTGATGCCGCTGGTGTTCGAGATGCCACCGTGCCGGCCTACCGCATTCGCGTTCGTGGGCCCGGCCTGGCTGCTGCCCCTCGGCGTCGGTGGGGTCCCGATCACGACGACCTTGTTGGTGCCCTGGAGCGCGAGGTTGCCGATTGAGCTTGCGCCCTCGATTCCCTGCTCCACCCAGAATGCCTTGTTGCCCGTCAGGGGAGTGATCTTCCGGACGTCCGACTGGCGCAGGCTCATGAGCGTCCCGTCCCGCCACGTGTGGAACACGTACGTCGTCCCCTTCAACGTGGGCTTGTCCCGGGCAGTCATCGTCCCCGACGGAATGAGCTCGAGCTGGTAAATGGTCTGCGTGGGCCCGGTCAGAGGCGTGATCTTGCGGACCAACGCCTGCTTGAGGCTGGTCTGTTCTCCGTCCGGCCAGGCGCTGAACACGTACTTCCCGCCCATCAGGACCGGCTTGTTCAGCGAGACCATGGACCCGGACGGGTCGAGCTCGATTTTGTACATGTTCTGCTGAGCCTGGAGCGCGAAGGCGCAGGCGAGCAGGGCCATTGCGGCGACGCCAATGCGGTTCCTCATGATCCACCTCCTGGAAGGGGAAATCGTATCACCCGGGGCGCTAGACTCGACAAAGAGGCCCTTTTTACTCGCCTTTTTGAGGAGGCCGCCTATGAACGGTTACAGAATCGAGACACCGAGTCGGGGCGCCATTGGCCCGCTCGGCCTTGCCCTCCTCGACTACGGCAAGTCCGCAACGGAGGTCGGCGCGATGGCCCGGGATCTCCTTCTCGGCTCGGTGGAGATCCCGGTTCTCAGGCCACCCGGGCATGATTGTCGGCATGGTTATGATGTGCGCCGTGCGGGGCAAGCGACGAATCTTGGCGGCGCTCTCCGTTTCCGCATTCCTGTGCGCCGGGAGCGCGTGCCGCGGGCGCGCCGAGACGTCGTCCGGGTCCGCGAAACCGACGGCCTCCGGGCCGAGTGCCGCGGCGAGCGCCACGTTCGTCGGTCGCGAGGCCTGCAGAGGATGCCACGCCGAGGAGTATCGGCGCTGGAAAGGCTCGCACCACGACCTTGCAATGGAGGAGGCCACGGAGAAGACGGTCCTGGGAAACTTCGACAACGCCTCCTTCACCCACTACGGCGTCACGACGACCTTTTCGAAGCTGGACGGAAAGTTCTTCGTCCGGACCGACGGACCGGACGGCAAGCTCCACGAGTACCCGATCGCCTACACCTTCGGCGTGTACCCGCTCCAGCAGTACCTCATCGCCTTTCCGGGCGGGCGCTACCAGGCCCTGAACGTCTGTTGGGACACGCGGCCGGAAAAGGAGGGCGGGCAGCGCTGGTTCCATCTCTATCCGAAGGAAGAGGTGGCGCACGACGACCCCTTGCACTGGACCGGGCCGTACCAGAACTGGAACTACATGTGCGCCGACTGCCACTCGACGAACGTGAAGAAGGGGTTTTCCGCGGCGTCGAACAGCTACGCCACGACGTGGTCGGAGTTGAACGTCTCTTGCGAGGCCTGCCATGGGCCGGGCTCGGCGCACGTGGCCTGGGGCGAGGCGGTGCGGGCCGGCAAGGCGAAGAAGAGCGACGCGAACAAAGGCATGGCGGTCGTGCTCAAGGATCCCAACAACAAGGCGACCTGGGACGTCGACATGAAGACCGGCGTCGCGAAGCGCAGCGTGCCCCGGACCTCGCAGGCCGAGATCGAGACGTGCGCGCGCTGCCACGCGCGCCGCTCGGTCGTCGCCGCCGACTACCTCTTCGCCCAGCCGCTCATGCAGACATACCGCCCGGCGCTGCTCGGCGAAGGGCTCTACTTCGCCGACGGGCAGATCGAGGACGAGGTCTACGAGTACGCCTCGTTCCGGCAGAGCAAGATGCACGCGGCCGGCGTGACCTGCTCGGATTGCCACAACCCGCACGATCTCGAGGTCCCCGTGTCGGCCGACCGCGTCTGCGCCGCCTGCCACCTCCCGGAGAAGTTCGACACTCCGAAGCACCATTTTCACAAGGCGGCCTCGACGGGCGCGAGCTGCACGGCCTGCCACATGCCGACGCGGGACTACATGGTCGTGCACGCGCGTCACGACCATAGCTTCCGCGTGCCGCGGCCGGACCTCTCCGTGTCGCTTGGAACGCCGAATGCCTGCACGCAGTGCCACAAAGAGAAATCGAACCAGTGGGCCGCGGATGCGGCACTGAAGTGGTGGGGCGGCAAGGTCCGGACCGAACCGCACTACGGAGAGGTCATCCATGCGGCACAGGAGGAGCTGGCAGGAGCCGGAGCGGCGATCCAGCGGCTCGTCGAGGATCTCGGCAAGCCTGCGATCCGCCGCGCGACGGCCGCCTCGCTCCTCGGCCGCAACCGCGGCACGGGCGACCGCGAAGCGCTCTCGCGGGCGCTCGCAGACCCCGACCCGCTCGTCCGCGACGGAGCGCTCTCGGCGGCCGAGGCGGTCGAGCCGGGGGAGCGGCTTCCCCTCGTGTCGCCGCTGCTGCGCGATCCCGTTCGCACGGTGCGCATCGACGCCGCGCGAACGCTCGCCTCGGTGCCGAAGGACATGATGAATTCCTCCGAGCGCGCGGAATTCGAGACGGCGCTCGGAGAGTACGTGCAGTCGCAGATGGTCGACGCCGACCGGGCGGAGGCCCACCTGAACCTGGCTGGCGTCTACGTCGAACAGGGCGAGCTCGACCGGGCCGAGGGCGAGTACCGGTCGGCCCTGGCGCTCATGCCGGCCCTGGGAGGGACCTACGTCAACTTCGCTGACCTCTACCGGCTGAAGGGCCTTGACGAGGAAGCGGAGAAGATCCTTCGTCAGGGCCTCATCGCCGTGCCGCGGGACCCCGGCATCCATCACGCGCTCGGCCTGACGCTCGTTCGCCAGAAGCGCATGCCCGAGGCGCTGCAGGAGCTGAAGAAGGCGGCCGAGCTTCCTCCGGAACGGCCGCGCTACGCGTATGTCTACGGGGTGGCGCTCGACTCGGTCGGACAGACGGATCGCGCGCTCCGGGTCCTCGCCGGCGCCCATGTCCTTCACCCCGGCAACCGCGAGATCCTCATCGCGCTGGCGACGACCAATGGCAAGGTTCGCAACTGGCAGGCGGCGATCGGATACGCGAGGAAGCTCGTCGAGCTCGATCCAGGCAACCCGGAGGCGCAAAGGCTCCTGACGGACCTCACTGCCGCGCAGACCCGCCCCTGACGGAGGCCCCCTTCCGGCGTAGGCCGACGCCGAAGCCTTAGGAAGTCTGTAAGTCTGTGGTTGGTGGTCAGTAGTCGCGGTCCAATCGCTTACTGGCTACCGGCTACGGACTGGCGACTGCCTCCGCCTTTTCCTTGCCCCTCTTCTTGAAGTGGGGCAGGTCCGGCTCGCCGAGCAGTCGCGCGAGTCCCTCCCAGCCGCGGACGTGCTCGCAGATCACCTTGAGGGCGGAGGTCAGGGGAACGGCGAGGACGGCGCCCGAAACGCCCCAGATCGTTCCCCAGAAGATGAACGCGATCATCACGGTCAGCGGGAAGAGCCGCACCTTGCCGCCCACGATGAAGGGCGTGAGCACGTTGCCCTCGAGGAACTGCAGCAGGCCGTAGACCGCCAGGACGACCAGGGCCTTCTCGCCGTCGAACTGGAAGTACGCCACGGCCACCGCGGGAACGGTCGACA
>JBGPGG010000151.1:0-6117 GCA_041483715.1 Thermoanaerobaculia bacterium
CGCACTTGGCCTCGTCGAAGGATAGGATAGCCGCGGAGGCTCAATGAGACTTCAGCACGGTCGGGTCGGGCTCAGCCTCGGCGCGCTTCTCGCATTTGCCGGAATCGCTCTTGCCTCCCCGGCTCCCTGCAGCATTCACCCGAAGAAGGGCGCCTCGAAGGCAGAATTGAAGGTCCTGGCGAAGGTCTCCGAGGACGACGTCCGGAAGACGGCGTTCGCCTCGCTCAGGGATCCCTCGAGGGGCACGGTCAAGGAGGCCGAGCTCGAGTCGGAGCACGGTTGCCTCGTCTACTCGTTCGACATCCAGGTAGCCGGCGCGAGCGGCATCCAGGAGGTCCAGGTGGATGCGGGCAATGGAAGGATCCTCTCGAACGAGCACGAGAGCCCGAAGGCCGAGGCGGTCGAGAAGGCCAAAGACAAAGCCGCGCCGAAGCCCTAGCAAGACCGGTCGGATGAGCCTCGAGCGAGAAATGCGGCGGGATCGTTCTACCCTCTTCGTTGCATTTCTCCTGCTCCTCGGAGCCGCAGGCCGCGTCTGCGCCGCGCAGCCCGTGAGTCTCGAGGTTGCCCTGCGGGAGGCCCGCGCCGCCAACGCGCACCTTCCGCTTCCGGCGCTCGACATGTCGATCGCGAGCGAGCGGGAGAAGGAGGCGCGGGCGGAGCAGTGGCTCAAGGTCGCCCTCGAAGGCGACTTCGTCTATGCGCCGCCCGGATACGCCGAGCCCCTGACGAACCTCGGCAACGCGAGGCTGCAGGCGGTCGCCCGGCAGCCGATCTATGCGGGCGGATCGCTGAGAGCGGCCGTGGACCGGGCGGAGGCCGGCGTCGAAGCAGCCCGTGGCCGCTACCGCATGGTCGAGAAGGACCTCGAGCTCGAGGTCCGTAGCCGGTTCAGCGAATTACTCGAGATCGATTCCGAGGTCTCGATCCGGCGCGCGGGACTCGAGGAGCTCGACAGCTACCGGACTTCCCTTCGCAGTCGGCACGCTTCCGGCCAGGGCATCGCGGCGGACCTGCTGAAAACCAGCGTGCGTCTCGCCCTCGAGGAAGCCACCCTGGCGCAAACCGAGCAGCGCCGCGATGACGTGCGGCTCTCCTTGAACGAGCTCATGGGCCGCGACCCGACCTCGCCCCTCGAGCTCGAACCGCTTCCGACTCCCGAGGCGCCGCGGGAGACAGATCCGACCGCATGGCGCAGCGCGCCCGAAGTCCGCGTGGCGGAGGCCGCCGCCCGTTCGGCCGAGGCCGACACCGTCATCGCCAGTGCCGAACGGCGGCCCCGCCTCTTCTTCTCCGCCGACACGGGCTTCTGGACCGACGACACGACTCACCTCGGCGCGCACTTCTGGGACCGCTTCTGGCGGGACGCGGGATACTCCTTCACCCTCGTGTTCGTCTGGAACATTTGGGATCCAGGCGCCGCGCACGCGCGGATCGCTCGGGCGAGCCTCGGGCTGCAGCAGTCGCGCCTCCAGCTCGAGGTCGGACGGCGGGATGCCCGACTCGCCTGGGAAAAGGCGCACACGGCGCTCGCCCACCTCTACAAGCAGATCGAGATCCTGTCTCGCGCCGTTCCCGATGCGCGCGACTCGTACCTCGACGCGCAGAGCCGCTATCGCGGGGGCACTGCCACCGCACTCGAGGTTCTCGACGCACAGGCCGCCGCCGTGGAGGCCGCCGTTCGCCGCAGCGACGCCATCGCCCGCTACCGCGTCGCCGACGCCGTCTCCCTGCGCTGGAGCACGCCTTGAAGAGACTGCTCTTGTTGCTGTTGTCGGTCGCACCGCTCGCCGACTGTCGGGACAAGCCGGCCGCGGAGGCGCCGCACCCCTCCCCACCGGCCGCCGCGATCCCGGTGAGCGTTGCTCCCGTGTCGCGCGCGACCCTCGCGGACATCGTTTCGGGCCCCGGCCGGACCGCCGCGCTGGCGCAGCAGAAAGTGCGTGCTCCGTTTGCCGGGACGCTGACCGACCTCCTGGTCGGCGACGGAGATCGCGTGCGGCGCGGCGATCCGCTGGGCACCATCGTTTCGCGCGACAGCGGCGCGGCGCTCGCCGGAGCGCGCCAGATGGAGCGGGAAGCAAAGACCGAGACCGAGAGGCAGGATGCCGCCCGCGCCCTCGTCCTGGCCGAGCGCGGCCTGGTTCGCGCTCCGATTTCCGCGCCGTCGGACGGAACGGTCCTCGCGCATGCCGCCGCCCGCGGCGACCGGCTGGCGGAGGATCAGGAGATCCTGACGATCGCCGACGCCTCGTCCATCGCGTTCCTGGTCGACGTGACCCAGAGCGACCTGGCGAGGGTCCGTCCCGGCCAATCCGTCCTCATCGAGGTGCCCGGGCAACCGGCCCGCTTCGGCGGGACTGTGCATGACGTCCTTCCGGGCGCCAACACCGCCGACTTCACCGCCCCCGTCCGCGTGGACCTCCGGGGCCTTGCCGCCGTGCCGCCCCTCGGCCTGTTCGGAACGGCGCGCATCACCGTGGCCGAGCATCGCAATGCGACCGTCGTCCCCGACGCCGCGCTCGTCCGCGACGATCTCACGGGAACCACGCGCATCGCCCTCGTCGCGAACGGCCGGGCGCACTGGATCGACGTGACCCCGGGGCTGCGTGGTGCCGCGGGCACCGAGATCACGGCGCCGCTGCTGCCCGCCGGCCAGCCCGTCGTCGTCGCGGGACAGGTCGGATTGCCCGAAGGCGCCGCGGTCGCCGCCCGGCCGTGAGCCTGCTGCACCGGGCCCACGATCGCGCGCTCGCACTGATGGTCGTGGTCGCTCTGCTCGCGGCGGCCGGCGTTGTCGTCGTCACCGGCATGCCCCTGGCAATCTTCCCGTCGGTCACTTTCCCCGTCATCAAGGTCATCGCCGACGTCGGGCACCAGCCGGCGGCGCGGATGATGCCGAGCGTCACGCGCCCGCTCGAACAGGCGTTGCTTCCTCTTCCCGGGATCCGGCTGGTGCGCTCCACGACGTCCCGCGGCTCGACCGAGCTGTCCGCGAACTTCGCATGGGGCACCGACATGCAGATCGCGTTGCAGCGGGTGCAGGATGCGATTGCGCGGATCGGTCCCGATCTGCCCCCGGACACGCATGTCGACGTGGCGCCGATGAACACGGCGCTTTTCCCCATCCTCGGCTACGCTCTGACTTCGGACACGCACAGCGAGGCGGACCTGTGGGAGCTCGCCGAGTACACCCTCAAGCCGGAGCTCGTCCGCATACCGGGGGTGTCCCAGGCCCAGGTCCAGGGCGGGCGGCGCCGGGAATTCCAGGTGCACCTCGATCTCGAAGCGCTCGCGTCCCGGCGACTCGCGGTGACGGACGTGCTCGCCGCCATCCGGAAGAACAACCAGGTCCTGTCGGCCGGCCTGACGGAGGCCAATCACGAGCTGTATCTGTCCCTCGTCGACGGCGTCGTCGCGGACACGAGCGGGCTCGCCCGCATCGCCGTCCCGGTCCCGGGCGGCGGCGTCCCGGCGCTGCTCGGCGACCTCGGGACGGTGGGCGTGGCAGACGCGACTTCCTACATCCGGACGACGGCCGACGGCCGGCCCGCCGTCCTCATCAACCTGATACGCCAGCCCGCGGCCAACACCGTGACCATCGCGGCGGGCGTGCAGCGCCTCTTCGCCGAAAGCCCGGATCTGCTCCCGAAGGACGTCCGCTGGACGACCTTCTACGACCAGGCCGAGTTCGTGTCCCATTCCGTCAAGGGCGTCCGGGATGCGATCCTCATCGGCGTCGGTCTCGCGGCGCTGGTGCTCCTCGTCTTTCTCCGGAGCTTCCGCATCGCGCTCGTCTCCGTCGCCGCGATCCCGCTCACCGTCGCCGTGGTCCTACTCGCCCTCGGTGTCACCGGACAGACGATCAACCTCATGACCCTCGGCGGCATCGCGGCCGCGCTCGGGCTGATCGCCGACGACGCCATCGTCGTGGCGGAAAGCATCCAGCGCCACCGGGAGGACGGCTCGAGCGCGCCGACGCTGACGGGACTGCGGGGCATTCTGCGGCCGCTGATCGGCTCGAGCCTCTCGACGATCGTGATCTTCCTTCCCTTCACCCTCCTCACCGGGGTTGCCGGCGCCTTCTTCCAACCGCTGGCGCTCACCATGGCGCTCGCGCTCGCCGTTTCCTTTTTCGTCTCCGCCCTCGGCGTGCCCGTCGCCCTCCGCGTCTCCGGCGGCGCCTCTGCGAAACCGCCTCCGAAGAAAGCGCCGGCACCCGAGCCCGCACCTTTTCTCTCCCGGCACGCGTGGGCCGCCGCCCTCATCTGCGTGGCCTTGCTCGGAACCGGTGTCCTTCTCTATCGCAGACTCGGGTCCGACTTCCTCCCGGCGATGGATGAAGGCTCGATCATCCTCGACTACTGGACGCCGCCGGGCACCTCGCTGACCGATACCGACGCGATGCTGAACGGCCTCGAGAAGGTCCTCCTGACGATCCCCGACGTCCGCGGCTACTCGCGCCGGACCGGCACGCAGCTCGGGTTCTTCATCACGGAGCCGAACCGCGGCGACTATGTCATTCGCCTGCAGCCGCGACCCAGTCGGCGCGGCGTCGAGGACGTCATCGCGGACATCCGGGCGCGCGCGGCCGCGATCGCCCCGGCCCTCCACACCGACTTCGGGCAGTTGCTCGAGGATGAGATCGCCGACCTGACGGGCGGCGTCCCGCAGCCGATCGACATCCGCCTCTTCGGCGAAAACCAGGCGCTCCTGCAGGACGGGGCCCGCAGGGCTGCCGAGATCCTGCGAGGAGTGAAAGGCGTCGAAGACGTGTTCGACGGGATCGTCATTGCCGGGCCCGCCCTGACCGTCCGCGTTCCGGCCACCGATCCGCGCTGGCCCCAGGAAGGGCCCCGGGGCGCCGCGCGGTTCGGCCTCACGACCGAGGACGTCCAGGCGGCCGTGGAACCGGCCGTGGCCGGCACTATCGCCGGCAACATCCGGATCGGCGAACGACTCTACGACCTGCGGCTCTTTGCTCGCGATCCGCGGGGACTCACGGGCCTGCACCTGCGCACGCCGACCGGCGCCCTGGTGCCGCTGACCGATGTCGCCTCCGTGTCGACCGGCGCCCCCGAGGCCGAGATCGACCGCGAGAACCTCAAGACCTTTCTCGGCGTCACGGCCCGCCTCGAGGGGCGCGATCTCGGAGGGGCGATCGCCGAGATCCGCGGGAAGCTCGATCGCGGGCTTCGCCTGCCGCCGGGGATGCGCGTCGTGTTCGGCGGCCTCTACGAGCAGCAGCAGGACTCGTTTCGCGAGCTCTTCTTCGTTCTCCTCGGCGGTCTGCTTCTCGTCTCGATCGTCCTCCTTTTCCAGTTCGGCGACTGGCGCGCGCCGCTCGTGACCGCCGTCATCTCGGTCGCGGTGCTCGCCGGCGTGTTCGGCGCCCTTCTCGCCACCGGGATGACCCTCAACATCTCGAGCTTCGTCGGCGGCATCATGATGGTGGGCATCGTCGGCGAGAACGCAATCTTCGTGATCCACGAGGCGCGCGAATCGCTCCGGCGCGGCGCAGCCGTTCCGCAGGCGTGGGCGCTCGCGGCGCGGCGGCGGCGGCGCCCGGTGGCGATGACGATCCTCGCCAGCGTTTTCGCCCTGGCCCCCCTCGCCCTCGCGCTCGGCGAGGGCTCGCAGCTCCAGCAGCCGCTGGCGATCGCCGTCATCGGAGGGTTCGTCCTGTCGGGATTCCTCGTCCTGTGGGTCCTGCCCGCGCTCTACTGCGCGATCGACACGAAAGGACAGCTCGCGTGCCACAGCATCGAACACGGCGAGTGATCGCGCGGAGGCGGAAAAGCGCAAGCCTCAGGACGCAGGGAACTCGATGACGAACGTGTTTCCAACCGGCTCGCGCGGCTCCACTCTCACGCGGCCTCCATGGAGCGTCACGGCCCACTGCACGATCGCCAGGCCCAGGCCGCTTCCCGGCACACCCTCGCTGCGCGACCGCTGCGAGCGATAGAACCGCTCGAACACCCGCCCGCGCTCCGCGGGGGAAAGGGTGTGCGCCTCGTCGAGGACGTGGAGCTTCACCTGGCCCGACTCCAAGAACAGGCAGACACCGACGCGGGCCCCCGGCGCGGAAAACTTGATGGCGTTCTCGAGCAGGTTGAC
>JBGPGG010000152.1:0-6100 GCA_041483715.1 Thermoanaerobaculia bacterium
CGAGACGAAAGAGGACGCGGAGAAGGTCACGGTCCCGGACCCGGACCGCGTCGCCTACCTGACCCAGACGACCCTTTCGATCGACGACACGCGCGACATCCTCGCGGTCCTGATGCGCCGCTTCCCGAACCTGAAGGCTCCCTCCAAGCAGGACATCTGCTACGCAACGCAAAACCGCCAGGACGCCGTCAAGGCGATGGCGCCCCACGTGGACATGCTGCTCGTCCTCGGCGCTCCCAACAGTTCCAACTCGCTCCGGATGTGCGAGGTCGCTCGCGCCAACGGCGTCGACTCGTACCTGATCGAGCGCGCGAAGGATATCCAGCCCGAGTGGCTCCAGGGCGTGAAGGTGCTCGGCCTGACCGCGAGCGCCTCGGCCCCCGAGATCCTCGTGCAGGAGGTCGTGGCCTTGAGCCGCGAGCGCTTCGGCGTCCGGATCGTGGAGGAGTTCGAAACGGTCAAGGAGGACGTCTCCTTCCCGTTGCCCCAGGAGCTCAAGGCGCTCCTGCCCGTCAGGGTTTCTTAACCGCCTTCTTCTTCGGAGCTTCGCATGACTCGCCCGGGCGCGCGCGTCGCGACCGTTCTCGCAGCCCATGAGCCGCCCCCGCCGCGCGGAACCGCGCAAGGCGGGCGCCGCCGCGCTCTGCGGATCGCGCTCTTCGTCGTGGGGCTCGCCGTGCTCGGGGCGATCCTCGCCGCGGTCGGCTGGAAGTCGGTCGCGGCGAACCTCGCGCTCATCGGCGGCTGGTTCGCCGGCCTCGTTGCGCTCTACGCGCTGGCCCAGCTCGCCTTCGCGCTCGGCTGGTGGGTCCTGACGGGGCCCGCCCCGCGCCCGATGTCCTTCGGAGCGCTCTTTGCCGCCTACCTCGGCGGCGACTCGATCAATTACTTCACGAGCGTCGGCGGCGAGCCCGTGAAGGCGCAGCTGTTGAAAGACCAGATGGGCTTCTCGCGCGCGCTCGCCACGGTGACCGTGCACCGCCACGCCGATGTGCTCGCGCAGTGGCTCTTCCTCACGGGCGGCGTCGGCTTCGCGCTGACGTACTTCCGCCTTCCCACAGTCGCGCGCGTCGCGGCGCTCGCGAGCCTGCTCGGCCTCGGCGGGCTCGTGTTCTGGATGACCTGGGGGCTGCGGCGCGGCGCCTTCGGCCCCGCGATCGCGTGGCTCGGCCGCTTCCGCCCTTTCGCGAAGCACACGGCGCGCCTGCAGGATGCGGCCGGGCGCCTGGACGCGACGATCGGGGAGTTCTACCGCGAGAAGAGCGGCCACTTCGGCTGGGCGATCGCGTGGTGCCTGCTCGGCTGGTGCGGCGGTTTGCTCGAGACGTACCTCGTGCTGCGGCTGCTCTCCCCCTCGCACGGCTGGGCGACGGCAATCGCGATCGAGTCGCTCGCAATGGTCCTGAACAACATCCTCCTCTTCATTCCCGGCCGCGTCGGCAGCGCCGAAGGCGTCCGCGTCGGCGTCTATGCGCTCGTCGGGCTGACGGCGGCGCAGGGGACGGCGTACGCGCTCGTGCGGCGCGGGCGCGAGCTCCTCTGGCTCATGCCGGGGTTCGTCGTGCTGCTGCGCCGGCACGTGCTCGGAGTCGGGCACATGAAGCTGCCCGCGGTGGAAGTGCCCGGCGAGGTCACACGATGACGCCGCCCACTGCGATCCTCTTCGATTTCGGCGGCACGCTCGACGCCGACGGCATTCCGTGGAAGAACCGATTCCGCTCGATGACCGGGCACTCCGGCAGCGCCGAGGCCTTCGATCGCGCGTTTTACGCCGCCGACGACGCCCTCGTCGGAACGATTCCGCGGGACCTGTCCTTCCGAGACACGGTCGAACTGCTTTCGCGCAACCTCGTCCGGGAGCTCGGCATGAACGCCGACAGGGGTCCCGGAATCGCCGATGTCTTCTTTCAGAGCTCTCTCGGGAAGGCCGAGGCGAGCGCCCAGATTCTCGGCCATCTCGCCCGGCGCTTTCGCCTCGGCATCGTCTCGAACTTCTACGGCAATCTCGAAAGGGTCTGCGCCGACACCGGAATCGCGCGCCACGTCCAGGTCGCCGTGGACTCGGCGGTCGTAGGCTTCGAGAAGCCCGATCCCCGGATCTTCCAGGCGGCGCTTTCCGCGCTCGACGTGCGGCCCGAGGAGGCCGTCTTCGTCGGCGACTCGCTCGCGCGCGACATGAACGGGGCCCGCGACCTCGGCATGCCCCACGTCTTCGTCGCGCCCGGCTGCGAGAAGGCCTGCTGCCCGCAGGACCGCGTGATCGGGACGGTGGCGGAGCTGCTGGAGATGTATTCATGAGCGCCATCGTCGCGGGCGGCGTCATCGCCGCGGGCGAGGGCTCGCGGTTGAAGGAGCTCGGCGTCGCCAAGCCCATGATCGAGGTCGGCGGCGTGCCGCTCATCGCGCACGTGCTCGGCAACTTCGAGGCGGCCGGCATCGCCTCGGCCGCCGTCATCTTCAACGAGGCGGAGAAGGACTGCGCGGCGTTCGTGCGCGAGCGGTTCGGGAAGCTCGTTTCGAAGATCGTCGTCAAGACGACGCGCTCCTCGCTCGAGAGCTTCCGCGAGATCCTCGACGCGGCCCCGGCGGGCCGCCTCCTCGTCTCGACGGTCGACGCCTACTGCCCCCCGAAGGAGTTCGTGCGCTTCGTCCGCCGCGCCGAGGAGCTCCCCTCCGACGCCACCGTGCTCGCCGTGACCGGCTACGTCCACGACGAGAAGCCCCTCTGGGTCACGACGACGGGCGCGGGGCGCGTCACCGTCGTCGGCGGGGCGTCGGGCGACGCCGTGACGGCCGGCATTTACGTCTTTTCCGAAAGGGTCCGGCAGCTCGGCATCCCTTCTTCGCTCGACCGCTTGCGCGACTTCCTCGCGTGGCTCGCGGAGTCGGGCGAGCCGATCGAGGCCGTGGACATCCCGAAGGTCGTGGACGTGGATCGGGCCGAGGACCTCGCCGTGGCCGAGGAGCTGGCCGCCGGAAGTCCCTCCCTCTCCCGGCGAGAGAGGGCCGGGGTGAGGGGCAAGTGAGCGCAAAAGCAGCCCTCTGCTGGGGCGTGTACCGTGAGCTCGCCCACTCGCCCGGCCGCGAGACGGACGACGCGGAGATCCTGCGCGCCGCCGCTCGAGAGCTCGAGAGGCTCGGCCTGTCCGTGGCGCTGAAGTCGCCCGACGAGCTCCCGGAGGCGGACGACTTCGATGTCGTGCCTCCCTACCTCTTCGTCATGTGCGAGCGCATTCCAATCGTCGAAAAGCTCGCTGCCTGGGAGCGCCGCGGCGCCCGGATCGTGAACCCGCCCGCGGGCATTCGCAACACCGACCGCGAGCGCACGATCGCGCTTTTCGAGAAGCACCGGGTGCCGTATCCGAAGAGCGTTCTCGTCGAGACGGGCTCGGGCCGGGCGGCGTTCCCCGGGCCCTGCTGGTTGAAGCGCGGCGACGTGCACGCAACGGAGGCCGGCGACGTCTGCTTCGCCGGCGACGCGGCGGCCCTCGACGCGAGCCTCGCGCGCTTCGGCTCCCGCGGCATCGCGAAGGCCGTCGTGCAGGACCACGTGCCCGGCGACCTCGTCAAGTTCTACGGCGTCGCCGGCGTCAACGGCGGCGAGAACCGCCCCTCGTGGTTCCAGTGGTTCTACCACCGCGACCAGAAGCTCTCGAACCACGCCTTCGATCCGGATGCGCTCGCGGCCGCGACGACGCAGGCCGCCTCCGCGCTCGGCCTCGCGGTCTACGGCGGCGACGCAATCGTCTCGGAGGGCGGCGGCATTTCCGTCATCGACTTGAACGCATGGCCGAGCTTCGCCCTCTTCCGTCCCGTGGCCGCCACACACATCGCCGCGCTGCTCGCCGCGCGGTTTACCCGACTGGGAGTCACCCGATGACCGAAACGACCAGCAAACGCCTCGAAGTCGGCGAGCGCTCGAAGCGCATCACCGCGCTCGAGGCCCGGCACATGGCGCCCGGCCTCCAGTCCTTCGCGCTGTACTCGGGCCTCGCGATGGCGCGCGGCGAGGGCAGCCGCATCTTCGACGAGGACGGCAACTCCTACATCGACTTCATCGCCGGCATCGCCGTCGGCAGCGTCGGCCACTGCCACCCGCACTACGTCAAGGCGCTCCAGGAGCAGGCGGGCAAGCTCACGTTCGGCAGCTTCACGACGGAGGTGCGCGCGAAGTTCCTGAACCTGCTCGCAAGCGTCACGCCGCAGGGGCTTTCGCGGGTCCAGCTCTTCTCCGGCGGCGCCGAGGCCGTCGAGGCTGCCTTCCGGCTGGCCAAGTCCGTGACCAAGAAGTTCGAGTTCGTCGGCTACTCGGGGGGCTTCCACGGCAAGACCGGCGGCGTGCTGCCTCTCTTGTGGGGCGACTTCAAGGTTGGGCTAGGCCCCTACGTGCCGGGCACCTACTCCGCCCCCTACGCGTACTGCTACCGCTGTCCGCTCGATCTCAAGTACCCAGACTGCGGCATCGCCTGCGCCGAGAAGACGCGCGACGTCATCAAGAACCAGTCGGGCGGCGAGATCGCCGCGATCATCGTCGAGCCGATGCAGGGCACTGCCGGCAACGTCATCCCGCCGCCGGGATTCCTCCCGGCCGTGCGCGCGATCGCGAAAGACCACGGCGCCCTCTTCATCGCCGACGAGATGATCACGGGGTTCGGCCGCACCGGAAAGTTCTGGGGCGTGGACCACGACGGAGTCGTGCCGGACGTGATGACCTGCGGCAAGGGCATCGGCGGCGGCTTCCCGCTCGCCGCCCTCGTCTCGACCGACGAGCTCACGAAGGCAAAGCCCTTCGCGAACCCTTCGGGCAGCTCCTCTTCGTACGGCGGCAACCCGCTCGCCTCCGCCGCGGGCCTGGCAGCCCTCGAGATCATCGTGAGCGAGAACCTCGTCGAGAACTCGGCGCGAGTAGGCGCCGCGATGCTCGCGCGCCTGCAGGCCATGCAGGAGAAGCACCGCATCATCGGCGACGTGCGCGGCAAGGGGCTCCTGCTCGGGATCGAGCTCGTCAAGGACCGTAAAACCAGGGAGCTCGTCTCGAAGGACTTCACGAAGGCGCTCTTCCAGGAGTGCCTGCGCCGCGGGTTGCTCGCGATGTCCTACTCGCCGATCATCCGGCTGAACCCGCCCCTGAACACCACCGAAGACCTCGCCCTCGAGGGGCTCGACATCCTGGACGAGGCGATCGGCGCGGTGGCGCGCGAATGGAAGCTCCAGTAACGTCCGTGCGATGCTGAAGGGCGCGATCATCGGGGCCGGCCACGTGGCCGTCCACGGCCACCTGCCGGCATGGAGGGAGCGCAGCGACGTGGACATCGTCGCGGCCGCCGACGCCCGGCCAGACCGGCTCGAGGCCCTGGCGGCCGTGTTCCCGAATGCCCGCTGGTACGGGACCGCCGAGGACCTGCTCGCGCGCGAGACGCTCGATTTCGTGGACATCTGCACGCCTCCGGCCTCGCACGCGGCGCTCTCCCGCACCGCGCTCCATCACTCGCTCCACGTCCTGTGCGAGAAGCCGCTCGTGCTCTCCCCCGACGAGCTGCGCGGGCTGCCCGCGCTCGCCGCCGAGAAGGAGCGCACGCTCTTCACCGTGCACAACTGGAAGTACGCCCCCGTCCTCGCCCGGATCGGGGAGATCGTCCGCTCCGGCGCACTCGGCGAAGTCCGCCACTGCCGCTGGGAGACGCTGCGCGACAGGCCGGCCGTCACCGCCGGCGATGCCGGCAACTGGCGCGTCGGCCCGGCCCAGTCGGGGGGCGGGGTCCTCGTCGACCACGGTTGGCACGCCCTGTACGTCGTGCAGGAATGGATGCCCTCGACGCCGCGCACGGTCGCGGCGCGCCTATCGACTCGAAAGCACCGGGAGTGGCCGATCGAAGACACCGCAGAGCTGATGCTCTTCCACCCATCAGCCTCGGCCGAGATCTTCCTGACCTGGGCCGCCGAGGAGCGCGCCAACCGCATCGAGCTCTCGGGCACGCGCGGCAAGCTCAAGCTCGACGGAGGCCGGTTGACGCTCCTCGACGTGGACGGCCAGCGCGCGATCGAAGAGTGGACCTTCCCCGCCCTCACGGAAGGCTCGCACCACCCCGACTGGTTCGGC
>JBGPGG010000153.1:0-6008 GCA_041483715.1 Thermoanaerobaculia bacterium
GAAGAGCTTCAGTTCCGGTGGGTATTGCGACGGCCTGGATGCCGTCGGAGACGTCTATTGGGCCTACGGGAGTGCGACCGAGAAAGGTGGCAAGTGGTACTACATCGGTGGCACCGGTAAGTTCGAGGGACTGACGGGCGGAGGCACGTATCAGCTGGCGCTGAACTGGCCGGACGGCAAGGTCATGGCCACCTGGGATGGCAGCGCGAAGATGAAGTAGAGGCCCTCGGCTAAGCCCCCGCGCCGCGCGGAGCTCACCGCCCGACGCGAGAATCCGCTTCAGCTCTTCGGTCCAGTTCACGACGGCGCGCAGGTTGCCGCCGCTCGCCCCGCGCCGCAGCATGATGAACCGGCCGTCGGGCGTGACGTCGCAGTTGGCGATGCTGATATTCCGACCGAAGTCGTACTCGTCCGCGAAGAGGGCCGTAGGCTTTTCGCTCCCGCGATACGGGTTCAAAGCTCAAAACCCCTGAATCTCGCTGCGTGTTCTTGCGTATCTCATCGGGGAGGTGCAGTAATCCTGCTCTCCCGGGCGCCTTGCCGGATCGGCGGCGGCGATTGATAGGCTAGGGCGCCCGAGCGCCAGGTCCCCCGATTCCCATTTCCGAGGACGGTCGTCGGGAGTGCGGGTCAGGCAGAGGCGACGCGAGATTGCAACGGAGGTTTCCTGGATGAAAAAGCGGATGATTCTGATGCTCGTCGCGGCGGGGATCTCCATCGCGACGATCGCGGCCGTCAAGGCATGGCAGATCCGTGCGGGGGCGAAGCAGAACGCCTCCTTCCAGCCGCCTCCGGAGGCGGTGACGACCGTTGTTGCAAAGCGGGAGGAGTGGCCGGCGACGTGGAACGCGATCGGCTCGGTCGCCGCGGTCCAGGGCGTGACGGTCAGCGCGGACCTGCCCGGAATCGTCGTGACGATCTCCTTCGAATCGGGGAAGTCGGTGGCGGAAGGGGCCGTGCTCGTCAAGCTGGACTCCCGGCAGGAGGAGGCGCAGCTCGCCGCGGCGGAGGCGCAGCGCGACCTCGCCGAGCTCAATCTGCAGCGCGCGAAGGGCCTGCTCGCGCAGGGCATTCTGGCCCAGGCCGATCTCGACCGTCTCACGGCCGAGCGCAAGCAGGCGGAGGCCCGGGCCGGCGAGATCCGCGCGACGATCCAGCGCAAGACGATTCGGGCCCCGTTTGCCGGAGTGCTCGGGATTCGCCAGGTGAATCTCGGCCAGTATCTCGACGGCGGAGCCGCGGTCGTGCCGCTCCAGGCCATCCGGCCGGTCTACGTCAATTTTGCCGTCCCGCAGCAGCAACTGGCACAGCTCAAGGTCGGCCTCCCGATCCACGTCACCGCGGAAGGCGCGGCCGGGATCGCCGCGGACGGGAAGATCTCGGCGATCAACTCCGTCGTGACCGAGGCCACTCGCAACGTCGAGATCCAGGCGACGTGTGAGAACGCGGACGGAAAGCTGCGCCCGGGGATGTTCGTGAAAACCAGCGTCGGTATGGGAGCGGGCGATGCGGCGGTGACGGTGCCGACGTCGGCCATCTCGTATGCCCCGTACGGCGATTCGGTCTTCATCGTGGAGCAGGTCGCCGGGCCGAACGGCCAGCGCTACCTCGGCGTGCGGCAGCAATTCGTCAAGCTCGGGAGCTCCCGCGGCGACCAGGTCGCGGTCGTCTCCGGGATCAAGGCCGGGGAGACCGTGGTCACATCCGGGGTCTTCAAGCTGCGCAACGGCGCGGCCGTCAAGGTCAACAACGCCGTCCAGCCCGGCAACAACCCGGCGCCAAAGCCGGAGGACAGCTAGTGCAACTCACCGATCTCTTCGTCCGGCGGCCGGTTCTCGCGACGGTCGTCAACCTCGTCATTCTGATCGCGGGCGTGCAGTCGATCCGCTCGCTCTCGGTCCGGGAGTACCCGCGCAGCGACACCGCGGTGATCCAGGTCTCGACGGTCTACGTCGGGGCCAACGCTGACCTGGTCCGCGGCTTCCTGACGACCCCGCTGGAGCGCGTCGTCGCCAGCGCGGACGGCATTGACTACATGGAATCCTCCAGCTCCCAGGGCGTCAGCCGGATCACGGTCCACTTGAAGCTGAACTACGACGCCAACGCCGCCCTCACGCAGATCCAGACGAAGGTCGCCCAGGTTCGAAACGACCTGCCGCCCGAGGCGCAGGCGCCGGTCATCGAGCTCCAGACGGCGGACACCGAGTTCGCGGCGATGTACATCGGGTTCGCCTCCAAGGAGCTGGACCAGAACCAAATCACCGACTACCTTACCCGCGTCGTGCAGCCGAAGCTGTCCGCGGTGTCCGGCGTGCAGCGGGCCGACATCCTGGGCGCGCGGGTGTTCGCCATGCGCATCTGGCTGAAGCCCGAGAAGATGGCGGCGCTCGGGATCTCGCCCTCGGGGGTGCGGGACCTGCTGGCGTCGAACAACTACCTGTCGGCCCTCGGCACCACGAAGGGCTCCATGGTGTCGGTCAACCTCGTCGCGAACACCAACCTCCAGACGGCCGACGACTTCAGGCAGCTCGTCATCAAGCAGGAGAAGGGCAACGTCGTCCGGCTCTCCGAGATCGCCGACGTCGTCCTCGGCGCGGAGAACTACGAAGAAGACGTCCGATTCAACGGCCAGACGGCGACGTTCATGGGGATCTGGGTCCTGCCGACCGCCAACTCCCTGGACGTCGTCCGGCGTGTGCGCGAGGAGCTCAAGGAAGTCCAGGCAGAGCTGCCCGCCGGCATGACGTCAGGCATTCCGTACGACTCGACCCTCTACATCGACAAGGCGATCAGCGAAGTCCTCAAGACGCTGACGGAGACGCTCGTGATCGTCATCGTCGTGATCTTCCTGTTCCTCGGGTCCTTCCGGTCGGTGCTCATCCCGATCGTGGCCATCCCGATTTCGCTCGTCGGGGCCGTCTTCCTGATGCTCATCGCGGGTTTCACGATCAACCTGCTGACGCTCCTCGCGATCGTCCTGTCTGTCGGGCTCGTGGTGGACGACGCGATCGTCATGGTCGAGAACGTCGAGCGGCACCTCCACATGGGGGAAAAGCCGTTCGACGCGGCCATCCTTGCGGCGCGAGAGCTGCGCGGGCCGATCATCGCGATGACGATCACGCTCGCCGCCGTCTACGCGCCGATCGGCTTCCAGGGGGGACTGACGGGCACCCTCTTCCGGGAGTTCGCCTTCACGCTGGCCGGCGCGGTGGTCGTTTCGGGCGTGGTGGCCCTCACGCTCTCCCCAATGATGAGCTCGAAGCTGCTGCGCGCGGGGGTCACGGACAAGGGCTTTGCCGGATTCGTAAACGGGCAGTTCGACCTGATCCGCCGCCAGTACACGCGGATGCTCACCGGGACCCTGCGGTACCGGCCGGTCGTGTACGTGCTGTGGGCGATCGTCACCGCATTGATCGCTCCCTTCTACATGTTCTCGCAGAAGGAGCTCGCGCCGACCGAGGACCAGAGCATCGTCTTCGCCATCGTGCAGGCGGCGCCGAACGCGACGCTCGACCAGACCATGCTCTTCAGCAGGCAGGTCGAGGACGTCTTCGAGTCGTTTCCGGAGAAGGAGTCCAGCTTCCAGATCACGTCGCCGGGCGGGGGCTTTGCCGGGATGATCACGAAGCCCTGGGATGAGCGCAAGAAGAACACGCAGGAGCTCCAGATGGAGGTCGCCGCAGGCGTGTCGCAGATTCCGGGAGTGCGCGTCATCCCGCTCGTCCCCCCCGCGCTACCGGGCGGCGGGAGCTTCCCGGTGGACTTCGTCATCTCTTCGACCGCCGAGCCGCGGCAGCTCGCTGAGTTCGCCAACGAGCTCGTGGGAAGGGCCTTCGCCAGCGGCCTCTTCATGTACGCCGACTCGGACTTGAAGTTCGATCAGCCGCAGGCCGAGGTCGTCTTCGACCGCGACAAGCTGCGGTCGCAGGGAGTGGACCTCGCGCAGGCCGGGCGGGACCTCTCGGCTCTCCTCGGAGGCAACTACGTCAACCGGTTCAGCGTGCAGGGCCGGAGCTACAAGGTCATTCCGCAGGTCAAGCGGGCGGAGCGGCTCACACCCGACCAGCTCGCGCAAATCTACGTCCGGGGATCGAACGACAAGCTCGTCCCGCTCTCGACCTTCGCGACCCTCAAGACGACGACCGAGCCCCGGGACTTGAAGCGTTTCCAGCAGTTGAACGCGGTGCACGTCCAGGGAGTCATTCCGCCCGGGGTTTCGCTCGTGACGGCCCTGGACTTTCTGCAGGGCGAGGCGAAGAAGATCCTCCCGCAGGGTTTCACGGTGGATTACGCCGGCGAGTCGCGCCAGGTGCGCACGGAGGGCGGGAAGTTCCTCGGCACGCTCCTGCTGTCGGCGATCCTGATCTATCTCGTGCTCGCCGCACAGTTCGAGAGCTTCCGGGACCCGTTCATCATCCTCGCCGGGTCGGTGCCGCTCGCCCTGGCGGGATCGCTCCTCTTCTCGTTTTTCGGCTTCACGACGCTCAACATCTACAGCCAGGTCGGTCTGATCACGCTCGTCGGGCTCATCGCGAAGAACGGCATCCTGATCGTGGAATTTGCGAACCAGGTCCAGGAACGGGGCTCGGACAAGGTCCGGGCCGTCATCGAGGGTGCGAGCACGCGGCTGCGGCCCGTCCTGATGACGACCGCTGCCACGGTGATGGGCCATTTGCCGCTCGTCTTCGCTCGCGGACCCGGAGCGGGAGCCCGCAACAGCATCGGGATCATGCTGGTCAGCGGCATGATCATCGGCAGCGTTTTCACGTTGTTCGTCGTTCCCTCGATCTACGTCCTGGTGGCGAAGACGCGCAAGTCGGGCGAGCGGGAGGCGGAGACGGCGGACGGGGTCGGCGGTTTGGCGGAGGCGGCGGGCTGAGGCCGCGACGCGCATCCGGCATCGCCGCCGCCCCGAGGGGCTAGGATGCCGGCGTGGGCGAAGAGGTTCGCGAGAAGAAACCGGTGAGGGGGAACCCGGACGAGCGGCCGTTCCCCGACAGTCTCTGCCATCGGTGCGCCGCGCCGCCCCGCTACATCCGGACGGAGCGGTCCATTTTCATCCACTGTCCGATCTTGAAGCGGTATCCGCCTCAGCCCGTCTGGTTTTGCAAGGAGTTCGTCCCCGCGGATCGTGAATGATCCGGGCTAGACTCCACGCCACTCCGATGACGTTCGCAGCGACCGGGCAGGGCCGCGGGTTCCGATTCTTCGGTTACTTTCTATGGATTCTGCCGCTCGTCGCCGTCTGCGTGATGGTGGCGCTCGACCCCGTCAAGCGCTCGGTGACTCCGGTCTTTCATCTCGCAGCCGAGCGCTGGTGGGCGAGGGGAGAGATCTATGCCGACGTGCGCGGCTACCACTACCTGCCGCAGTTCGCTCTGCTGTTCGCTCCGTTCCACGCGCTGCCCCTTCGGGTCGGGGACATCCTGTGGCGGGCGATCTCGGTGGCGCTCGTCCTGTGGGGGATCGCAGCGCTCGTGCGCCTCGTTCTGCCGGCCGACAACGGGCGCGGCTTCTTCTACGCATGCTTCCTCGCGCTCGCTCCGTGTCTCGGGGCCGTCCGCAACGGGCAGACGAACCTCGCTTTCGGCGGGCTCTGCCTGCTGCTTGCGTGCTTTCTCGCGGAGTCGCGCTGGAAGGCGGCGGCCGTGTGCCTCGTGGCGCTCGTTGCCGTCAAGCCGCTCGGCCTCGTTCTGCTGCTGCTCGCGCCCTGGGTCTACCGCCCGTTGATCCGGCCCCTGGCGATCGGTCTTGCGGTCCTCGCCGTGCTTCCGTTCCTGTTCGCCAGCCCGCAGTACGCAATGGCGCAGTACAGGGCCGCCGCGGAGCACGTCGCGGGATGGTCGGGAACGACCGAGCACCGCTTCGCAGATCTGACGGCTCTGCTGCGCACGGCCGGGCTGCCGCTGACGGGTCCGGCTTCGTTGTGGCTTCGGGCCCTCGCAGCCCTCGCGACGTTCGGGCTCTGGCTCGCGGCGGCTTCGCGCATCCGGGAGCCATGGCGGGCC
>JBGPGG010000154.1:0-5974 GCA_041483715.1 Thermoanaerobaculia bacterium
CAAGCAAAGCAGATGTCGAATTGAAGACGGTGACGGCGGCCGGAGAATGCATCCCGGTGACGCCCTGGTGAGCGCTTCCGCCACCCGGGGTGGCTCCCATCGTTGCTCCCGATCCGCGGTTTTCAACTCCGCCGCCTTTGTTGCGGGAGATCTGATTTCCCACTGCGTCACGTGGAAGAGGAACGGATCGATGCCTCCCCCGAGCCAGTAATCCAGCGCGAACGACGTGCTCGTCAGCGGCCGGTAGGCCGCGTTGGGGGGATAGCTCGAGAAGGTCGTCGCGTCGCGAAAAAAGAGCGGGATGTTGTGCAGGCTCCGCAGGTACGCGTTGTTCTGAATGACAGTCCCATCGTCGAAGTGAAACGAATTGCGGAAATGGTTGGAGTAGGCGGCGAACACGGTACCGACGGCCACGACGCCGAGGACGAGGAAGGTCCCGCTCCTGGGGCGCCGCGCCTCCGGGGCAATCATGGGGAGCAAGGATGCCACGAGTTCCCGGGCGCGCGTTCTTCACCCTTCTCCTGCGACAGTGTCCGGGTGAAACGGGGTTTTCGAGCTAGGGCGCAGCAGCCTTCTTTGGTTTCGGCGTCGGGGTCGGCGCGACGATCGTGTCATGACCCTTGCTCTTGGGTTGCTGCCGCGCGATGGCCCCCAGGGCGTGCGAGACCTGGGGATTCGGAATCCTGCTCGTGGCAGTTTCGCAAAACCGGTCGGTCCCAGCTGAACGAGGGGGGCCGGCGCGAAGTTCGGTTCCTCGCGCCGACCCTTCGAACCTGTGGAGTCCTACGGCTTCGCGACGCAGCCCGGCAGCTTGAAGCTGCCGATGCGGGTCTGCCAGCCGGCGGTGGAGCTGATCTGCCCGGCGAGCGTGTAGTACTCGTTGACGTACCAGAACGTGCAGTCGTCGGTCGGATCGATGTTCATCGACGTGTAATCGCCCCAGCGGGAGTTGGTCGTCCGCTGGACGCCGCTGCCGTTGATGATGGTCTCTTCGCCAAGGGTCATCTGGCCGGCTGCATCGCCGGCGAGCCTGCCCGTGTAGCGAATTCCGGGGAAGACATCCACGCCGTTGACCACGCTGTAGCCCAGGCCCATGTTGCCCTGCCAGTCCTGGGCGATCGAGCCCATCCAGCGGTGCACGCCGTCGCCCGGCGCTAAAGTGCCTTGCTGGAAGACGGAGTACGCGCCGTTGACCCGCCGGATCTCGTACCAGCGCACGCCGGCCACGCCGGGGAGCGCCTCGACCGACTGGTTCGTCACCATGGCCTCGTACGTTCCGAAGTTGCGGTAGGCGAGGCGCCACGTCGGCCGCTGGCGGTAGGACAGGATGTCGAGATACTGCGCGGGGTTCGCGATCCCCGGCTGCGGCAGGCAGTCGCGGGAACTCGGGCCGCACGGGAAGATCGAGTCGAACGCCGCGACCGGGAGCTGCGCGGCGAAAGTTAGCGAGGCCTCCGGGATGGCCTTCCACTTTATTTTGAGCTCCCAGATGTTCAGGGCGTCGGAGGTCGCACCGTACGGACCGCCGTTGTCCTGCGTCCCGACGATCGGGATGGCCGCATCTTCCTTCGGCTGGCGAGTGCCGTTGATGTCCGCCGGGAGCAGGCCGTCACCCATCAGGTTGATCGGCACGATGTCCGAGTCGAGGAAAAACTGCACCGCCCGAGCGTTCGGGTTGCCGGCAATCATCTTGTTCTTCTCGAGAGCGTAGACGCTGATGCCGTACTTGTTGTCAAAGCCGAAGTCGCGCGACGTGAGCACGTACGATTTCTTCCAGTTCCCGTACTTGGGATAGTCGGGGAAGAAGTACCCTCCGTCCTCCGTATCCGGCTGTGTGATAAAGGCGTACCGGTAGTACGCGCCGGTCGGGTCACCGGTCATGGAGACAGCGACACAGTTGTAGAAAGGCAGAGTCGGGTCATCGAAGCCGCGCGTGGTGAACTGGGTCAGAAGCCAGCGATCCTCGAGCTGGTCGTAGATCACGATCGGGTCGCCCGAGGGGTCGGTGCAGTCGGGAACCGCGAAGCCGGTCCACAGCGTGCCGGTGTCGACCGGTCCGAGCAGCAGGTTTCCCGTCTTGTCGTAGATGCCGTAGACGAGATTGATCATCTCCACGTAGTGGTTGGGACCGACGGCGCCGACCGGATCGGGAGGGTTGACGCGGAAGCCGAAGACGTTGAAGTTGTCCTGGTTGCGCAGTCCTTCGAAGTTCGCCATCGGTGCGGGGATGGTCAGGGCCGTTTGCGAGAGCCGCTGTCCGCCGGCGCCCTGGAGGGCTGCGTCGCCCGAGTATCCGCGGTCCTCGACTACCGGCCCGCGCTCCGGCCGGATCTCGACCGGCTCGGTCGAGGGGCCCGCCGGCAGTTTGCGAAGAGGAGCTTGCCGCGCCAGGGTATGCAGGGGCAGCGAAACGTCGAACGCCACGGCCTCCGAGAATTTGGGCTTGGGCGGTTTTACTCCGGGCCCCGCCGCTGTAGCCGCCCCGGCTGTGGCGAGAAGGAAGAGGACGGCGATGGCCGTGACAGGCAGACGGCGGGTCGGGAAAATCCGAGTCATGTCTGGCCTCCTTTCAGGGTGCACGTCTATTTACTCCAGACGGTCGAAGAAGGAAAGGACTGAGTGCGCCGCGGCCCTACTCAGCCTCTGAGATAATCGCCGGTCATGCCGCCGACTTCGCGCGCGTGGTTCGTGGATCGGTACGGCGGGCCGGAGCGGCTCGTGCTGCGCGAGCGGCCGGATCCGAGGCCGGGGCCGGGCGAGGTCCTGGTCCGCACCGCGGCGATCGGCCTCAACTTCGCGGACCTCTTCGTGCGGTCGGGGGACTATCCGCGCGCGCCGAAACCGCCGTTCGTTCCGGGCATGGAAATCTCGGGAACGGTGGAGGCCGTGGGGGAGGAGGTCTCAGAGCTCGCGCCGGGCAGGCGCGTCGTGGCCGTGCCGATCTTCGGCGGACACGCGGAGAAGGTCGTCGCCCCGGCGTCGCGCGTCTTCCCCGTGCCGGACGGCGTGGACCTGGTGGAGGCGGCCGCCGTCCCCGTGGCCTTCCTGACGGCCTTGTATGCCTGCGCGCGCGCGGAGGTTGCCTCTGGCGACCGGGTCGTCGTGACCGCGGCGGCCGGAGGGGTCGGCTCGGCGCTACTCCAGGTGCTGAGAGAAAAGCGGGCGAAGGTGATCGCGCTCGTCGGCTCGGAGGCGAAGATCGCGCCATGCCGCGAGCTCGGCGCTGCGGATGTCGGAACCTACGAAGCGGCCGACGCGCTCATCGATCGCGCCTTCGGCGGAGTCGCCGACGTCGTCGTGGACGCGATCGGCGGCCGGACCTTCCGGCGTCTCTGGCGGCGACTCGGCCCGTCGGGTCGGTACGTGCTCTATGGGTTCGCCGCGGCTTCCGGCGCTTCGGGGGTCGCGAAGCTGACCGCGGCCCGAGAGTTGCTCGCGATGGGGCTTTTCTCTCCTTACAGCTTCGTCCAGTCCTGCAAGACCCTGATCGGCTTCAACCTGTCGCTCCTTCCGGACCGCACGGGCGAGCTCCAGCGCGCGGCCCAGAATGTGTTTGCCCTCTTGAAGGACGGGCGAATCCGCCCGATCTTCGGGCCGCGATTCTCCTTCGACCGCCTGCCCGACGCCCATCGCGCGCTCGCGGGCCGCGGCACGACCGGCAAGGTCGTCGTCGCTCTCGACTGATACGATCCGCCGCATTCTTTGAGGCGTCGCCATGCGCATGGATCGTTTCAAGATGGAACGTACCCAGTGCCTCTACGAGAATGAGGTGAAGTGGAACATCTCGGAGAGCGGCGTCCAGCCCCTGCGGGTGGAGGAGCTCCTCGAGGGGGAAGCGGGCCGCGCCGAGCTGCTCGGTCAGGCGCTGAAGTACCCGGAATCGAACGGCTCCCTCCTGCTGCGCGAGCGCATCGCGATGTTCTACCCGGGCGCGAAGGCCGAGAACGTGCTCGTAACGACCGGCTGCTCCGAGGCGAACTACACGACCCTCTGGGGGCTGCTGGAGAAGGGCGACCGGGTCGCCGTCATGATCCCGAACTACATGCAGTCCTGGGGCCTCGCGCGGGCCTACGCCGCGCGGGCGGATGCGTACCGCCTCGTCGAGAAGCGGCGGGGCCTTCGCGACCGGTGGGCCCTCGACGTGGCGAGCCTCGAACGGGCCGTGACGAAGAAGACGAAAGTCATCATGGTCACCAACCCGAACAACCCGACGGGCGCCGTGCTGACCGAGGAGGAGATGGGGGAGATCATCCGGATGGCCCGGAAGGTCGGAGCCTGGATCGTCGCCGACGAGGTCTATCGCGGCGCCGAGGTCGGCAGCGACACAACCTCGCCGACCTTCTGGGGCCGCCATCCGAAGGTGATCGTCACGGCCGGCCTCTCGAAGGCATTCGGTCTTCCGGGTTTGCGCATCGGCTGGATCGTGGCTCCGCCGAAACAGATCGCGTCCTTCTGGTCCTATCAGGACTACACGACCCTGACGCCGACCATGCTGTCCGACCGGCTCGCGCGCGCGGCGATGGAACCGCGCAGGCGCGAAGAGATCCTGGCCCGGACGCGTGGCATCATTCGCCGCCACCTGCCCCGGGTCGAGGAATGGATCCGCGGGCACGGAGATCTCCTCGAGTACATTGCGCCGGTCGCCGGCGCGATCGCGCTGGTGAAGTACCGCCTCCCGATCGGCTCGACGGCCCTCTTCGACCGCCTGCGGCTCGAGAAGTCGGTCCTGATCACGCCGGGCTCGCACTTTGGAATTGGCCGCTACATCCGGATCGGCTACGGATACGACGTGGGCAGGACGCTCGAGGGTCTGGCCCGGGTGGACGAGCTCATCGGCGAGCTTCAGGGCGTCGTCGGGCGGCGCCCCAATCGAAGAGCTGCGGCAGGCCGGTAGCGCGCTTCTGTCGGGTTTATGCTCGGACCGGCGGTCGGCATCGTATTGACCTGCACCGACTTAAACCTGAGGGCCGGGTTGTGACCGCGCTCACAGTTATTTCGTAACTTGCTGGAACAGCATAAGTTCCGCCGCCCTGTAACCTGCTCGGAGATTGAGTTTTAACCTTCTTTTCCCTATAATCCGCTGCTCCCGGATCAGGCTCTTTTGAATTTCTTTGAGGAGGACCGTGTGGGATTTAAGGTGGGAGAGAAGATCGTCTACCCGAACCACGGGGTGTCTGTGGTCGAGAAGATCGGCGATGGGTTTCAGACGGAGCCGGTGGTTCCCAGGAGCTTCTATCATCTCCGTCTCCTGTCGAACAATTCCCGCGTGATGGTGCCCGTGGGCAACACGGGGCTGATCGGCCTGCGCCGCCTGACGCAGCGCAAGGACATCACGGGCCTCATGAAGACGCTCGGCGACGGGCGCTTTTCGGCCACGGGCGACTGGAAGGGCCGCTACAAGCAGAATCTCGACAAGATGAAGAGCGGCGAGCTGCACGAGATCGCCGACGTGTTGAAGACCCTGAGCTTCATCTCCTCCCGGAAGACCCTCTCCTTCCGCGAGAAGAAGATGTACGAGCGGGCGAAGTACCTGATCGTCTCCGAGATCGCCGTCATCAACGGCCTCGACGAGAAAGAGGTCGAGCGGCAGGTGGACCGTGCCCTGGCGCGGTCGGTCGGGAGCGCCGCGACGGCCCACTGAAGCGACCGACGGTTTTGATCCTCGACGGGGCGGTGAAAGCCGCCCCGTTTTGCCTTTGCCGTGCGGAATAGAATGCGTCCATGGAATCAACCAGGAAATCAGCCACGGCCCAGTTGGTCGTGATGCTGCTCGTCGGCGCCCTCGTCGGATTCGGGGCGGGCTACTTCGCAGGGGGCGGGGGCCGGTCGGCCGGGTCCGGGGCGATGCCATCGAGTGCCGGAGCGGGCGGAGGCGATCGGCTCGCCGAGCTCACGCACTCGCTCGAGCGCGATCCCGAGAATCCGGAGATGCTGATGGACCTCGGCAACCTGTACTACGACCGGGAGGACTGGG
>JBGPGG010000155.1:0-5941 GCA_041483715.1 Thermoanaerobaculia bacterium
AGCCGCTGCTGCTGCCCGCCGGACAGCGTGAACGCGCTATGGTTCAGGCGGTCCTTGACTTCTTCCCAGAGCGCCGAGCGGCGCAGCGCCTTCTCGACGCGTTCGGGCATCTCGGACCGCGAACAGAGGCCGTTGATCCTGAGGCCGTACGCGACGTTGTCGAAGATGGATTTCGGAAACGGGTTCGACTTCTGGAACACCATGCCGACGCGGCGGCGCAGGTCGACGACGTCCATCCCGGCGCCGTAGATGTCGCGGCCGTCGAGAAGGACTTCTCCCTCGACACGCGTATCCGGAATGATGTCGTTCATCCGGTTCAGGCAGCGCAGGTATGTGGACTTGCCGCAGCCCGACGGCCCGATGAAGGCCGTCACGGTCTTCTCCGGGATCTTCAGCGAGATATCCCAGAGCGCCTGCTTCGCGCCGTAGGAGAAGTTCAGCTTGCGCGACTCCATGCGCAACTTCGTCGAGGGGGACAACAAACTCTCGGGGCGCCCACCTGCGCCGGGAATCGGGGGCGCGGTGCGCGGCTCTGCGGGAGCGTCCACGATGGCCTCCAGTTTATCGCTCATGTCCGGTGCATCCTCTCCAGTCTCCGGGTCACGACCCGCGCCAGCACCGAAAAGATGAAGACGAAGCCGACGAGCACGAGCGCACCCGCCCAGGCCTGGCGGTGCCAGTCCTCGTAGGGAGCGACCGCGTACGTGTAGATCTGGACCGGGAGGGACGAGATCGGCTGGTCGAGCCGCGCCGAAAAGAAGCGGTTGTTGAACGCGGTGAACAGAAGGGGCGCCGTCTCTCCCGCGATGCGCGCGAGCGCGACCAGGATGCCCGTCATGATGCCCGGCAGCGCCGCCGGCACCATGACCGAAAAGGCCGCCCGTGCCCGCGTGGCGCCGAGGGCGAGCGACCCCTCGCGCAGGCTCCCCGGCACGAGGTTCAGGAGCTCTTCGGTCGTGCGTGTGATGATCGGGACCATCATGAAGCCGAGCGCGAGCCCGCCGGCGAGCGCCGAAAAGTGTTTGACCGGCAGCACCGCCAGGCCGTACGCGAAGATGCCGATGACGATCGACGGCACGCCGTTCAAGACGTCGGCCGTGAACCGCACAAGCGACCCGAAGGGCTTCTTCCCGTACTCGGACAGGTATACCCCGGCGATGACGCCCACCGGGATGGCGAGGACCGAGGCGATCCCGATCAAATACAGCGTCCCGAGCATCGCGTTGGCCATTCCGCCGCCCGTTTCGCCGACCGGCTTCGGCATCTTCGTGAAGAAGTCCCAGTTGAGCGAAGAGAAGCCCTTCTGCAGGACGTAGGCGAACACGAAGAAGAGCGGCACCAGCGCCACGGCCACGGCCGCGCCGCACAGGAAAACGACGAATCCGGACAGGAACTTACGCCGCGCGGTCAGGCTCATGCCGCAGCCTGGGGCGCTTCCGGAACGGCCGGGGCCGCGACTTTCGGCGCCTTGATCTTGATCTCCCGCGTCACGCTCCAGATGAGCACCCGCGAGAGCCCATTGATGATGAGCGTGATGATGAAGAGCACCAGGCCGATCTCGATCAGCGCCGACAGGTACAGATCGTCGGCTGCCTCGGTAAATTCGTTGGCGATCACCGCGGCCATCGTGTACTGGGGTTTGAAGAGCGAGGCGGTGACCTGCGGATTGTTGCCAATCACCATGGTCACTGCCATCGTTTCGCCGACGGCCCGCCCAAAACCGAGGATGATGGCGCCGATGATGCCGGTCCGGCCGAAGCGCAGGGCCGCGAGGATAGCCTCCCAGCGCGTGGCGCCGAGCGCATAAGCTGCTTCGCGCTGCGTGGACGGGACGGCTTTCAACACCTCCCGCGCGACGGAAGACGTGAACGGGATCACCATCACGGCGAGGATGAGGGCCGCCGCGAGCATGCCGACCCCGAGCGGCGGCCCCGAGAAGAGCGGGATCCTGCGCATCCACGCCGGGGTGATCACCTGCAGCTGGCGCACGATCGGAACCAGCACGAAGACCCCCCAGAGGCCGTAAACGATCGAGGGGATCGCCGCGAGCAGTTCCGTGAGAAACGCCAGCGGCATGCGGAGCACCTTCGGCGAAAGCTCCGAGAGAAAGATCGCGATACCGAGCGCGATCGGAGTCGAGATCAGCATCGCGAGCAGCGACGAGTACAGCGTTCCCCAGATGAACGGGAGCGCGCCGAACTCGCCCGACACAGGGTCCCAGATCTTGCCGGTCCAGAACCGAAACCCGAATTTCTCGAGCGAGAGGTGGGATGTGCGGTAGAGCTCCCAGAAGATCCCGGCAACGAGCAGGACAACGAGGAATGCGAAGAACCCCGTCCCCAAACGGAAGCCGCGGTCGTCGGCACTCCTGCGGGAGGACGGGGTTTTCATGACGGTTGGACCCGGGCCGCTAGATCGAGATCTGCTTGAGCGCTTCCATTTCCAGCGCGACGACTTCCTGGGGCAGGGGGGCGTAACCGAGGTCGGTCGCATACTTCTGGCCTTCGGTCAGGGCCCATTTCATGAAGTCCACCATGATCTTCGACCTCTTCTTGTCGCCCGGGTGCTCGTAGAGGAGGATCCAGGTGAAGGACGAGATCGGATATACGCCCGCGCCCGGGGCATTCGTGATCGAAACGCGAAAGTCCTTGGGCATCGCCTTGGCCGCGACCGCGGCCGCCGTCGTGACCGACTCCAGCGTGGCCGAGACGAACTCGCCGGCGAAGTTCTGGACCGAAGCGTGGTCGATCTTGTTCTGCTTCGCGTACACGAGCTCGACATAGCCGATCGAGCCCGGCGTCTGCTTCACGAGGCCCGCAACGCCCTCGTTGCCCTTGCCGCCGACGCCCACCGGCCAGTTGACCGAGGTCGCCACGCCCACGGTCTTCTTGAAGTCGGGCGAGACCTTCGAGAGGTAGTCGACGAAAATATACGTCGTGCCGGAGCCGTCCGACCGGTGGGCCACCGTGATGTCGGTCGCCGGCAGCTTGACGCCCGGATTCAGGCCCGCGATCGCCGCGTCGTTCCACTTGGTGACCTTGCCCATGATGACGTCGGCGAGCACCTTGCCCGTGAACTTCAGCTGCGCGTCCACCCCGGGGATGTTGTAGATGGGCACGACCGCGCCCAGCACGGTCGGCAGGTGCAGGATCGCCCCCGGCGCCGCGAACTGCTGCTCCGAGGTCATCGGGCCGTCGGTCGCGCCGAAGAAGACCGTCTGGTTCGAGAGCTGCCGGATGCCGCCGCCCGAGCCGATGGACTGGTAGTTGATCTCGACTTCGGGATGGAGCTTGTTGTACTCGGAGAACCACTTCGAGTAGATCGGGTACGGGAACGTGGCCCCCGCGCCGTTGATTTGAACGGTCTGGGCCAGGCCTGTCGCGGCCGGGAGCGCCAGGACGGCGCCCAGCGCGGAGGCAAGCAGAAATCGGGTCGCTTTCATCGTGTCTCCTCGCTCACCAACATGAAGTTCGGAAGTTAAATCGACGTGAATCTCCTGTTAACTAGAAGTTGAAGAGCGTGCTCAGGGCGTAGCGCTCTTCGGTCGGGCGTTTCGGCGTGAAGCGAGCGTACTTGACCTGTTCGAAGTTGAGCAGAACCGCTGCGGCCACGCCCCTCACGGTCGGGAACCAGTAGGCCGGTCCGACGATCATGCGCTGCTTCGCCGACGTGCTCACGTCGTAGCCGTAGGGCTGGACGTAGTCCCAGCGCAGGAGCGCGCCGAGCCCGTTCGGCAGTTGGGGCGTGGCCCAGACCGAGTAGCCCTGGGATTTGAGCTCGGGCTTTGAGGCCGAGGCATTCTGGTCCGTGGCCTTGATGTAGTCGAAGCCGAAGTTGCAGTAGGGGCTCTCGAACTGGAGGCTTCCGATGAATCGGTTCCTCTTGGCGTCTTTGACGTAGTTGTCGGAGTCGTAGTACCCCGTCAGGCGCAGGCCTTTCAGCACGGGCACCATCGGGGCCGGCCTGATCGAGCCGCGGATCTGGAAAGCCTTCTGGTCGTTGGCCTCGGGTCGCGTGTAGCCCTCGCCGTTGTAGACTCCAAAGTGAAAGTCGCCGTAGTTTCCGGGAAGGTTCACATGGACCGTTGCGCCCAGGTCCGACGACGTGATGTAGCCCTCGCGGTCCACCATGATCGGGCCCTGGAAACGGTAGCGGTAGATCTGCTCTTCGTAGTCGATGTAGGGCGTCTGCTGCATGCCCAGCCGGAACCACGAGCCCTTCCACTGCGCGACGCCGCTCATCGCTTCGTTGTTCTGGAGGTCGTCGAAGTTGATCTGACCGTACGCGTACTTTAGCCGGTACGTCAGCGTGTCCGTCAGGCCCGGTACGGCCACCCCGCCCACCGTGCCGACGCGCACGACGTCCGGCGTGATCCGGAAGGACACGAGGTGGGATATGTTGCCCGTCACGTTGATGTACGCGCGCGTGATGTTGAACGAGTTGGCGTGGATCCGGTTGTTGTCCGAGTCGGTCTGCGTGGGCTCCTGGGTGTAAGTGTAGTCCGCGAAAATCGTGCCGCCCACCTTCACCGACGGCGTGTCGTCCGGCGGCGTGTAGCCGGCGGCCGGCGTCACCTGCGCGCGCGCCGGATCGGCGCCGAACAGGATCAGCGCCGCCGCTGCACCCACCGCAAGGGAAGTTCCAAACCTCTGATTCATGGCTATTGCTCCTCCTCTAATGAGCGGCGAGTCTCGGCGCGGCCCGTCAACGAGAGGGGAAGGCCTTGTAAATTCGACATGAAGTGTGCGGCGCCGGAGGCGCCGAAGTCAGTCTGGAAACGTCGCCCGGGTCAGCGCGTCGGAAATGCCGGACTTCTTCCAGTCGATGATTTCCTCGGCCGTGAGCGGCGCGGCGAGGCGATTCGCACGGACGTAGGACAGGATCACGTCGGCGCCGACGCCTTCCTGCATGAGCGCGAGGATCTTCGACTTCAAGAGCGCGGCGCTCGCCGACGGCGCGGCCGTCGCGGCGGCGGGCGCGGCGGGCTGACCGGGAGGGTCGGCCGGAGCCGGAGCCGCGGCCGCAGACTCGGCGGGCGCGGGCTCCCTCTTCTTCGCGGCCCAGAGGACTCCCCACGCTCCCGGCTCGGGCTCGGGCTACAACTCCGAGAGCGCCTGCACGGCAGGCGCGTCGCACTCATAGGAATCGAAGGACGTCTTGTACCAGTTCTGCGCGTTGGCGACGCAGTCTGGCGAGTTGTCCGACATGGGGCAATCGGTCTTCTTCTTTTCCATGAAGAGGTACGACTTGACGAAGAGGACGTTGCCGCCCGCGGCCGCGGCTTCGTTGCGCTGCGCCCGATAGGGATCGGCGATGTGGCGCGCCTGGGTCTCCTCCGTGATCGGCCCCCAGGACTTCAACATCCTGCAGCCGTTCGGAAGCGGCGGCGCGGGCGTCTCGGGCGTCTTCAACTCCGTCTGATAGATCCGGACGCTGGCGCCCTCCGGCGTCCGCGACGCGCAGCCGAAGCTCAGAGTCCCGAGCAACGCGAGTACGATCGTTTTCCTCATCGAAATCTCTGCCTTTCCTGCCGCGGCCGCCCGAATTCTACCGCCTCAAAAAAGGGCCCCGATCGCTCGGGGCGGATGGAGGGGCCGTGCGACGCAGTGCGAGAAGCTTCCGGTTCCGGCGTTAAGCCACCCGCGAAGCGACGTCAAATCCGTGTAAAGAAATGGATCCAGGAGAACCTCATGCCGGCTTCACCTTCTGTCCCTGCCGCGCAACGAATGGCGATACGATCCCGGCCGTGATCTGGATCGAGTTCGTCGAGCCGAAGGAGGAGCAGTCGGCGCAGGCGTCCGAAGCCTTGGCCGTCCTCGGGGCGGGCGACGCGGAAGCCCTCGCCGCCGTGGAAGCCGCGCTGTCCGATTTGCTCGCCGCGGCGATTCCGGGTGACCCACCGGCCTCCGGTCCCCCGAAACCCGCGTTGCCCCGGCTCGTG
>JBGPGG010000156.1:0-5903 GCA_041483715.1 Thermoanaerobaculia bacterium
CGCCTCCGCCTCCGGCCGCGCAGAAGATGGAGATGCCGGGCAAGCCGGGCATGATGGACGAGAAGATGATGGAGGAATCCATGATGGCCCATCACAAGGAGATGATGGCCAAGATGGAGGCGATGGACGCTCGACTCGATGAACTCGTCAAGAGGATGAACGCCGCGACCGGAAGCAAAAAGACGAATGCCGTGGCCGCCGTCATCAACGAGCTCGTCGCCCAGCGCAAGCAGATGCGCGAAGACATGATGGCCATGCAGCCGGAAATGATGAAGCACATGATGGCGCACATGCGGATGGGAATGATGAAGGGCATGGAGGATTCGATGTCCAAGTGCCCGATGATGAAAACGATGGCACCCGCCAAGGATGCGCCTTCCGAGCACCATTCCAACTGACCCTGCACGGCGAAAGCTGATGAAGGTGACTGAATGCACGGGAGTGACGGCATGGGCATGGGTTGGATGAACGTCTGGTGGATCTTCGGGATCGTGGTCGTAGTCGGCGTTCTCTGGCTTGTCTTCAAGAGCTTCGGCCAGCGAAGGCCACCGGGCGGCTCCCCCTAAGAGGGATCCCGAAGCGCCGCTACGCGCGCGGGAGAATCGGTAGGGATGACTACGAGCGGAGATCGCGCCACGGGGAAGGCATGCGTCTTGTGATGCTAACCGACGACAGCAAGACGACCGCGCAGGCCGTAGCGGGCCGGCTGCGGATCGACGAGGTCATCGCGGAGGTGCTCCCGGATCAGAAGGCCGAAGCGGTGAAGCGGCTCCAGGCAGAAGGGCGCACCGTGGCCATGGCCGGGGACGGTATCAACGACGCCCCGCCCTTGCTCAGGCCCACGTCGGCATCGTCGATGGGCACGGGTACGGATGTCGCCGTGAACAGCGCGGGGAGTAACGCTCGTCAAAGGGGATTTGCGAGGGATCGTCGAGGCGAGACGGCTCTCGAGTGCGACGATGAGCAATTTCTTCGCCTTCATCTACAACGTCCATCGGAGTGCCGGTGGCAGCCGGCGTTCTCTATCCCGCCTTCGGCATCCTGCTTTCCCCCATCATCGCGGCCGCAGCGATGAGCTTTAGCTCGGTGTCGGTCATTGGCAACGCGCTCCGACTACGACGCACCAAGCTCCGGTAGAAGACATGATCCGGCTTCGAGGTGCTGGGAGGACAGTTTTGACTTCTCAGCGCGAACATCGGCACGGTGACGGACCGCACGAACACGAACCTCCGATCCACGATGATGAGAATCATCCACACGCTTCAGGCAGGCGACACGGCCATAGTCACGGCAACGTCGATGCGTCGATCCTGACGTCGGAACGTGGTATCTGGGCGCTACGCTGGTCGTTTTCAGCGCTGTTCGTCGCAGCGCTCATTCAGATCTATGTCTACTACAGATCAGGGAGCGTCGGGCTTCTGGCGGACACAATACATAATTTCAGCGACGCCGCAACCGCGGTTCCACTCTGGATTGCCTTCACGCTTTCCAGGCGACGCCCGTCAAATCGTTTCCCGTACGGCCTCGGGCGGGTCGAGGATCTCGCGGGCGTTACGATCGTTTGCGTGATTCTTTTCAGCGCCGTTGCCGCAGGATATGAGTCCATCCATCGGTTCTTCCACCCGGTGACGGTGACCCATCTTTACGCCGTGATGATCGCCTCCGTGGCCGGCTTCCTTGGTAACGAGGCAGCCGCGATTGTCCGGATTCGCGTGGGAAAAGAGATCGAAAGCGCTGCGCTCATTGCCGATGGCCGTCACGCTCGTGTCGACGGGCTAGCCAGCCTTGCCGTGCTCTTTGGCGCGTTAGGCGTGAAGCTCGGCTACCCACTCGCCGATCCAATCGTCGGCATCATCATTACGCTCATCATCTCCAAGGTTGTTTGGGATTCGGGGATTTCAATTTTTACGCGCATGCTCGACGGCGTCGACGCCGCTCTCGTCCCGCAGCTGACGGAGATTACCCGGAAGACGGAAGGTGTGGCAGATGTCGGCGAGGTGCGTGCGCGCTGGCTCGGGCATCGCCTGGTCGCGGAGGTGCGTCTCGGTGTCGCGCCGAACCTCACGGTTGAGAACGGTCACGACATCGCCAAGCGGGTTCAGACGAATATCCGAAAAGAGCTACCCCACGTTGCTGGCGTGACCGTGCACGTCGATCCGCCTGATGAGCTGGGCGAAGAACACCACTATCCACATGACCGTAAGTAGGCGACCCGGCTAGGGCGGGGAATGCGAGAATCGCGGCAACGGTTCATTTGGTTATGGCGTTGGCTGCAGCAAGGGTCGGGGCCCCGACCGCGAATCTCTTCGAAGTGATCGCCGTGTACCTCGGTTATCCCCTTTTACCGTCAGCGTGACCTGCTGCGGTTCCGCGATCGGACCACGCCGCGGGCAAGGGCGCGACGGCAGGGGTGCCCTACTCCGTAGGAGCCGAAGTGGGCCTACCTGGTGTTGTTGGAAGCCGCTGGTTTGCAACAGCACGTCTCTATCGTTTTCTGCGCCAGGGTGCAGTAGAGCTTTCCGTCCTTTTGCGTGCAGCAGCACTCCGCGACGGTCTTGCCGGTCAGACTGCAGGTGACGGAGCCGGTGTTCTTGGTTGCCTCGGACGCTGTTTGGGAAGCAGCCCCGATGGCGACCATTCCGCCCAGCAGGATAGCGAACATTGTCTTCGTCATTCTCATTTTCCTTTCGGCCCTAGCGGACCATTCGATAAATCAGATCGAGAAACTCGTCGTAAACCTCTTGCTCCCGTCCCGCCTTGATTCCTTCGGTCGCGCACTTCTCCATGTAGTTCCTGACCATCAGCTTTCCGGCGGCTCGAAGCACTTCCTGCGCGGCGGCAATCTGCTGCAGGATCTCGGCACACGGACGGTTTTCTGTGAGCATCCGGTCGATCCCGTCCACTTGCCCGCGGGCGCGTTTGAGCCGTTGCCGGATCTCCGCCTTCCGTTCGCCCGGAACGAAGGCCGAATCGAGAATCGGGAGAGTACTTTTCCCTTTCATGGCGACGGAGTAGACTCCTAGGGAGTATCTTGTCAAGACGCGCTTAGCGGCTCTCGTCGCGCGTCAACTTCCGGTACGTGCGCAAGTGCCTCAAAGCGGCGGCCGCCTCGCCCAGCCTCTCCGCCAGGGCCGCGGCGTTGAAGTGGGCATCGGCATTGCCGGGATCGACCTTCACGGCATTCTCGTAGGCGAGGAGCGCCTCGGGGATCTTTCCTAGATCCTCGAGCGCCACGCCGAGGTTGAAGGCCGCCGTCCCGTCGTCCGGGCGCGCCGCCAGCGCGGCGGCGTAGTGCGGCGCGGCGGCAGCCGGGTCGCCGGCCTCGTGCAGAAGGCGCCCGAGGTTGACGTGTGCCTGGGCATGGCCCTCGTCGAGAGCAAGGGCCCGCTCGTACGCATCCCGCGCTTCCACCGGCGAGGAAGGCTCCAGCTCGCAGGCCCATTCGTACCAGTCGTCGGCCGAGAACTCGGGCCCCTCCTCGCGGGCCTCGCGGAAGGCGCGCCGCACCAGGGGCGCGACCTTTCGCGCAAGATCCTTCACGCCGAAGTCGAACAGGATCTGCCCGGACTCGGGCCTCCATCGGCGCGCGCCGTCCTCGACGACGATGCGGCTGCCTTCCACCGCGATGCGCACGGCCGTCAGCGGCCGTCCGTCCGGAAGCCCGGCGCGCAGGCGCGAGAGGGCCGCGCGGATTCGCCGCGCCGTCACGCCCGCGGCCGCGAGACCGTGCGCCGTACGCAGGAAGACGAGGTCCTGGAAAGAGAAGAGCATTTCGCGGTGCGGCCCGCGCTCGGGGGAAAGAAAGCCGGCGCGCACGTAGCCGCGGACCTCCCCTTCCGGCATGGAAAGGAGCTTCGCGACCTCTTTCGTTGAGTAGCCCTTCAAGGGCCTTCGAGAATATCCGAGGCGGGGCGGGAGAGGGCTAAGCCTTGCGGCCGGCTTCCGTGCGCATCTGGGCCACGCGGGCCGGGGCGCGCTTGGCGGGCTTGCGCGCGGAGGTTCCCTGGTCGGCGGTCGCGGACTTCGAGGCCGCCACCGTCGAGGCCGCGGCTTCGGGCTTCTTCGCGAGGCTCGCCTTCAGCGCCTCCATCAGGTCGATGATCTGGCCTCCGCCCGTTTCCGGCGGCGCGAGCGAGATCTCCTGGCCGTCGACCTTCTTCTGGATGAGCCCGAGCATGCGCTTCTTCACGTCGTCCTCGTACGTCTCCGGCTGGAAAGCGTTCGTCGCGCGCTGGTCCACGAGGAGCTTGGCGAGGTCGAGCTCCTTCTCCGTGACCTCGGCCGTCTCGAGCGGCACCTCGGAGAAGGGACGGACCTCGTCGGCGTAGTAGAGCTGCTGCATCACGATTCCGTTGTCCACCGGACGAAGCATCACGAGGTACTGCTTGCCGCGGGCGGCGTACCGGGCCAGCGCCACGCGGCTCGTCTCCTGCATGACCTTCGAGAGAAGGGCGTAGGCCTTGGCTCCGCCCTTGTCCGGGCCGACGTAGTAGGTCTTGTCGAAGTAGACCGGGTCGACTTTCGCGATCGGCACGAACTCGACGACCTCGATCGACTGCGTGGACTGCTCCTCGAGCGCCTTGAGCTCCTCGGCCGTGAACGTGACGTAGCGGTCCTTGGAGAACTCGTAGCCCTTGACCATCTGGTCGCGCGGAACGATCTCGCCGTCCTTCGTGCAGATGTACTGCTGTTTCAGGCGCGCGCCGTCGGCGCCGTGCAGCAGGTTGAAGGAGACGCCCGCGGACGCATCGGAGGCGGCATAGAGCTTTACCGGGATCGAGACCAGCCCGAAAGAGATCGTCCCTGCCGCTATAGGTCTTGCGCTCATGGGTTTAGGACCAAGAAGGGTAACATGGGAGGAGGGTAATCCAAGCGTGTCGCTCGAGAAATATCGGCAGAAACGGTCGGCGGACCGCACCCCCGAGCCCTTCGGCCGCGCAAGCGCCGACCGGCCGCATCTCTTCGTGGTTCAGAAACATGCGGCCACCCGCCTCCACTACGACTTCCGCCTCGAATGGGGCGGGGTCCTGAAGTCCTGGGCCGTCCCGCACGGCCCCTGCGCCGACCCGGCCGTGAAGCGCCTGGCGATGGAGGTCGAGGATCACCCGGTCGAGTACGCCGATTTCGAAGGGGTGATCCCGGAGGGCAACTACGGCGCCGGCGAGGTCATCGTCTGGGACCAGGGCCGGTGGATCCCCCTCGCCGATCCGGAAGAAGGGATGAAGAAGGGAAAGCTCCTCTTCGAGCTGCAGGGCTACAAGCTGCGCGGCAAGTGGACGCTCGTCCGGATGAAGAAGAAGGGCAAGGCCGACGGCAAGGAATGGCTCCTCATCAAGGAGCGCGACGCGTGGGTCCGGAAGGAGAGCGCGGGCGCGTACTCCGAGGAGTCCATCTTTTCCGGACTGACGCTCGAGGAGCTCGCTTCCGGCGAGAGCCGGGCCGCCGAGGTCCGCGCACAGCTCGAGCGTCTCGAAGCGCCCCGCCGCCGCCTCCGCGCATCCGCCGTCAAGCTGATGCTCGCCGAGCCGCGCGACAAACCGTTCACGAAGAAGGGATGGCTCTGGGAGCTCAAGTACGACGGCTACCGGCTGCTCGCCGAGCGCGACGGCGGCGAGGCGCGGCTGCTCTTTCGCAAGGGCGGCGACGCGACCGCGACCTTCCCCGAGATCGCGCGAGCCCTTCGCGCACTCCCCTTCTCTTCGCTCGTTCTCGACGGCGAGCTCGTGGTGCTCGACGACAGGGCCCGGCCGAGCTTCGGGCGGCTGCAGAAGCGCGCCCTCCTGCAGCGCCGGCTCGACATCGAGCGCGCGTCGGTCGAGCTGCCCACGACCCTTTTCGTCTTCGACCTTCTCGGATTCGAGGAGTTCGACCTGCGCCCGCTGCCTCTGGCGACCCGCAAGGCC
>JBGPGG010000157.1:0-5842 GCA_041483715.1 Thermoanaerobaculia bacterium
CTCGAGGACGGCAGCGTGGAGATCGATACCGAGCGGGACGCGATCGACTTCCGGCTCTTCGAAGAGGCGCGGCGGTCGGGGGCTCCGGTTCTCGGGATCTGCCGCGGGCTCCAGGTCGTCAACGTCGCCCTCGGAGGCACGCTCGTGCAGGACATCCCGACCGAGCGGCCGTCCCCGGTGGTCCATGCCAGGAGCAAGGCGGAGAAGGCGCGGCGCGACCACAGCGTCGCCATCACCCCGGGAACGCGGCTCGCCGCGATTGCCGGCGTGCCGGAAACCGCGGTCAACAGCCGCCACCACCAGGCGATCGGGCGCCTCGCGCCCGGGCTCGCCGTGTCCGCCATGGCGCCCGACGGTCTGCCCGAAGCCGTCGAGGAGCAGGGCCCGGACTGGCTCGTGGCCGTCCAGTGGCACCCGGAGAACCTCGGGGCAGACCCCGTGTCCGGCCGCCTCTTCGCGGAGTTCCTGCGCGCGGCCCGCGATCGAGCGGCCCGGCCAAACGCCTGAGGGAATTCCGCGCCCGAGTCCGCGTTGTTCTCCCGGATCCCTGAGGATAGAGTCGTGAAGGAGTGTGTTTCATGAAAATCCGCGCCCTCATCATCGGCCTCGCCGTCGCCGCCGCCATCGCCCCGCCGCTGTCGGCCCAGTCGAAACTGAAGGCCGAGAAGGTTGCCGACGGCGTGTGGGCCGTGCAGCCGGAGAAGGGCGCGAACGTCGGGTGGTTTCTCTTGGGCGACGGGGTCGTCGCCGTCGACTCGGGCGGCGACGCGGCCAATGGCGCCGAGATCCTGAAGTCCATCGCGGAGACGACCGGCGGCAAGCCGGTCCGGTCCCTCATCCTCACCCACGCCCATTCGGACCACAGCGGCGGCGCGCGGGCCTTTGCGGCCGCCGGCGCGCGCGTCCTCTGCCAGGAAGGCGTGGCCGGGCAGATCCTCGCCTTCGTGACGCAGGCCACCTCGGACCAGGGCGACCCCATGTTCGGAAAGCCCAACCTGCGCCCGGTCGTCGAGTCAATCTCCGAGCGGGCGATCCTGGTGGACGGCCTGCACAATGTGCAGATCTACTTCCTCGGGTCGGCGCACACGAAGGGAGACCTCGTCGTCTACCTCGCCAACGACAAGGTCCTCTTTTCGGGCGACCTCGCCCTGAACGGCCGCATGCCGTTCCTGCAGTCTCCGGACGTCGATCCGGCGGGCTGGGAGAAGGCGCTGCAGATGCTCGCCAAGGTACCGGCCGAGAAGCTCGTTCCGGGGCACGGCGACCTCGGCTCGAAGGCGGGCGTCGCCGTTTCACTCGCGTACCTGCATGCCGTCAACGAGCTCGCGAAGAAGTTCGTCGACAGCGGCATGCGCGACGACATGATGGATGCGCAGATCCGCGCGCCGGAGAACGAAGTCAAGAACATCCCGGTGACCGACGCGCACATTGCGAACGTCAAGTTCGCGGTCCGCGCCCTCCGGGACAAGGCCAGCCAGAAGCCGACGCCGACTCCCGCCGCAAAGTGAGCCCGTCCGGCGCGATTGCGCTCGAGCACTCCGCCGGGGGCGCCCGGGCGGACCTGCGCATCGCGCGCCCGCCAGTCAACGTGCTCGACGCGGCCAGCCTCGCCGCGCTCGCGAGCCAGGTCCGCGCGGCGCGTGCGGCGCGGCTCCTCGTTCTGACCGGGCTTCCGACCGTGTTCTCGGCGGGAGTCGACGTCGCCGACCATGTGCCCGAGCCGGCCCGGATCGAGCAGATGCTCGCGGCGATGCGGGACGTGCTGACGGCGCTCATCGCGTCGCCGGCCGTCACGCTCGCGGCCGTCTCGGGCGCGTGCCTCGGCGGGGGAGCGGAGATCGTCGCGGCGTGCGACCTCGTGCTCCTCGCCGACGACGCGCGCATCGGATTTCCCGAGATCCGGCTCGCGTGCTTTCCGCCAGGCGCCGCGGCCCTCCTGCCCGGGCTCGTCGGCGAGGCCCGGGCGACGGATTGGATTCTCTCGGGCAGGATCCTCTCTGGTAAAGAGGCGGCCGAGGCGGGGTTCGCCTCGCGCTCGGTGCCCGCGGCGCGCCTCGCGGAGGAGACGAGGCGGCTGGCTGGCCGCATCCTCGAAGCGAGCCCGGCGGCGCTCGCGGCGGCGCGCGATCTGTTGCGGCAACGGCGCCGTGAAGCGCTGTCGACGCGGCTGCCTGCGGCCGAGGAGGCCTACCGGAGACTGGCGGGAAGCGAGGATCTCGCGAGGGCCGTGCGCGAATTCGAGGCGGGCCGCCGCCGCTGATAGCATCCGGCGCCATGCCCATGCCGATCGTCTACCTGAACGGCCGTTTCCTGCCCGAGAGAAAAGCCGGCATCTCGCCGCTCGACCGCGGGTTCCTCTTCGCCGACGCGATTTACGAGGTGGTCCGCTACGACCGCGGCCGCCCCTATCGCCTCGCCGAGCACCTCGAGCGAATGCGCGAGGGCCTCGACGCGATCCAGATAAAGGCGACTCCCGATTTTTTCGCGGCCGCCGGAGAGAGGCTGCTTGCCGAGAACGGCCTTTCCGAGAAGGACGCGTTCGTCTACGCGCAGATCTCCCGGGGCCCGGCGGCGCGCTACCACGCCTTTCCGCCGAAGGGGACCAAGCCCACTTTCTTCGCTTTCGCCCGCGAGGTCGATCCGGCGCCGCCGCCGGATGGAGGCAAGGCGATTCTCTTGACGGACGAGCGCTGGGGCCGCTGTGACATCAAAAGCGTGATGCTGCTCGCCAACGTTCTGGCCGCCCAGAGGGCCCACGAAGCGGGGGCGATCGATGCCATCCTCGTGCGGGACGGATTTGCGCTCGAGGCGACCAAGGCAAACCTCTTCATCGTCGCGAAGGGCGTGGTTCGAACGGCACCCAACGGGCCGAGGATCCTGCCGGGTGTCACGCGCAGCGCCGCGATCGAGGCGGCGCTCCGCATCGGCTTGACGGTGGAAGAGCGGGCATTCACGCTGGAAGAGATGTACGCGGCCCAGGAGCTCTTCCTCGCCTCGACGACGCTGTGGACCTATCCGATCGTCTCCGTCGAAGGGCGCCCCATCGGCAGCGGCAAGGGCGGGCCCGTCGCGCGCATGATCCGGGACGCGCTCATGGAGGAATTCAAGAGGGGGAGCCGGGAGTCCGAGGTCCCGAGTCCGAAGTCTCGGGTGCCCAGTCGAAGAGCGTTCGACGCTCCTGATCGGGACCCGGATAACTGAGAGCTTAGACTTCGGCTACGGGCGCGGGTAGCGGGCCTCGATCGTCGAAGAGATCCCGCCGCGGGACGAAAACGTCCCGGTGATCGTCATCCGCCTTGGCTGGCACGCGGCGACGCAGTCCTCCAGGATACGGTTGACGGCGTTCTCGTAGAAGATGCCGACGTTTCGGTAGGCGACGATGTAGAGCTTTAGCGACTTCAGCTCCAGGCACAGCCGGTCCGGCACGTACCGAATCGTCAGGTGCCCGAAGTCGGGCAGCTCCGTCTTCGGGCAGATCGCGTTGTACTCAGGGATCTCGACCGCGATCTCGTAATCCGGGTACTGGTTCGGCCAGGTCTCGAGCGCGGGCAGCTTCGCGTCGATTCCGGCCCGGGCGTGGTCGGCGGTGTAGTCGGACATGGGAGAAGTCTACAGTCGACAGTCAAGAGCCAACAGTTGACAGGGGCTTTCCTGTCGACTGTCAACTGTGAACTGTCGACTCTCGACTCCGTGCGGTACCATCCCGGCAATCCATGGAATGGTTCAAGCACATCTTCCACCAGCTGACGGACGTCGAGACGCTGGTGCGGGTCGGAGGTCTGACTGCGATGACGATCATCGTCTTTGCGGAGACGGGCCTGCTCGTGGGCTTTTTCCTGCCCGGGGACTCGCTGCTCGTGACCGCGGGCGTCTTCGCGGGGACGGGTCAGCTGAACATCCTCCATCTCAACCTGATCCTGATGGCCGCGGCGATCCTCGGCGACACCGTGGGCTACTGGTTCGGCCGCAAGACGGGGCCCGCGCTCTTCCGGCGCCCGAAGTCGGTGCTCTTCAATCCCGACCACCTGCGCCGCGCGCACGATTTCTACGAGAAGCACGGCGGCAAGACGATCGTGCTCGCCCGGTTCATGCCGATCGTCCGCACGTTCGCGCCGATCGTGGCGGGAATGGGGCAGATGCCGTACCGCCGCTTCCTCACCTTCAACGTCCTTGGCGGGGCGCTCTGGGTGCTGTCCATGACGCTGATCGGCTACTTCCTCGGCCAGATTCCCGGCGTCCGGGAGCACATCGAGGTCGTGATCCTCGCCGTGATCTTCCTTTCGATCCTGCCGGGGATCATCGCGTACTGGAACGAGCGGCGGAAGAGCCGGGGCACTTCCTAGTCCCGTATCCCGATCTCAGGCGACCACGGAGGTCGGGTGCGGCCGCTCGACCAGAGGCTTGCCGCGCAGGAGCGCGAGAAGGTCGGCGATCTCGGTCTCGTGGGTACGGTCGTGCTCGGCCATCATCCGCGGGAGGTCGGCCAGCTCGACGCGGCCGACGCCCTCCTGCGAGCCCGAGCGCTTCCAGTCCGCCGCGGACAGGGCGCGCAGATTCTCGAGGTTCGCCTGCCGCGCGCGGGTGAAGAGCGCGAGTCCCCGCTCGACGTCCCTGTCCTGGTAGCCGCGCTCGCGGGCGATCCGTTCGCCGTCGAAGTTAGAGAGCGCGGGGTTCTCCTCGCCCAGGATGCGGCGGATGCGCGTGCCGTACCCCTCGCCCTCGAGGTCGGCCAGGTGCCAGACGTTCTCGACGAACGAGAATCCGCCGGAGGCCGGACGCACGCGGGCCTCGGCGGGCGAGAACGACGCGGCGGCGCGGGCGACGAGCGCGGGGGTGGATTCCAGCGTGAGAAGAAGTGTCTCAAAGTCGCGGCGTGTCATCATCATCCTCACCCAGCAATACGCAGGTCCGCGGAGAAAGGTTTCGGAGCCAGACGGCGCATGAGCTGCGGGCGCCGTTAGAGACAGAGCCCCTAGCCTTCACCCCTGTGTGCCTTGTGCTCCAGTGTCCGCGCGCCCGTCCGCTTCATGCGCCGGTTGGTAGACTGCCCCCATGGGCATCCAGGAGATCCGTCAGTTCTTCCTTTCGCGGCTGTCCTCTCCGGAGGAGCCGCACCGGCCCGACGCCGTGGCGATCGCGGCGTGCGCCCTCCTCCTCGAGATCGCGCACGCGGACGACGTGTTCGCCCCGGAGGAACGCGAACGGATCGTCCGCGCGATGCGCGAAGACCTCGGCGTCCCGGCCGCCGACGTCGCCGAGGTCGTCCGGCTGGCCGAGCAAGAGCGGCGCGAGAGCGTCGACCTCTATCAGTTCACGAAACTGGTGGGCACAGAGTTCTCGCGGGTAGAGCGCCTGCGCCTCGTCGAGGTGATCTGGGGCGTCGTGTACGCGGACGGCGAATTGAGCGCTGTCGAGAACCAGCTCGCGCGCCGGATCGCCGAGCTGCTCGGCTTCCAGCATCCGGAGGTACAGGCGGTGAGGGAGAAGGTGAAGGCCAGGGGTTTGTAGTTTCGGGTTTGTCGCCTGTGGTTTGACCACAAACAACAAACCACAAGCTACTGCGTCAGGAGGTACACGGCGAAAGACGCCAGCCAGTGCTCCCCGGCGTAGTCGCCGGATGTGACGCGCGCAAGGCCGACCACTTCGTGCGCGGCCGCGGCCTTGAGCAGGATGGCGCGCCGCGAGTCGGACGGGGGCAGCCCCTGCGCGATGCCGCGCAGCATCCAGGCGCGAGACAGGTTTAGGCCGTCGAGGTGGACGAGCCGTGGGTCCGTCGGGTCCGCGACCGAGACCGGGGTGAGTGGGGCCTTGCGCGCCGAGAGCTGCGGAAGAAAGCGCCGCA
>JBGPGG010000158.1:0-5712 GCA_041483715.1 Thermoanaerobaculia bacterium
AGTGGGCCCTCGTCGGGGACTGGACCGTGCAGAGGGGCGCCGTCGCGCTCCACAAGGCTCCGGGCCGGATCGCGTACCGCTTCCACGCGCGAGACCTTCACCTCGTGATGGGACCGCCGGCCCGAGGGACGTCCGTCCGCTTTCGGGTGTTCATCGACGGCAAGCCGCCGGACGCCGCTCACGGAGTCGACGTCGATGCCGACGGCAACGGAACGGCGGTGGATCAACGCCTGTATCAACTGATCCGGCAGCCCGGGCCCATCGCCGATCGAGAGTTCGAGATCCAGTTCCTCGACCCGGGCGTCGAGGCGTTCGCGTTCACGTTCGGCTGATGCAGCGATCGTTGACCTTAGCCCGCCGTGAATGCCGACCGTGATCTTCTGCAGAAATACTCCTCTCGCTATCGGCTCCTCATCCGAACCGAGGCGCGCAGTGTGGCGGTGGGCTATCGCTCGGCTACCGAGACAATCGAAATGGAAGAGGCGAGACCGAGACACCGTCGCCTGGCCGTTCGAACGTCGCGCTCCCCCTAAGCGGCGGCTTGGCGAAATGCTCAAGCGACTGAAAAGGAGGAGCTACTTCCGCGCGAGACGTTCAGGCGATTACACCGTCGGACTTCACGCCTGCGCTCGGGAGCCCTCGCGCCCGCGGCGGCATCTCCGGATCACGCGAGCGAAGTGTCCGGAGTCGTCCGCGCGCGTGGTATACGAGAGACGAGTTCAAAAACGAGTTCAAACGGAGCTCTAAGGATGCTCGCGGACGCTCGGGGACGCTTGATGACGAAAGGTAACTTCTTTATCCCCAAGCATCCCTTAACATCCCTTACGAGAGCACCTTCTTGCCAAGGTGGAAGTCGCGGGTTCGACCCCCGTTTCCCGCTCCAAATAACTCCCGAAAAGCGAACATCCGGCGGGGGCGCCCGATCGCCCGGGCCTCTACTTCGCGGCCGGCTCGAGCTCCTAGATGCCTCCGTCGGCGAAGAGGCTCAGGTAGAGCTTGCCGCCTTTCGGGATGTACGAGCGGACGTAGCCGATGTACTCGACGAACCGGTCGTACATCGGGTCCGGGCGCGCGCGCGAAGCTCGAAGAGAGGGCTTGGCCCCGCCCGCGGGCGGCCCGAGGGCCGCCCCTACGACCCCTCATGGGAGAACATCAGCTCGACTTCATCAGCCGCGCCACGTGCTCCGCGATCGCGGGCGCGGCGGTGAGGCCGGGTGACTCGATCCCGATGAGGTTGTAGAAGCCGGGAAGCCCGCGCTCGTGTTCTTCGGCGATCACGAAGTCGCGGAATGGTTCGCCCTGTCCCTGGAGCTTCGGACGGATGCCGCTGATGTCGGGCTCGAGGTCCTCGTCGCAAACGGCCGGCAGGATTCGCCGCGCGGCCGCCGCGAACCCGGCGCGCTTTCCCTCCTCGACCCGGTAGTCGGTGCTCCGGTCGGGCAGGTATTCCGCGTCGGGCCCGAAGCGCAGGCGGCCGCCGGTGTCGAGAACGACGTGGATGCCGAGGCTTTCGTGGGAGGGGACCGGGTATACGAGGTGCGAGACTGCTTTCCAGAGACGGGTGGCTGCCGAGAAGTAGCTTCCCTTGCAGTAGTGAAGCCGGTAGCCCGCGGCATCCACGTCGACGCCAGCGAGCGCGGCCACGGTGTCCGCATCGAGCCCGGCGGCGTTCACGACGCGCTCGCTCGTGAAGCTCTCGAGCCCGCCCGCCTGCTTCGCGACGATTCGATATCCCCCCGGGGCCGGCTCGATGGCGACGACCGTTGCGCGCGCCTGGAGCAGCGCCCCCGCTTCCAATGCCTCCTGCAGAAAATGGTCCATGAGCCCGTGCGCGTCCACGATGCCGGACTCGGGCGACCAGAGGCCTCCCACGGAAGCGACCATCGGCTCGAGCGCGTGTGCCTCGCTCTCCGAAAGGCGGGTCAGCGCGACGCCGTTGCCGCGCGCGGTTTGCTGGATCGCGTCGAGCGCGGGCAGTTCCTCGGAGCGCGTGGCCGTGATGAGCTTCCCGGTCTTCGCGTGGGGGATCGCGTGGCGGGCGCACAGGTCGTACACGCGATCTCTTCCCTCGGCGCAGAGCCGCGCCTTCAGAGAGCCGGCGGGATAGTAGATGCCGGCGTGCACGACCTGGCTGTTGCGGCTCGAGGTCTCCATGCCGTGCTTCGGATTGCGGTCGAGCACGATGAGGTTCGAGCTTTCGCGCGCCAGGCGCGCCGCGACGGCGAGTCCGACGACGCCAGCCCCGATGACCGCAATCTCCGTATCCGGCACATTCCGATCTTAAGGCAGCCCGCCGGGGCGGATTTCGTTGACGCCCTTCATGCCTCGGTGTACGTTGACCTCTCCCAGGAGGCGCCGTGAAGCGCTGGAAAGAGACCGCGGAGGTGTTCGGAAGCGTCGCCCGACTGCCGGAGACCGGCCGGCGCGCGGCGCTCGCCACGGTCGTTCACATCGACGGCTCGGCCTACCGGCGGCCCGGCGCGAAGTTCCTGGTCGAAGAGGACGGCGGCAATCTCGGCTCGATCAGCGGAGGGTGTCTGGAGGCGGACGTGCGCGAAGCCTGCCTCGCCGTGATCCGGGAGGGCGCGCCGCGGCGACTACGCTACGACACGGGCGCGGATGATCGCGCCGTCTGGGGGCTCGGGCTCGGATGTCGCGGCTCGGTGGATGTCTTCGTGCAGACCGCGACCGACCCGAAGGCGCGTGAAGCGGTTGAGCGGGTCCGTGAGCTGCTCGAAGGGGACCGGCCGTTCGCCCTTTCGACGGTCGTGGGAGGCGCGCACGGCGTCGGCGGCATGCTCGTTTGCTCCGACGAAGGCGCGCTCGGCGGCTCGACCGGAGACCCCGCGCTCGATCGCGACGTCGCTCGGGACGCCGCCGAACGGGTCCGCTCCCGGGAATCGAAGCTGCATGCGGTCGGAGCCGCCGAGGTGTTTACGGAAGTGCTCGCTCCGCCGCCGCGCCTGCTGCTCTTCGGCGCGGGCGACGACACGCGTCCGATCTGCGCGTACGCGTCCGACGTGGGATTCCGCGTCACCGTCGTGGACCACCGCGAGGCCTTCCTCTGCGCGGAGCGATTCCCCGGCGCCGCGGGGCGCGCGCTCCTGCGTCCCGAGGACGGGACGGGCACGCTGCCCGTCGGCCCCCGCACTTACGCCGTCGTCATGTCGCACTCGTTCGCCCACGATCGGGAGTGGGCTCGCCATCTGCTCGCCGCCGGGGCTCCCCACGTCGGGCTTCTCGGCCCCCGCGCGCGGACGGAGGAAATCCTCCGGCAGATTCGCGCCGAGGGCGACGACCGGGTCTTTGGTCCCGTGGGACTCGATCTCGGCGCGGAAGGACCCGAGCAGGTGGCGCTGGCTGTCGTCGCGGAGCTTCTGGCCGCCCACTCTTCGCGGGAGCCGGCGCACCTGCGCCAGAGAAGCGGAGCGATCCATGCGACCTAAGCGGCCGGGCCCCGTCGCGGGAGTCGTTCTCGCGGCGGGCTCCTCGACGCGGATGGGAAAGAACAAGCTCCTTCTGCGTCTCGACGGCGAGGCCGTCGTGCGGCGGGCGGCGCGGCGGGCGCTCGCGGCGGGTCTCGATCCGGTGGTGGTCGTTCTCGGGCACGAAGCGGATCTTGCCGCGGCCGAGCTTGCGGGGTTGGCCGTCCGGATCGTGGTGAATGCGGACCACACAGGCGGCATCCACACGTCGCGTCGGGCGGGGCTGGCCGCGGTGCCCCCGGAGGCGCATGCCGCCGTCGTGCTTCTCGCGGACATGCCCTTCGTCACCGAGCAGATGCTCGCGACGCTCGTCGCCAGCCATCGGGATTCGGGCGCCCCGCTCGTCGTCTCCGAGTACGCCGGCGAGCAGGCACCTCCGACGCTCTACGACCGATCGCTCTTCCCGGAACTGCTCGGCGGGGAGGGGTGCAGCAAGCGTGTCATCCGGAACCATGCGGGCGATGCGGTCACCGTGGCCTGGCCCGCGGCGGCGCTGACGGATCTCGATCGGCCGGAGGACTACGAGCGGGCCCTCGCAAAGGGCCCCGGCGCGGAGGCGCGGTGCGTTCCGAGCTCCTGATCCTCGCGGCCGAGCTCGTGCGCAACGAAGAGCCGTTCGTGCTGGCGACCGTCGTCCGGCGTCAGGCCGCGAGCTCCGCTCGGCAGGGCGACGGGGCCCTCATCACCGCGGCCGGGGTCTTTCACGGCTGGCTCGGAGGCAGCTGCACGCAGCCGACCGTCGTGCGGGAGGCGCTGCGCGCGATTTCCGACGGCGCCCCGCGGCTCATCGCGCTCTCGCCCGAGCCGGCAAAGGACCGGCGGCCCGGAGTGCTGGCCTTTCCCATGACCTGCCACAGCGGAGGCACCGTGGACATCTACCTCGAGCCCGTCTTGCCGCCCTACCGGTTTCTCGTGTTCGGCGTCTCGCCGGTGGCGCGCGCCCTCGTGCGGTTGGCCTCGGGCGCGGGCTTCGTCGTGGACGTGGCCGACCCCGCGGCACAGCGGGCGATGTTCCCCGAGGCCGACCGCATCTGGGCGAACGAGATGCCCGCACGCGGCGCCTCGCGGCCTTTCGCCGTCGTCGCGACGATGGGGGAGCGCGACGAGGAGGCCTTGAGGGCCGCGCTCGGCGCGGAGCCCGAGTACCTCGGGGTGGTCGCGAGCAGAAAGCGCTTCGACCAGATTCGCGAAACGCTGCTCGCGCAGGGCGTGCCGCCCGGGTCGTTCGCTCGCGTCAAGAATCCCGCTGGCCTCGACATCGGAGCGCGGACGCCGGAGGAGATCGCCGTCAGCATCCTGGCCGAGATCGTGAAGGTGCGCCGCGGCGCCGCGGAAGGGGCGGCGGCGGGCCCGTCGCTGCCGATCGCAGGCGCCCGCGAGGAGAGAGACCCCGTCTGCGGGATGTCTGTGGTCGTTGCGGGATCTCGCCACACGGCCGAGGTGTCCGGCCGGACCTGGTACTTCTGTTGCGCGGGCTGCCGGGAGAGGTTCCTCGCGGCCCCGGGCCGATTCGCCGCAGAGGCGGAGTCCGCCGGATGAGATCCGAGATCCAGTCGCTGCAGGAGGCCATGGAGCGCCAGGGATACATCGCCGAGCCGGCGATCGCGACCGCCGTGTTCCTCGCACTGGAGATGAAGAAGCCCCTTCTCATCGAGGGCGACGCGGGCGTGGGCAAGACCGAGGTCGCCAAGGTGCTCGCCCGCCTGCTCGGCACGGAGCTGATCCGGCTGCAGTGCTACGAGGGCCTCGACGTCCACACCGCCCTGTACGAGTGGGACTACCCGAAGCAGATGCTGCGGGTGCGGATGGCGGAGCAGGAGGGACGCTCGGCCGCCGAAATTGAAGAGGTCATCTATTCGCGGCCGTACCTGCTCGAGCGCCCGCTCCTGAAGGCCATCACGCGGCGCGAGCGGTCCCCGGTGCTGCTCGTGGACGAGGTGGATCGCGCGGACGACGGATTCGAGGCGTTTCTCCTCGAGGTCCTCTCGGACTTCCAGGTCACGATCCCGGAGCTCGGCACGCTGACGGCGGAGCACGTTCCCCACGTCATCCTCACGTCGAACCGGACGCGCGAGATCGGGGACGCGCTGCGGCGGCGCTGCCTCTACCTGTACATCGAGCACCCCGGTCTCGAAAAAGAGGTCCGCATCATCCGTTCCCGCGTTCCGGGAGTGAGCGACCGGTTGGCGGTCGAGATCGGGCGGTTCGTGCAGTCGTTGCGAGGCCG
>JBGPGG010000159.1:0-5709 GCA_041483715.1 Thermoanaerobaculia bacterium
GTCGTTGCGTCGCGGTTTTCTTCGAGCAGGCGGTTCACTTTCGCGGCCAGGATGAAGTCGTTCTCGTGCAGGCCGCCGATCTTGTGCGTCCACAGCGTGAGGTCCACCTTGTTCCAGTGCACGGCGATGTCGGGGTGATGGCCTTCCCGCTCGGCCACGTCCGCGACCCGGTTGAGGAACTTCATGGCTTCGACGAAATCCCGGAACTCGAACCGGCGCACGAGGCGCGTCACGTTTTCCTCGAGCCGCCAGCCCGGGGCCGCGGAGAGAAGGCCGCGCGCCGTCTCGGGCGAGAGCGGTTCCACGCCTCCCCGGCAGGGAACGCAGGACCTCGAGCTCAGCTTTTCCATGTCGTCGACCATGCCGTTTGGACCCCGGGGCGGATCCTATCTCCGGTGCAGGAACTTCCGGCATTTGACCCGGGAGGCCCGTCCTTAGATAATCCGCGTCCCCCAAGACGACTGGGAGGTCGTTCAATGGTAGGACAACTGGCTCTGGACCAGTGAATCGGGGTTCGAGTCCCTGCCTCCCAGCCAATCTGACAATCACCGTCCGAGCCGCGGCCCCGGTCGCGCCTTCCACTCCCGAACGTCGAGCTGGAAGTCTTCCACGCGACGGTCCCACGTGTGCTGGCGCAGGGCACGCTGCCGGGCCCGGCGGCCCATGGCGGCGCGGGCGGTCTCGTCGGCGAGGAGGCGCTCGGCCTGGGCGACGGCGTCCTCCGGTGAGGAGAACGCCGCGATCTCCAAGCCCGGCTCGAAGAACTCCGGCAAGCTCGTAAACGACTCGATGAGCGCCGGCACGCCGCACGACGCCGCGAAGAACGCGCGGGGCGTGATCCGGTAGGTACCGCGGTAGCTGCCCTGCGCATCGTCGAGGAGTGCGGGCTCGAGCGTGAGGCGGGCGCGGTTCAACCCCGCGCGCAGCGTCTCGGGCGTGTCGAGCGGCCCAAGGACCGGCACGCTCCAACGGGACTCGCCCTCGTAGGCGTGGACGCGCACGCGAAAGCGCGCGGCGAGCGCCGAGACGAGCGCGTTGCGGTACGCCGTCCATTTGCCGTAATAGAGGATGTCGCACTCGGGCGCCACGCGCTCGGGGAAGTAGAGCTCGGGGTCGGTCGCCGGGTCGCACCGCTTCGCCGGGATCCGCCGCAGCGCGTAGTCGGGCAGCGTGCGCGGGTCCTGAGTGTAGAAGAGGTCGAACTGCGGCGCGATCGCGATCGAAGCCGCCAGGCCGTAGGGATCCGAGAGCGCGAAGGCGGCGAGTGGCGTCTCCCGCGGAAAGATCCGCAGGGCCCGGGTCGAGAAGTGCAGCGCGCCGCCGAGGCAGACGACGATGTCGGGCGGCGGGTCCGTGTGCGCGATGACCGCCTCGTCGGGAACGAACGCGGGCCGCGAGCCGCCGGTCGCGACGAACCCGGGCAGCCGAAAAGGCTCGACGAGCGTCGTGCGGAATGCTTTCTGGAACGCGCGCAGCGGCGGAAAGAGATTGTTGCAGTACGGCGGCTGGCTCACGTTGCCGAAGAGCAGAAGGGTCGTCATCGGCGCCGCGCACTCCTGTCCGCGCGAACAGGAGCCCCGGCCGCGGGTACGGATTTTGCTCTTTTGTCGCGTGCGATCGCTGTCACCATCGGTTCAGATTAATCCACGACGGAGCCGCGGCGCGCGCGCGGGCCGCGCAGGCCCGACTCCCAGTCGGGTCTCATGCGGGCGGGGCGAAGGGCGTGAAGGGTCGCCCGGTCAGGATCGCGACGATGCGCTCCGAGGCGAGACCGTCTCCGTATGGGTTGGAGCGGCCTTCCGTCCTTCGCCCCGCGCCGCCGGCACCCGCGAAAAGGAACGCGGAGGCCCTGGCGACGATCCTCTCCTCGTCGGTGCCCACGAGCTCGGCCAGGCCCGCCTCGACGCCTTCAGGGCGCTCGGTCTTCTCGCGGAGGACGAGGACGGGCTTGTGGAAGGTGGGCGCCTCCTCCTGGATCCCGCCCGAGTCCGTGAGGATGAGGCGCGCGCGGCGCATGAGCCGGACGAGCGCCAGGTAGTCGAGGGGCTCGACGAGGGTGACGTTGGGAAGCCCGGCGTTGCGGCGCGCGACGGGGCCGACGTTGGGGTTGGGGTGGAGGACGTGCACGAAGCGCGTCGCCGGAAAGCTGCGCGCGAGGCGCCCGATGGCGCGCACGACGCGCTCGAGCGGCTCCCCGAAGCTCTCACGGCGGTGCGCGGTGATCAGGACGAGGTCCTCCTCCGGGGCCTCTCCGTCCTGGCCGGCGATCGCGAGCAGTGCGTCCACAACAGTGTTGCCGGTCAGAAAGATCTTTTCGCCGGGGACATCCTCGGCCTCGAGCGCCCGCGCGGCTCGACGTGTCGGGACGAAGTTCGCTGCGGAGACGAGGTCGACGACGCGGCGGTTCATCTCCTCGGGAAACGGATGATCGAAGTCGCCCGTGCGCAGCCCCGCCTCGACGTGGCCGACCCGCACGCGGCGATGGAAGGCGGCGATCGAGGCGCACATCGCCGTCGTCGTGTCGCCCTGGACGAGGAGCCAATCCGGCTTCTCGCGCGCGAGCACGGCGTCGATGCCGGCGAAGACGCGGGAAGCGAGCTCGTTCATCGTCTGATCGGGGCGCATCAGGTCGAGGTCCACGTCGGGCTCGAGCGCGAAGAGGGAAAGCACCTGGTCGAGCATCTGGCGGTGCTGCGCCGTCGCGCAGAGGATGGTCCGGCATCCCGGCTCCTCCCGGAGGCGCCGGATGACGGGGGCCATCTTGATGGCCTCCGGGCGCGTACCAACGACGACGATGAGCTTCATGAGATTCCGCTCTGGCAGCCGGGCCCGGAGGCGCCTCCCGGCGCGGCCCGCCGCGGCGCGGCCTGCCCGCATTCTACGGGCTTCGGGGAGGCGGCGGGAGCGGAAAATGGGCGCGCCGGCCCGCAGCCACGGAGGGTACACTCTGTTTTCTAAGGCCATGATCCCGGAAGTTTTCGAGTGCCCCCGCTGCGAACGGCAGTTTGTCATCGACTCCGTGCCCGACACCGGCAGCGAGGAAGTTCACTGCCCCCAGTGTAGCCGTTATCTCGGCGTGCGCGACATCGCGTTCGTGCTGCGCAGCGAGCTCGACGACATGATCGAGCGGCTGTCCTTCGAGAAGGACCGCCTGGAGAAGGACGAGGCGGTGTACAGCCTCACCGACTGCGACCCCGAGATGCGCTACTACGGCCGCGAGGTGTCGCGCGTGATCCACGTGCTGCGCGGCGCCCTGAGGGACCTGCGCACGCTGCGCGACGGCTACCGGGTCAAACCGACGTAGGCGCCGGGATCGTTTCCAGGAACTTCCGAAGCCTCCGCAGGCTCGTTTCCTTCCCCAGAAGCTCCACGACGTCGAAGAGCGGAGCCCCGACCGTGACGCCGGTCAGGGCGAGGCGTACGGGGTGGATGAGCTTGCCCGCGGAGACGCCCTCGGCTTCTGCCGTCTCGCGCAGGGCGGCCTCGGTGGATGCGGTCGTCCACTCGGGGAGGACCTCGAGCCGGTTCGCGAGCGTCGCGAGGTGCCGGCCGGTTTCTGGCTTCACGTGTTTCTTGATCCCCTCCGGCTCGTAGTCGGACGGGTCGTGAGCGTACGACGAGAGCGCGCGGCCCATTTCGATCGGCGTGCGCACGCGGGGCCGGTGCAGCTCGATCGCGCGCAGCGCCACCGGCTCTTCGGGCGCTCCGGAAACGGCGTAGGGGAGCGAGCGGCGCAGCAGCTCGTCGGCGGGCATGCGCGCGATGTACTGCGAGTTCATCCAGAGCAGCTTCTCCGGGTCGAAGACCGAGGGCGACGCTCCCACCTTGTCGAGCGTGAACTCGCGCTCCATCTCTTCGCGCGAGAGGATCTCGCGGTCGCCGCCGGGCGCCCAGCCGAGGAGGGCGAGGAAGTTGAAGAGCGCCTCGGGCAGGATCCCTTCGTCGCGCCACTCCTCGACGGCCGCGGCCCCGTGGCGCTTGGAGAGCTTCTTTCGGTCCGTGCCGAGGATCATGCCGAGGTGCGCGAACTTCGGGATCGGAGCGCCGAGCGCCCGGAAGAGCGCGACGTGCTTGGGCGTGTTGGCGAGGTGGTCGTCGCCGCGGATGACGTGCGTGATCCCCATGTCGGTATCGTCGACGCAGACGCAGAAGTGGTACAGCGGATGACCGCCCGATCGGACGAGCACGAAGTCGTCGAGGGCTTCCGCCGGAAACTCGACGCGTCCGCGGATGAGGTCGTCGACGACGAGCGGCTCGTCCGGCATTCGCAGGCGCACCACGTGGCGCTCCCCGGCGTGCGCGCGGCGCTCGCTCTCGTCCGGCGGGATCGCCCGCCCGGCCCCGGAGTACCGGTACGCCTTGCCCGCGGCTTCGGCCTTCTTGCGTTCCGCGTCGAGCTCTTCGGGCGTCTCGAAGGCGCGGTAGGCCTTGCCCTCATGGAGGAGCCTCTCGGCCGCGGCGCGGTAAAGGTCCTCACGCTGGGACTGGTAGAAGGGCCCCTCGTCGTACTCGAGGCCCAGCCACTCCATCGCGGAGAGGATCTGCGCCGTCAGCTCTTCGCGCGAGCGCTCGACGTCCGTGTCCTCGATGCGCAGGACGAACGTGCCGCCCGTGTGGCGGGCAAAGAGCAGATTGTAGAGGGCGGTCCGTGCGCCGCCGACGTGGAGCGAGCCCGTCGGAGAGGGCGCAAAGCGGACGCGAGGACGGGTCGGGTCTTGCAAGGCGCCCGATGCTAGCCTAGTAAGGTCACTCGTTTCCAACCGCAAACCACAGACTACAGACCACAAACTACAGACTTGCTGAAGACCGACGCCGAACGGGAGCCTTTATCGCTGCGCTGGCGCGCCGACGCGGTGCTCGTCGCCGTGACGGTCGTCTGGGGCGCCGACTTCGTCGTGGTCAAGAATCTGCTCGGCGTTGTTGCGCCGCTGCCGTTTCTCTTCTGGCGCTTCGCGCTGGCGACGGTCCTCTGCGCCCTCTTCCTGCCGGGCCGTCGCCGAACACCCCGCCTCGTCGCCGACGGGCTCTATCTCGGCGTCCTGCTGGCGCTCGGCATGGGCCTCCAGATCGTCGGCCAGACGGAGACGACCGCCTCCAATGCGTCCTTTCTGACGGGGATGGCCTCCGTGCTGACCCCCGTGGCGGCCTTTCTTCTGACCCGCAAACTGCCGACGCTGGAGAACGGCCTCGGCATATCGCTCGCGGGGGCGGGTTTCTCCTGATGACCTTTCCGGCGGGCAGTCTCGTCGTCAACCGCGGGGACCTTCTCGTGTTCGGGTGCGGGGTCGTCTTCGCCTTCTACATCGTGGAGATGGCCGAGCGCTCCCCTCGCCACGACAGTGTCTGGTTCACGACGATTCAGGTATTCGTCGTCGCGGTGGCCGCGGGCGGCGCGACCCTGTGGATCGGCGGGCTGCCGGCGGTCCGCTCGGGCGTCGAACCCATTCTGTCGAGGCCCGCCCTGCTCGCTCAGGCTCTCTCTCTCGTGGTGGTCGGCACGGCGGGGACGTACGCCTTCCAGACCTGGGCGCAGCGCCACATGTCCGCGACACACGCGGCGATCATCTACACGCTCGAGCCCGTCGTGACCGCCATTCTCGCGGGCTGGTTTCTCGGCGAGCGCCTCGGGCCCCGCGGCTGGGCCGGCGGCTTGCTCGTTCTCGCCGGGATCGCGGTGTCGGAGCTGCGGCTGAAGCGGCAGCAAGCCAA
>JBGPGG010000160.1:0-5341 GCA_041483715.1 Thermoanaerobaculia bacterium
ACTCGATCGCGAGCATGCTGCCCCAGGACTGGCCGAAAAGGAAAAAGTCCTCCAGCCCGAGCGCGGCGCGCACCTGCTCCACTTCTTCCCGGAAGCGGTCGATCGTCCACAAGCTCTTGTCGTCCGGCTGGTCGGAGTAGAACGATCCGAGCTGGTCGTAGTAGTAGAACTCGACGCCGGCCTGCGGCAGGAAGTCCTCGAAGCACTCGAAGTACTCGTGCGTGATGCCCGGGCCGCCGTGCAGCGTCAGGACCTTGATCTTCCCGGCGCCGACCTTCTTCGTCCAGACCTTGTACTTGCCGTCGACCGTGATGAGCCGGATCCCCGCGGTCTTGACCTCCTTCGAGGGAGGCGGCGGCGAACCAGGCGACACCCCCCGAGCCAGACGCGCGTGCAGAAGCGAGGCGGCACCGAGAGCGACGAGGGACCGGCGATCGATTGCGCTCATGCCTTCCTCCGTGTCCTCAAAATCGCCTGGACCAGTTCCTCGGGCGTGTCGGCCTGCGCCGGCCCATCCGGGTCGCCGAAGGCCGCCTTGCCGAGCCGGATCGCATCCTCGTACTGGCGGATATACGCCCGGCAGGGGTCGCAGACGGCCAAGTGGCGGTCGAACTCGCGCTGGCGCTCCTCGGGCAGCTCGTCTTCCAAGTAGAGATGCAGGAAGTCGAGCAGCTCCTGGCAGGTGATGTAGGGGCGCTCTTGTGCGCTCATCCGGGGCTCCCTCTCCAATCCCGAAGGATTTTCCTGGCATGATCACGATAACCGGCAATGGTCACAAATGCTCCCGGGGTTTTGATGTCGGGTCGGGGCGGAAGGTTTCGGGGGACCCCGTTTCCAGGCCGAGCGAGGGCTGGCGCTGTTGCATTTTTTTGACATAATCCGCCCCGATCTATGGAACTGACGAAACGAGAGTACGGGGGGGTCACGATTCTGACAGTGGTTGGCGACCTCGTCATCGGCGAGGCAGAGACTACTTTCAAGAAGACGGTCACGCGGCTGCTCGAAGAGGGGCGCGTCAACCTGCTCGTCGATCTTTCGGCCGTGGGCTTCCTCGACAGCTCGGGGCTTGGGGCTCTCGTCCGCGCGCTAACACTCGCCCAGAAAGACGGGGGACAGGCCAAGCTCCTCCACGCCGGCCCGCAAATTCGCAAGCTCCTGCAGATGACGAAGCTCGATTCTGTCTTCGAGATCCACGAGGACCTGGAGGCCGCAGTCTCCAGCTTCTAAAGATCTACCTTCCTCCAGTCGCAGCGTTGCCGCGCAGGGAGGCTCATGGCGGACGAACCCGAAGGCCCCGAGGACGAGCCGGTTGAAACGGCGGACGACGGCGAGGCCGCCGAGGCCGAAGTTTCGGTTCTGGCCGAGCTCGCTCTCTGCGAAAACCTCTCGCAGACCTCCGGCTGGGCCGCCCGATGGAGCGCGACCATGGCGGGCGCCGACGCTACACTCCTCTGGGCTCCGGACACCTTGCATCCGCTCTTTCTCTGCATCGGCGCCTCCGGCGAGGGCGTCGATCGTCTCGACGATTCCGGAAATGCGGGAGGCGACGACCACTTCCTGATCGACCATCAGGTGCGAGGCGTAGGCCTTATCTTCGCCCTTAGCCGCGCCGGCAGGGCCGGCGCAGAGCAGCAAGCCCACTAATAATGCGTTTTTCACGATGTTGATCGAACGCCGGAATGCTATCGTTTATGGCGGTTCATGTCGATTGGCCTCGCGAGCGACACGCCCACCGCCGAGCAGAAGGGCCTTCGGGCCAACTTCTGCTGGACCATGGCTGAACCCTGGGACGAGCGGCGGCTGGCCGCGTTCCTCATGACGAAGCACCGCAGGAGCGACTCCGACTGGACTCGCCGGCCATCCCCCTTCTTTGCTTCCCTCGGCCAGTCCACGGTGGAGTGTTCGGTGCCGGTGGCCCGGCCCGAGACCCTGGCAGAGCTGGCCACGATCCTGACCTCCGAGTTGAAGGGCATCCTCACGGGTGCGGGCCAGATCCATGCTCAGATGATGGCCGGCGAGGACTGGAAGTCGGTCGCGCCGCCATAGGAACCGGGGTTTCAGGTTCCAGGTTCCAGGTTTCAGGGGACCAACCGACCGGCCAAAGTTCCCGTTTCTCATGGCTCAAATCCGGGGTGCCCGGTATACCCTTTCCCCGCCCCGGACTGGGACTTGGGCCCGGCCGGACGACCGCAAGGAAAACGGGGCTCGGAGGTGGCCATGATCTCGGTTCCCTCGCTTCGCCTGAACCAGTTCGGTGTACGGTTTTACGAGGCCCTGCTCTCGGGGGCGGACCTGCAATCCCTGGTCGGGTTCGAGGTCCTCTCCTTCGGGCAGGGCAGCCAGACGACGCGGGGCAAGGCCAAGGTTGCGGCCGGACGGGTCAACTGGGAGTTCCTGGAGCGGCGGATTTCCGCCTCGGAACGGGCCTTCCAGCGCCCGATCATCAAGAAGAAGATCGACGAGCTCGTCGCCTACTACCTGCAGTGCGCGGATTCGGGCACGCTGCCGGCCATCCCGGGAAGCGTCCTGCTGGTCTCTGAGAAGCGCCTGGAGTTCGCCCCCTCGAGCGGCCGCTCGGACGCCGGGTTTCTCAAGCTGCCCGAGGAGTCCGGGATCCTGCGCGCCCTCGACGGGCAGCACCGCCTCCTCGCGCTCCACCAGCTGGCCGAAAAGCACAGTCTGAAGGACTTCCAGGTCCCCGCGGTCGTTTTCGACAACCTGACGGCCGACCAGGTCGTCGAGCTCTTCGTGACCATCAACAGTAAGCACACGAAGCTGAACCCGTCCCACCTGATCTCGCTCGCCGGCCGCCGGCTCTACCGCGACGACAACCTCGCGGCCGCCCACGACGTCATCCGGACGCTCAACGAGGACGAGGGCTCCCCTCTCAAGGGCACGATCAAGGTCCTCGGCATCGGAAAGGGCACGGTCACCCAGGCCTCGCTCGCCGACGAGCTGCGGGACGTCTTCGCGGCCATCGACGCGGCCGGCGGGCGGATCGCGCGGGAGTTCCGCGATAACTCGCGGCGCTTCTTCCTGAACTACTTCAAGGCCGCGGCCCGGGCCTTCCCGACGGCCTTCGCCGGGCGGAAGTACTCGATCAAGAGCTCGACGTCGCTGCGGGCCTTCATCCGGATCGTGCCCTACGTGATCGCGATGGTCCGAAAGCGCGGCGGCGACGTGTGGTCGGGCGGAGAGCTCGATGCGGCGCTGCGCCCGTGGGCGGAATCGATCGGCGACCGGCGGTTCGAGACGGAGACCGTCTGGAAGGAGAAGCTCACCGGTGGCACCCGTTCCGGCGTCGAGATCCTCGCCCGGGAGCTGCGGCAGGGGCTGAACGCGTGATGGCTGCAATCGGGGGTTGCCTGACGCTTCTGGTCGTGATCGCCGTCTTCGGCGCGATCTGGGCGATCTGGCGTTACAACAACCTCGTCTCGCTGCGCAACCAGGTCGTGAACGGCTGGAAGCAGATCGACGTCCAGTTGAAGCGGCGGCACGACCTGATCCCCAACCTGGTCGCGGCCGTGAAGGGCGAAATGCAGTTCGAGCAGGACACGTTGGAGAAGGTCATCCAGGCGCGCAACTCCGCCGTTTCGGCGCGGGGAGTGGCCGACACGGCCGACAAGGAAAACGCTCTGACGCAGACCCTCTCGCGCCTCTTCGCGCTGGCCGAGAACTACCCGAATCTGAAATCCAACGAGCAGGTCAAGACGCTGATGGAGGAGCTCTCCTCGACGGAGAACCGCATCGGCTTTGCGCGCCAGTTCTACAACGACATCGCGACCCGGTACAACATCGCGCAACAGCTCTTCCCCGACAACCTCATCGCGCAAACGTTCCACTTCCAGCCCGTCGAGCTCTACGAGATCAAGGACGAGGCGGAGCGCGCGGTGCCGAAGGTGGATCTGAACCTGCGGACCCAGTAGGGGCCGCGTCGTGAGTCATGAGTCGTGAGTCATGAGTTTGGAGAGACGTGAGTCGAGCGGTCACGCTCGAGACGGCTCACAACTCACAACTCACGACCCTTGACTCATGACTAATCTCTACGATCAGCAGAAGCGCAACCTCTCCAACACCCGCCTCTTCATCGCGGGGTTCGTGCTGGTGCTCGTCTTGATCGGCCTTGGAGCGGACGGCGTGCTCTACGCCGGGGGGTTCTCGCCGGGGATCCCCTTCGCGACGCTCGGGGCACTCTGCTTCGGCGGCATGTCCGCCTGGTGGTCGCTCCACGGAGGAGACCGGGCGGTCCTCGAGTCGGCGGCCGCCATCCCGCTCGACCCGTCCGACCCGAAGCAGCGACAGCTCCAAAATGTCGTCGAGGAGATCGCGATCGCCGGAGGAATCCCGAAGCCGGCCATCTACATCATCCCGGACTCGGACCCCAACGCCTTCGCGACCGGGAGCGGGCCGGAAAAGGCGTCCATCGCCGTGACGCGGGGACTGCTCGAAAAGCTCGACCGCGACGAGCTGCAGGGCGTGATCTCCCACGAGCTGTCCCACGTCAAGAACTACGACGTGCGCCTCATGACCGTCGTGGCCGCGCTGGCGGGCGCGATCCTGCTGCTCTCGGACTGGAGCCGGCGGGGGCTCGGCTGGGGCGGCCGCCGCAGGAGCTCGGACAGCGAGGGCAGCCGAGCCGGGATCCTCTTCGCCATCCTCTGGGTCGTCTCGATCGTGCTCGCGCCGATCATCGCGCAGATCGTTTCGCTCGCCGTCTCGCGCCAGCGCGAATACCTCGCCGACGCCTCGGGAGCGGAGCTGACCCGCAATCCGCTGGCGCTGGCCTCCGCCCTCGAGAAAATCGCAGCCGCCGTCGAGCCAACGCCTTCGATCAAGCAGGGCATCGCGCACCTTTGCATCGAGGACCCGCGCGGACGCGCCCTCGACGAGAAGGAGGGATTCTTCGCGAACCTCTTCTCGACCCACCCGCCCGTCGCGAAGCGTATCGCGCTGCTGCGCGAAATGGCGTACCAGAAGTCGTAGGCGGCGGGAGGAAAGGACCGCGGGACGGCCGCCGGGGTCAGTCCAGGTCGATGTCCCGGACCGGCCTGGACGTATCGCCCTTCGTCTTCTCGATGAGCTCGGCGAACTTCTTGTTCAGCACGTCCTTCTTGGACTTTTCGGCCTCGATCGAGGCAGCGAACTTCTTCTCGCGCTCCTCGTCGGCACCCTTGAGGGCCCCGAGGGCGTCGTCCACCGAGGCGTACTTGCGCGGCGTCTTCGGGACCTCGTGATCGATGATGGCTTTGAGCTCCGCATCGACCTTGAGACGCGCGTTGCAGCATGGGCAGAGGACTTCGAAGGCCATGGCGCAAGTCTACGCCGGGGGCTTCGGCGGCGC
>JBGPGG010000161.1:0-5289 GCA_041483715.1 Thermoanaerobaculia bacterium
CGGAGTCGCTCGAGAACCTCATCTTCGGAATCGACCTGAAGCCCGGCGACGAGGTCATACAGACGACGCAGAATTATCCCCGCATGATCACCTCGTGGGCGCAGCGCGCGCGGCGGGATCGTATCGTCGTCAAGCAGGTCAGCTTCCCCGTGCCCCCGCCTTCCCCGGCCGCCGTCGTCGACAGTTTCCGCAAGGCCATCACCCCGCGGACCCGCGTCATCGAGGTCACGCACATCACGAACCTCACGGGTCAGATCCTCCCCGTGCGGGACATCGTGCGCCTCGGCCGCGAGTACGACATCGAGGTCTTCGTGGACGGCGCCCACGCGTTCGCGCAATTCCCCTTCAAGCGCGACGACCTCGAGTGCGACTACTACGCGACGAGCCTGCACAAGTGGCTCTTCGCCCCGATCGGGACGGGCTTCCTCTACGTTCGCAAGAACAAGCAGAAGAAGATCTGGCCGCTCATGGCGGCCCCGCCCGAGATGGACGAGAACATCCGTAAGTACGAGGAGATCGGCACCCACCCGGCCGCGAACCACAACGCCATTGCCGCGGCGATCGCCTTCAGCCGCGGGATCGGCGCCGACCGCAAGGCCGCGCGCCTGCGCTACCTGCGCGACCGCTGGGCCCTGCGCCTGGCCGCGGCGGACCCGCGGGTCAAGATCCTCACGCCCTTGAACGACACCGAGTCGTGCGGGATCGCCCTCATCCACGTGGATGGAATCGACACCGAGAAGCTCCAGGCCTACCTCTGGGACAAGCACCGCATCATGACGACTCCCATCGTCCACGAGGAGTTCAACGGTCTGCGGATCACGCCGAGCGTCTACACGACACTCGACGAGCTCGACACGTTCTCGGACCGGATGGAGAACATCCTCGAGACGGGCCTGCCGACGTAGCCGGCAGGGAACCAAACGCCGGTCCCGGTGTCCCTTCCTGCCGGAGGGGATGCCATGACACGCTCGCTGCGAACCGGTCTCTTGCTGCTCTGCGCTTCGGCGCCGCTGCGTCAGACCTCGAGCACCGCCGCTCCCCGGACCTGGCCCCGTTTGACGCGCAGAATCGCGGCGTTCGCATCCTCGAGCGGATGGATTTCTATCTGCGCGCGTACCGGGATTGCCGCCGCGAGGGCGAGGAACGCGTCTGCGTCGCTGCGCGTGTAGTTCATGACGCTGCGCACGACGCGCTCTCCGTAGAGCGTCTCGTAGTCGAACGACGGAATGGGGCTCATGTGGATCGCGTTCACGGCGACGGTGCCGCCGCGCGCGACGCGCGCCAGGGCGAGGGGCACGAGCTCGCCGGCGGGAGCGAAAGTCACGGCCGCGTCGAGCGCCACGCCGGGCTCCTCGAACGCCTCGCCCGCCCAGACGGCCCCCATGCTGCGCGCGAGGTCCCGGTGATGGGCCTCCCGCGTGAACGCGAACACCTCGCACTTCCAGTGCAGCGCAACCTGGATCGCCAGGTGCGCCGACGCGCCGAAGCCGAACAGCCCGAGCCGCCCGCCGGGCGCAATCTGCGACAGGCGCAGCGAGCGATAGCCGATGATGCCTGCGCACAAGAGCGGCGCCACCTCGCGGGCCGGGCACCCGGCGGGCAGGCGGTACACCCAGCGCGCCGATGCGACCATGCCTTCGGCGTACCCGCCGTCGCGATCACGTCCCGTGAAAGCCGCGCGCGGGCAGAGATTCTCGCGGCTCGACCGGCAGAACGCGCATTCCCCGCACGTGGAGGCGAGCCAGCCCACACCGACGGAGTCCCCGATCGCAAATCCCTGGACGCCGCTGCCGAGCGCGGCCACGCGGCCGGCGGCCTGGTGGCCGGGCACGATCGGCAGTAGGGCGGCGACCTCTCCCTCGACGATGTGGAGATCCGTGCGGCAGACGCCGCACGCCTCGACGGCGATCGCGATTTCCCCGGGGCCGGGTTCACCCGCCGACAGGTCCACCAGGCGCAGCGGCCGCTCTTCCGCGGCCGCCGCGCGATCGAGCCGCATTGCCCGCACGGAAAAACTATACTCGGGGTCGATGAAGCGCGTGGACGCGCTGCTTGCCGACTACGGCGACGCCCACCAGGCGCCGGGCGTCACGCCTCCTTCAAGTCCTGATGCACCTGCCGCCCCACCCGCGTCACGATCTCCGGGACCGCGTCGATGTCCTCTGCCGTCGTGCGGAAGTTGACGATGCACGAGCGCAGCACGAAGCGGCCGCGCACGACCGCGTTCGAGAGGTATACCTCGCCGCCCTGCTGGAGCCGCGTGAGCAGCTCCGTGTTGAGGCGATCGAGATACTCCTCGTCCTTCGCCGTTTTCCCGGCAAGCTCCTCGGGAACGTACCGAAACGTCGTCACCGACAGCCCTACCGTGAATGCCTCGAGCTCCGGATCCCGCTCTGCCGCCTCGAACAGGGCGCGCGCCAAAGCCATGTCGTCGGCGATCATCCGCCGATATCCGCGCTGCCCCGCCAGCCGCAGGCCGAGCCACACTTTCAGAGCCCGGAACCCCCGCGAGTTCTGGGGGCCATACTGGTAGTAGTTGATCGCCTCGTCCTTCGCTCCCTCCTCGCGAAGGTGGTAATAGGACGGGCGGTATTCGAAGGTGTCGCGTAGGTCCTCGCGCCGGCGCACGAGGGCGCACCCGGCCTCGAGCGGCGCGTAGAGCCACTTGTGCGGATCTACCGCGACAGAATCGGCGAGCGCGAGCCCGCGCAGATCCTCCGGAGCCCCCGGAATCGCGGCGGCGAACCCTCCGTACGCCCCGTCCACGTGGAACCACAGCCCCTCGTCCTTGCATATCGCCGCGATCCGCGGAAGCGGATCCACCGCCCCGGTGCTGACGGTGCCGCCCGTGGCCGCGACGAGAAACGGCAGCCACCCGGCCGAGCGGTCCTCGCGGATCTGGCGGCGCAGGGCGTCCACGTCCATGCGCTCCCCGTCGTCGGTCGCAACCCAGCGGATCGCGCCGGTCCCGAGACCGAACAGGTCCGCGGCCTTCTGGACCCAGGTGTGCGTCTCCGCCGAGGTGTAGACCGCGAGGCGCCCGCCTTCCCGCGGCCCCGCGCCCTCCACGCGCACGTCCCACGGCGCCTTCGCCCGGCGCGCCGCGAGGAAGCCGACGAAGTTCGCCATGTTGCCGCCGCTCGTGAGCAGGCCGCCGCAGTCGGTCGGGTAGCCGAGCATCCCGGCGATCCAGCGCACCGACTGCGCCTCGATCTCGGTCGCCATCGGCGCCAGGTCCCACGCACCCACGTTCGGGTTGACGACGGCCGCCATGAGATCCGCGAGCGCCCCGATCGGCGAGGGCGACGAGACCACGTAGGCGAGAAAGCGCGGATGTCCCGAAAGGGTCGAGTTGTCGAGGAGCAGCCTCGCCGCCTCCTCGAGCAGCGGTCCGGCGGCCGTGCCGAGCTCGGGAGCGCCATCTGCGCCGAGCAGCGCGCGGACTTCCTCCGGCGAGAGCCCCGGGGCCACCGGGCGCGCCGCCTGCGTCGCGAGGAACTCGGCGAGCCGGTCGACGACAGCGTGACCCGCCGCGCGAAACTCCTCGGCGTTCATCTCGAGCGGCGCCTGCCTTCTGGCCGGCGCCGACTTGGAACCACCATCCGTCATCGGGTCGCGCTTTAGCAAAATGTCGTCATCACGGCGTCGGGGTGGTCGAGGCGATAGCCGTCTCCCGCAGGATCCGGGTCAATCTCGAGAACCGCTCCCTGCAGTCGCTGGAACGCGTGGGCGTCCATCACGACCGGGATCCCCTCCGCCTCGAAGCGATGCCCTTCGTCCGGGGCGTTCTCCTCGACGGAGATCCGGAACCCCGCGCCCCCGCACCCGAGGAGATGCCGGACGCACAAGACCACGCGCGAAAAGTCGGCTTCGGCCTTCAGGCGCCGGGCGGCCTCGGGCGTGATCGTCAGCGGCGCGGTTCCGGCGGTCATAAGATCCCTATTCTATGAAGAAGACTCCCCGGGCGCGTCGATTTCGCCCGGTCACGGCCCTCTCGATCGCGACCTCCGATTCGGGCGGGGGCGCCGGGATCCAGGCGGACCTGCTGACCTTTGCCGCGCACGGCGTCCACGGGACCACCGCGCTCGCCGCGGGCACGGCGCAGAACAGCCTCGGCGTCTGGGCGATCGAGATCTTCTCGGCCCGGTTTCTGGCAAAGCAGATCGACGCCGTGTTCGCCGACTTTCACCCCAGCGCCGTCAAGATCGGGATGCTCTTCGACGCGCCGCGGATCCGGGCCGTCGCCGCCGGACTGAAGCGTCACCGGGCGCGAAACGTCGTGCTCGATCCCGTGATGGTGTCGAAGTCGGGCGCGCGGCTGCTCTCGAAGGCGGCGCTCGAGAGCCTGCGCCGGCACCTCCTCCCGCTCTGCGACCTCGTCACGCCCAACCTTCCCGAAGCCGAGGCCCTGGCCGCAATCCGGGTTCGAAGCGACGCCGACCGGCGCCTCGCCGCCGGCCTGATCGCGGAGTTGGGAGCCCGGGCCGTCCTCATCAAGGGCGGGCACGCGCGCGGTGGCACGGTGCGCGATCTCCTTTTCGATGGGCGCTTCTTCACCGAGTTCGTCGCGCCGAGGATCCGCACGCGGGCCACGCACGGCACCGGCTGCACGCTGTCGGCCGCGATCGCCGCCAACCTCGCGCTCGGCCGCGATCTCGAGGAGGCGGTGCTGTGCGCCATCCAGTATCTGCGCGCGGGCCTCGCCCGCGGACGGTTCCCCGGAAAGGGTTGGGGCATTCCGGATCACTTCCCGAAAGCGCTCGACTCGGCGTGACCGCCTCGGTCGCGCCGCTCTCTCACTCCCAGAGCGAGAAAGCGTACCCGAGCGACGAGTACGCGGTTTCCGAAATCGCCGTCTGCTCGGCGTCGCGGTTCTTGTCCATTTCCTTCAGGTGCCCGACCATCCGGTACTTCGCGCCCTCCACGAAGGCCTTCGCGACCCGCACCTCGTCGGCCGCCTTCTCGGCGCCGCCTTTTGCAATCGCGGCGGTCGCGCGCGACAGGACCGCGAGCGAGGCGTAGAGGTCGATCGCGATGTTGGCCAGCCGTTCCTGGTGGTATTCCTTTTCGATCACGCCCTTGCCGTACTTGCGCAGAAGCGTCTCGACGGCCCCGTGGGCCGCCCGAGCGTACCGGGCCACGATCTCCCCCTGCTCCGCGAGCTCGGGTGCGATCTTCGACAGCCGCCCCGGCGAGACGGCCCCCTTGAACTTCTTCGCCGCATAGTCCGAGAGGATCCCGAGCGAGGAGAGCGGCGCCTTCAGCGCCCGGCCGACCTCCTTCAGGTCC
>JBGPGG010000162.1:0-5122 GCA_041483715.1 Thermoanaerobaculia bacterium
GAGCTCGACTTACTCGGAGCTCGACCGCTACCGCCAGGTGGGTGCGATGGCTCGCGAGATGCTCGTCGCTGCCGCGGCCGCGCAATGGAAAGTCGACGCCTCTGCGTGCCGTACGGAGAGTGGCTTCGTCGTCTCGGGCAACCACAGGGCGTCCTACGGCTCGCTCGCGAAGGCAGCGCAGGCGCTGAAGCCCCCTGCCTCCGTGAAGCTGAAGGACAGGAAGGACTGGAAGATCCTCGGCAAGCCAACCAAGCGCCTGGACTCTCCGCAGAAGGTGACGGGGACGGCGCAGTTCGGGATCGACGTGCAGATGCCCGGCATGAAGACCGGTCTGGTCGCGCGGTCGCCGGTCTTCGGCGGGAAGGTCAAGAGCTTCCGCGGGGAGAAGGCGAAGGCGGTGACGGGGGTGCGCGCGGTCGTGCAGGTGCCTTCGGGCGTGGCGGTCGTGGCGGACCACTTCTGGGCGGCCAAGCTCGGGCGCGACGCCCTGGAGATCGACTGGGATCTCGGCGCCGGCGCTCTCCTCGATACGGCGAAGATGAAGGAGGAGTACCGGTCGCTCGCGGCCAGGGACGGCTTGAAGGCCGCGGCTGCGGGTGATGTCGGCGCGGCGCTCGCTTCGGCGAAGACGAAGGTCGATGCCGACTACGAGTTTCCGTTCCTCGCCCACGCGACGATGGAGCCTTTGAATTGCTCCGTGCAGATCGGTCCCGACTCCTGCGACGTCTGGACGGGAACCCAGTTCCAGAGCGGCGACCAGGCAACCGCGGCGAAGATCACCGGCTTGAAGCTCGAGCAGGTCAAGATCCACACGACGTTTCTGGGTGGAGGCTTCGGCCGGCGCGCGAACCCGGTCAGCGACTTCGTCGCCGAGGCCGTCCACGTGGCCAAGGCCGCAGGTGTGCCTGTGAAGGTCGTCTGGACGCGCGAGGACGACATGCGCGGCGGCTTTTACCGGCCCATGTGGGCGCACCGGGTCTCGGTCGGCCTGGGCGAGGACGGCAAGCCGACGGCGTGGCGCCAGCAGATCGTCGGTCAGTCGATCCTGGATGGCACGCCGTTCTCGATGATGATCAAGGACGGCATCGACGAGTCCTCTGTCGAGGGCGTCGCGGACTCGCCGTACATCAAGGCCACGCCGCACCACTTCGTGGGGCTCCACTCGCCGAAGTCCCCCGTGCCGGTTCTCTGGTGGCGCTCGGTCGGGCACACGCACACTGCTTTCGTCATGGAGACCATGGTCGACGCGCTCGCGGCCGCGGCGGGACAGAGCCCCGCCGGCTACCGGCGAGCGCTCCTCCAGGGCTCGCCGCGGCATCTCGGCGTCATGGAGCTCGCCCTGGCCAAGGCGGGTGCCGCGCCGCCTCCGGGCCAGTTCCGCGGCCTCGCCGTGCACCAGTCCTTCGAGAGCTACGTGGCGCAGGTCGCGGACGTCTCGATCGACAAGGGGAAGATCCGCGTGCACCGGGTGGTCTGCGCGATCGACTGCGGCATCTGCATCAACCCCGCCGGGGTGACGGCACAGGTGGAGTCGGCCATCGTGTACGGCCTCTCGGCCGCGCTGTACGGCGAGATCACGCTGAAAAACGGCCGCGTCCAGCAGGGGAATTTCGACGACTATCCGATCCTGAGCATGAACGAGATGCCGAAAGTCGAAGTGCACATCGTCGAGAGCGGCGAGAAATCTGGCGGCGTCGGGGAGCCGGGTACTCCGCCGATCGCGCCCGCCGTGGCCAATGCCGTCTTCGCCGCAACCGGGAAACGGCTGCGGCAGCTCCCGCTGAAGCTCGCCTGAGGCGCGCGGCGCTGGTCCCTGCCATCGTCGGCATTGCGGTCGGGGCAATCTCGTGGTCCGCGCCGCTGCCCCCGTCGGAGAAGGAAGGCCTCGCGGCGTTCGAGACGGTCAAAGCCGTCCTGCGGAGCCCCCGCTGCCAGAACTGCCACATCCCGGGCGACGCGCTGGTGCGCTGGGACCGGAGCCCCGGCGTCGGCCGCGACGCCCCCCATCCCGTACGCCGGGTTCGTTGCGAAGTTCAGGGACTGGGTCGCGGCCGGCATAGGAGTGATCCGCAAGGCCTCGGACACCGAGGCTGCTCTGGTCGCGAGTCTCCCCGCCGCCCTCCTCCGCCGCGCCTTCCGCGGGGAGCTTTGAAACTTGTTTTTCAAAGACCGACCTGTTATTATCGAATTTTGTAAGAAACGATAATAATGGCTCGCACTATTGGCGCCGGCGAAAAGAGGGGAAAGGGGCAGCCGTTCGGTCGGCAGGTCCGGGTTCCCGAAGGGTACACCGCTTTCGTCCCTTCGCCTCTGCCGCCGAGGATCGACTGGACCCCGGAGCTCGTTCGGAGCCTATCCGAAGCGGATCGGGCGATCGGACGGCTGGCGGGCGAGGGTGCGAGGCTGCCGAACCCTCACGTTCTGCTCCGACCCTTTATCCGCCGCGAGGCCGTCCTCTCGAGCAAGATCGAGGGCACGCAGGCGACGCTCGGCGAATTACTGGCGTCGGAGGCGGGCGCGGAGGTGGAACGGAGTCCGGCGGATCTGCGGGAGGTCGCGAACTATGTCGTGGCGCTCGAGTACGGAGTCCGGCGACTCGAGAAGCTGCCTCTCTCCCTGCGCCTCATCAAGGAGCTGCACGAGAAGCTCATGGCGGGCGTTCGCGGCGACGCCGCGACCCCGGGTGAGTTTCGCCGCTCGCAGAACTGGATCGGCCGGCCCGGCTCAACCCTGGCCAACGCGAGCTACGTCCCGCCGCCACCGCCCGAAATGACCGAGTGCCTCGGCCTCTTCGAGAAGTTCCTCCACGACCGGAGCCTGCCGCCGCTCGTCCAGATCGGAATGGCCCACGCCCACTTCGAGGCCATCCATCCGTTTCTCGACGGCAACGGTCGAGTCGGTCGCCTGCTCATCACGCTCTTTCTCATCGAGCGTCGCGTTCTGCCGTCGCCGCTGCTCTATCTCTCGGCCTTTTTCGAGGCGACTCGGAGCGAGTACTACGATCGGCTTCTCCACGTGAACACCGCAAGCGAATGGCCCGAGTGGCTGGAGTACTTCCTCAAAGGCGTCGCCCGTCAGTCGGAGGACGCGACGGATCGCGTCACGCGCATCAGCGCGCTTCTCGCGGACTGGCGTCGGATGGCCTCCGATGCGGGTGGGAAGACGGCATCCGCGCTGGTGGAGCTCCTCGCGGAGAACCCGTTCTGGACGGTAAAGCGCGCGGCCGCGAGGCTCAAGGTGGCTTACACGACCGCCGAGCGAGCGATCGCGAAGCTGCAGCAGAAAGGCATCGTCGATCGAACGTCGGACGCGAGGCGAGACCGCGTGTACTGTGCCGTGAAGCTGCTTGGTATCTTCGAGGAGCCGGCGCGGCTGACGCCGATCGAGGAGTCTTGACGGGGAGACTCGGCGCTAGCTTCCAATGCGAACCAGGACGTCCTCGAGCGGCTTCTTTTCGATGACCGGCACCTGCGCGCCGTCGGCGGGGTAGCCGACCGGGATCAGCAGGTACGGTTTCTCGTGCGCGGGGCGGCCGAGAATGCGATTGAGGAACCCCATCGGCGAGGGCGTGTGCGTGAGCGTTGCGAGCCCCGAGAGGTGCAGCGCCGCAAGCAGGAAGCCGCACGCGATCCCGACGGACTCGGAGACGTAGTAGTTCCTGCGCTTGACGACCGTGCCGTCGTCGATCCCTCCCGCGGCGGCGACCGACTCGAAATCCATGCGGAAGACGGCGATCAGATAGGGCGCCGTTTCGAGAAAGGGCTTGTGCCAGTCCGTACCGAGCGGGGCGAGGGCCTCGAGCCACTCCTCGGGCATCCGCTTTTCGTAGCTCTCCTTCTCCTCGGCCTCGGCGGTCACGCGGATCGCCCGCTTGACCTCCGGGTCCGAGACGACGACGAAACGCCACGGCTGGCGGTTGGCGCCGGAGGGGGCGAGCGCGGCCGCGCGAACGGCGTTCTCGACGAGCGTGAAGGGCACCGACTCGTCGGAGAAGTCGCGCACCGTGCGCCGCGTCGCGATGCGGGTGAGGAGCTCCTCGGAGCGCGCCAGCATGGCGTCGGGCGAGAGGCGGTCGAATGCGAGCGGCTCGAAGCGCGCAGGAGTGGTCATTCCCGTGTTATAGCCTCTCGCGCATGAAAAAACTCGCAGGGGTCGCTCTGTTCGTCGCGGCCGCCTTCGTTTCCGCGGCCGACCTGAAGGAGCGGGCGCTCGCCCTGCACAGGAGCGCGATCGTGGTCGATACGCACGAGGACGTGCCCGAGCGGCTCGAGAAGGAGTGGGTGGACCTGTCTGCCCGCGGCAAGACCGGCCACGTGGACATTCCCCGCTGGCGCGAAGGGGGCATGACGGGCGCCTTCCTCGCGGCGTACGTCAACGCCGACTATGCAAAGAATGGCGGCTCGGCGAAGAAGGCGCTGGAGTTCATCGACCTCGTCCACAGCCTCGTGGACGCGCACCCGAAGGACCTCGTGTTTGCCGATTCGGTTGCCGGGATCCGCCGGGCCAAGAAGGACGGCAAGATCGCGGCCCTGATCGGCATCGAGGGGGGTCACGCGATCGAGGACTCGCTCGGCGCGCTGTCGGCGTACCTCCGGCTCGGCGTGCGGTACATGACGCTGACCCACACGAACACGAACAACTGGGCGGACTCGTCGGGCTCCTTCTGGAGCGTTAACTTCGATCCGGCGAAATACGTCGTGCACCACGGCCTGACCGACCACGGCCGCGAAGTCGTCCTCGAGATGAACCGGCTCGGAATGCTGGTGGACGTCTCGCACGTCTCGGAAGACACCGTGCGCGACGTGCTCGCGGTCTCGAAGGCGCCGGTCTTCGCGTCGCATTCTTCCTGCCGCGCGCTCTCTGACATCCCGCGCAACTTGACCGACGACCAGATCCGCGCGATCGCCGGCAAGGGCGGCGTCGTCATGGTCAACGTCAGCTCGATGTTCCTGGACCAGAAGTCCGTGGACGCGTACGTCGCCGCGAAAAAGGCCCTCGCGCCGCAGATCGCCGAGGTCCGCGAGCGCTGGAAGGACGATCCGAAGAAGAGGGACGAGGAGATCGGCAAGCTCCTCGACACGATCACCTATCCGCGGGCCGATTGGAGCCTCGCCGCCGACCA
>JBGPGG010000163.1:0-5087 GCA_041483715.1 Thermoanaerobaculia bacterium
GGATCCGGCCACGGGCAAGACGAACGTCGGCATGTACCGCATGCAGGTCTACGACCGCGCGACGACGGGGATGCACTGGCAGAAGCACAAGGACGGAGCGAGCCAGGCCCGCGGCTACGAGCGGGAGGGGCGGCGCATGGACGTCGCCGTCGCGATCGGCTGCGATCCGGCGACGGTGTTTTCCGCGATCGCGCCGCTGCCGCCGGGCGTGTCGGAGTTTCTCTTCGCCGGGTTCGTGCGCGGCGAAGCCGTGCCCCTCGTTGCCGCAAAGACGGTGGACCTGCTCGTCCCGGCCGAGGCCGAGATCGTCCTCGAGGGGTACGTGGACCCGAAGGAGCGCCGGCGGGAGGGTCCGTTCGGCGATCACACCGGGTTCTACTCGCTCGATGACGACTTCCCGGTTTTTCACGTCACCGCGATCACCCGCCGCGAGAAGCCCGTCTACATGACGACGATCGTAGGCCGGCCGCCCATGGAGGACGGTTTCATGGGGGAGGCGGTCGAGCGGCTGTTCCTGCCGCTCGTCAAGAAGGCGATTCCCGAGATCGTTGACATGCACCTGCCGGTCGAGGGCATCTTCCACAACCTCATGATCGTCGCCATCGACAAGCGTTTCCCGGGGCACGCGCGCAAGACCATGCACGCGATCTGGGGGACGGGCCAGATGATGTTCACCAAGACGATCGTGGTCGTCGACCGCGACGTCGATGTCCGCAACATGGCGGAGGTCGCCTGGCGGGCCCTGACCGCGATCGATCCGGAGCGCGACATCGAGCTCGTCAAGGGCCCCGTGGACGAGCTCGATTTCGCCGCGCGCCTGCCCTGCTACGGCAGCAAGCTCGGCATCGACGCCACGAGGAAGTGGAAGGAAGAGGGTTTTGCGGGCCGCTGGCCGGATGCGATCGCCATGTCCCCGGACGTGAAGGCGAAAATCGACCGGCTCTGGCCGTCGCTCGGGATCAAGACTGGCCGAAACGGCTGAGCACCCGGTCCGGGGGTGCTAAAATCCCTCCCGGCCATGAAAGTCCTCCTCCTCGACCCGGACGAGTCTTCCCGCGACGCCCTGCGGCGCGCCTTTGCGGCGCTCGGCTGCTCGGTGCGCGGGTTCGCGAGCCTCGGCGAAGGGGAGAAGGCGCTCTCCGAGTTCGATCCGGCGATCGTTGTTGCGGCGCTCGGCGCCGCCGAGGACGGCGCTGCCGTTTTCCCAGGAATTCGGCAGCCGAACCGGACGCTCTATGCGCTCGTCGACGCGGACGAGCTCGACCGCGCCGTCGCGGCCATGGAGTCGGGCGCCGACGACTTTCTCTGGCGGCCGGTCTCGCCGGCGCGGGTCGCGCAGCTCTTCGGAGCCGCCGGCGCCCGCCGCGAACGGGAAGCCGCTGCCGAAGAGACGCGCCTGCTTCTGGCGCGCGTGCAGCTGCGGGACGCGCTCCCGGGCCGGTCGCCGCGATGGATCTCGACGCTGGCCGCGCTCGAGCGGGCGGCGCAGAGCAATGCCTCGGTCCTGATGACGGGGGAGTCGGGCACGGAGAAGGATGCGGCGGCGCTGGCCCTCCATCGGCTCTCGCCGAGGGGCGCGGGCCGCTTTGCCTACATCTCCGAGGGCGAGTCGCTCGATCTCGCGACCCACCAGGCGGGCGTCGACACCCTGTTCCTCGCAAACGTCGAGGCCACCTCGACGGGATACCAGGAGATGCTCCTCGCGCGCCTCGAGAGCGGCCGTCCCACCCGGTTCGTCGTCGCGCTCGACGAGGATCCGCGCGATGCCCTGGAGGGCGGACGGCTGTTGCGTCCCCTCTACGAGGCCCTTTCGGAGAGCGTCGTGCACCTGCCGCCCCTGCGCGAGCGCGAGGGGGATGCGGCGATTCTCCTGGCACACTTCCTCGAGGACCTCGACCCGGCCCTGTCCTTCGAGCCGGACGCCCTCGATGCCCTGAGCGCGCATGACTGGCCGGGCAACACCCACGAGCTGAAAGAGCTCGTTCGCCGAGCGGCGCGACTTTCGGAAGACACCATCGGCCCGACCGTTGTCCGCTCGGTCCTCGCCCGCCCGCTGCCCCGCACCAAGCTGCGCCGCCGCAAAGCCCCAGTCGTGAAAATCGCCGTCGGCGATTCGCTCGCCGACGTCGAGCGCCGCCTGATCTCCAAGACGCTCGAGTTCGCCCGCGGCAACAAGCGCAAGACCGCCGAGCTGCTGAAGCTTTCCTTGAAGACCATCTACAACAAGATCAAAGAGTACGGCCTCGAGCACTGATCGCTCGTTCTCCCTCTCCCCGCGGGAGAGGGCTGGGATGAGGGGTTTCCTGGTGCCGGAGGTCGGATTCGAACCGACATGCCCTTGCGAGCGGGGGATTTTGAGTCCCCTGCGTCTTCCATTCCGCCACTCCGGCAGGGAGAGCAAATGATAGATGCAAGGCGCTGAAAATCCAATACGTTAAGCAACCCGCTCCGCTCCGCCTGTCTCACCAGCTACACCGATTCCCGAGCCACTGTGCCGTCATTTGTGCCGTGTAAAAATCCAACCGCGGCGGAAGAGCGTCGGGAGCTCGCCGAACCTCATCCCCGTATGCACCGCAGAACGAATCAGCGGCCGACGCTAGCCCGCGAGCGCATAGAGCCCGCGCAACTGCTCCGGCGTGAACACGAAACCGCGCTTACCCGGCTTCGGGAACAGCTCGCGGCGCTCCTGCCGGGTCAGATGCGCGAACGGCGAGAACCGAATCCCGCTCTCCGACGGGCGCTCGGCCGCCCACGAGAACACGCGGCGCAGGAAGGCAAGGTGCTTCCGGCGCGTCACCTTTGCCGGCGCCTTCGGCTCCCGCGCGATCGCCTCGGCGAGCCGGATGATCGTCTCCGGTGTCACATCGCCGGCGAGCATCTTGCCGTCCAGGTGCTTCAACACCCGATCACGGCCGAAGCGATCCGTCCGCGCCGAGCGCTTCGTCCCGGCCTGCTCGCCGCCCTTCTCACGGTCGTAGGGCCGCTCTCCGCCTCGAGTAACCAGCCTGCGCAGGCAGGCTGCATCATCCCGCCGCTCCGCGTCGCCGGAACAGGAAGAAGCGGTCGTTCACGTTCATGAACTCGCGTAAGGTCGGATCAGCGAATACCGGTTCGCGCACGGCCAGCTCGTAGCCGTGTGCGGCGAGCAGCGCGTCGAACGGCTGGCGCTCGCCGTCCTCCTCCATCGAGAGCAGGCGCCCGGCGTCGTTGGGCACGATGAACAGCCAGGGCACCTGCAGGCGCTCGAGCAGCGCCAGCCAGCCAGCTATCGTGCGCTGGCTCATCTCCGAAAAGCTGTGCACGTTCACGGCGAGGTCGATGCGGCGGCTGGGCAGGCGCACGCCGATCTCATCGAGCGGAATCACCTCGGCGCGGTCCAGGCAGCCGCGGAAGCGCAGGTAGTACTCGCACAGGAAGGTCGATTCCGGCACGGCGTCGGTGCACAGGTAGTGCAGGGCCGGAACCGCCGCGAGCGCGCGGTACGCGAGCCGGCCGTAGCCGGCGCCGATGTCGAGCACCGTGCTCGGCCCGTCTGCACGCTGCAGCAGGCCGAGCTGGCGGTCGAGGAAATACAGCTCGTTGATCGAGTCGAGCAGGTCTCGGCTCACCGGCGGCCAGCCCGGGTACTCGAAGGTCCAGCAGCCGAACAACCCGTCCTCGCTGAGCTTGCCGAGCAGTCCCTGCGTATCGCGCGCGGCGACGTCGCGCAGGTACAGGTAGTACTTGCGGTAGGCCTCGGCACCGACCTTACGGAACTGCCAGACGTAGGGGTTGTCGCCACGGAAGGCACGCAGGTTGAGCTCGCGTTCGAGGTAGCCTGGCTCCCAGAAGGTGCGCACCGCCATGGGCACGTCGGCGCGCGCATAGCGCTCGCGCAGCTCGAGCAGGCGCGGATGGTCCGCGCGCAGCTCGGCCTCCGCCCCGGCCGGCAGATCGCGGCTGGCGTCGAAGCTGGCGCGCTGGTAGCGGGAGTCCGGCGGCGGCATACGCACGAGTTGGTAGCCGATGCGGCGCAGCACGCCCTGCACCGCGTGCTTGAAGCGCAGCACCGGGCCGCGCGCCTCGGCTTCGCGCGCCTTCACCGTGCGCTCCCGGAAAGCCGCGACTGCCACCGGCGGCACAGGCCGGTGAGGCCCGGAATCACCGAGGTCTTGGGACGAACGCCGGCGCAGTCCCCCGTCAACGTCGACGAAGCGATACATCTGGTTCGGCCTGGGCTGGTTGGAGTGAACCTCGATCCCGTCACAAAGAACTCTTCGCCGGGTTGGCTGGAACCTCGCGCCAATTTCGTGAATTTTCCAGGCTCGTGGAGCACGCGCCGGTGACGCGACGGAGCGTCACCCTCGGAGATCGCCATCCCGAACGCCGCGCGTGGCCAGGGAGATCAGGAAGGCGTCGAGCCAGCTCGAGAAGCGGTCTGCGGCCCGCCGTCCGCCGAGTCCGACAACGCGACGCAGTCGTCGAAACGCCAGCCGCCGGTGCCTGACGCCAAACCGAACGACGTGGTCGTCGAAACTCAGGTTCCATTTCTGATGGAAGCGCTGCTCCGACGCGAGATTCCAGGCGTCGCTCCAGCGGAGCGTGAAGTACGGAATGTCGGTGAGCGCGAGGGGCGGGGGCGCCAGATAGGTCACCAGCGCCCCCGGCTCGAAGAGAATTGAACCTCCGGCGTGGCGGACGGCGAGGCTGAAGTCGAGATGTTCGGACGTCGAGAGGAGCGCTTCATCGAAGGGGCCGATCCGATCGAACAACGAGCGACGGGCGAATACACAGTGGAATTCTGCGAGCTCGGTGGGCTCCCGAACGAGCTGGCCGCGGACCGAGGCCAGGGGAGTGCTCTCCAAGCGCTGCACTTCTTTCAGCCGTCGCCCACCGCCCGCCTCGAAAATGGTCGTCAGGCCGCCTGCCACGTGAATCCGGGTATGCACGGGCCGGCCGATACAGATCAGCGGGGTGACGACGTCTGCCCCCGTCGCTTCGGCGCAGTCGAGAAGGGCATCGAGCCAGCCCGGCGCAAAGATGACGTCGTTATCCACCAGGACGAGATACGGTGTGGTGGCGCGGACCAAGACGAGGTTCCGGGCGCA
>JBGPGG010000164.1:0-4829 GCA_041483715.1 Thermoanaerobaculia bacterium
CGGAACTCTGAAGATCACCGAGGTCAAGCCTAAGTTTTCCGTCGCGCAATTGACGCAAGGGGAGACTCCCCAGCGCAACGATATTGTCCGCCCGGCCAAATCCGCGGAGACTGACGCAGCTGAAAGCGCTCGATAGCATGAGCTTGGATGAGTCTCAACAGGCAAGCCAGGGACGACGCACGATGACCGTAACCATGAGTCGCCGCACGTCGAGACTGGTTATCCTTTTGGGGCTTGCCGCGGGTGCGTTCCATGCCGCGCTTGCGCGGCCCAACCGTAAGGAGAGGGGAAGTCTCCTCCAGTCTCCCCTCGCTCGAATGCGGCTTCAGTGCTTTGCGAGATAGCGCTTGGCCTCGAGGCAGACGCTGAAGACCCTCTTGGCCTCCACCCGGAGGCAGATCCAACTCATACGCGGCCCACTCACAGGTCCATGACGCGTCCGCGGCCGGTGACGATCGTCGCCGCCCCGACGAGCAGCATGACGATCCCGTTCCCGATGAGGACGGTCGGCGCCGAGAAGATGCCGGCGAGCGTGCCGGCGACGAGGTTGCCGAGCGGCATGGCCCCGCGGAACGCGAGCGAATACACCGAGACGACGCGGCCGCGCAGCCCGTCCTCCACGTTCGACTGGACGAGCGTCATGAAGAGCGCGAACACGATCATCAGCGCTCCGCCGGCGAGGGCGAGCAGGACGTACGAGACGACCGGCGTGCGTGAGATCGCGAACCCCGTCATCAGCGCGCCGAAGATCATCTGCATGGAGACGGCGAGGAGGCCCTTGCGCAGGACGTTGCCGAAGGCCGCCACGCCGAAGGCCCCGACGATGGCCCCGACGCCGAAGCAGGCGAGCAGCACGCTGTAGCCCTTGGCGTCCCCGTGAAAGACGTTCCGGGCAAAGATCGGCAGGAACGTCACGAGCGGCATGGCGCAGAAGCTCCCGATGAACGAGAGGACGATGAGTCCGCGCAGGGCCTTCGCGTCCCACGCCGCGGCGAGGCCCGTCTTCAGGCTCGCGAGGACGCCCTCGGTCGGCGCGACGGTGCCGCCTCCGCCCTTCAGGAACCAGAGCGCCGCGATCGGCGCGAGGAACGAGAATGCGTTCAGGCCGAAGCAGGCCGCCGCCCCGAGCTTGTAGAACGCGATGCCGGCGAGCACCGGGCCGATGACGCGGGCGAGGTTGAACTGGATCGAATTGAGAGCGACGGCGTTGGGCAGGTCCCTGCGGTCCACGAGCGTCGGCACGAGGGCCTGGTAGGCCGGGCCGCCGAACGACTGCGCGAGGCCCACGACGAACGACAGCGTCAGGATCATCCACACCTGCACGCCGCCCGCGAGCAAGAGAACCGCGAGGAGGGCGGCGCTGCCCATCTGCACGTACTGGGACCGCAGGAGGATCTTCCGGCGATCCACGCGGTCGGCCAGAACACCGCCGAAGAGCGAGAAGACGAGAAACGGCGCGTCGCCGAGGAACGCGTCCAGCCCGAGCAGGAACGCGGACCCCGTCATCGTTAGGATCAGCCAGTTCTGCGCGACTTCCTGCATCCACGTTCCGACGCTCGACGTGAACGCCCCCGCCCACATCAGGCGGAAGTCGGGATACGTGAATGCCTTGAACGCTTTGCGCAAACCGGGCGTAGCTTATGCCCGGATCGCCGGACTGCGACCCCCGCGGCCCATTCTCAGCCCAGGCGGCCCTGCTGGAAGTCCTCGAAGGCCTGGACCACCTCGGCCCGCGTGTTCATGACGAAGGGGCCGGCTCGTGCGACGGGCTCTCCGAGCGGCCGTCCCGCGATGACGAGGGCGCGCAGGGGCGAGTCCGGACCGGCCTCGAGGCGCGCCGCGCCGCCGTCGTTCCGGAAGAGCACGAGCTCGTGCGGTTGGGCGGGCGCCTTCGCCGCGCCGAAGAGGCCCGCGCCTTCGACCACGTACGCGAAGGCGTTGAAGTCTTCGGGCAGCGGCTGTTCGAGGACCGCGCCCGGGGCGAGCGTGACGTCGAAGTACGCGATGGGTGTCCGCGTGTCGATGACGGCGCGGGCGCCGAGGGCCTCGCCGGCGATCACTCGCGCGGTCACGGAGCCGTCGGCGGATCGGCCGACGGGAATCGCGGCGGCGGGCACCTCCTGGTAGCGGGGCTTCATCATCTTGTCCTTGCGCGGCAGGTTCACCCACAGCTGAAAGCCGTGCATCCGGCCGCCCCGCGCTGTGAACTCGGGGTCGGGCATCTCGGAGTGCACGACGCCCGAGCCGGCCGTCATCCACTGGACGTCGCCAGGCCCGAGCCTGCCGTGGTTGCCGCGCGAATCTCCGTGCTCCATGCGCCCCTCGAGCAGGTACGTGACGGTCTCGAAGCCCCGATGCGGATGGTCGGGCGCGCCCTTGGCCTGGTCGGGCCCGAGGTCCATCGGCCCCATTTCGTCCAGCAGCAGAAACGGGTCGAAATGATCGAGCGCGGACGTGGGAAACGGCCGGTGGACCAGGAACCCGGCGCCCTCGAGCGTCTCGACGCTCGGCAACACCCGGCGGACGGAGCGTGTGTTTTCCATCATGACCGTAATACGCTTCCGGCGAGGAATCCGATTCTGGAGGCCCTTGTTGCACTGACTCGAGGAGATTCCGCATGGCAAAGGCGACGTTCGGCGCAGGGTGTTTCTGGGGGGTCGAGGAAGAGTTCCGGAAGATCCCGGGCGTCCTCGAGACCGCCGTCGGCTACAGCGGCGGCAGGCTCGAGAACCCTACATACAAAGATGTCTGCACCGACAGTAGCGGACACGCTGAGGTCGTCGAGGTGGACTACGACCCGTCACTGGTTTTCTACGACGCGCTTCTCGACGTCTTCTGGAACGGCCACAATCCGACCCAGCTGAACCGCCAGGGCCCGGACGTCGGCACCCAGTACCGTTCGGCCATCTTCTTCCACACCCCGGAGCAGGAGGCGGCCGCCAGGGCCTCGAAGGAGCTGCTGGAGAAGAGCGGCCGGTTCCCGAGGCCGATCGTCACCGAGATCTCCCCGGCGCAGACCTTCTGGCGCGCCGAGGAGTATCACCAGCGGTACCTGGAAAAGCGCGGCCTCGGCTCCTGCCACGTCTGACGGCCCAGCCCCTCGCCATCCCCGCCGTTTTTCGGTGTAGGATCCGCCGGACCGAAATCGGTCACCGGCGGGCTCGAAGGGGCCCCCGGCATTCACGAAAAAGGAGATGGAAATCATGAAGAAGGCCCTCGTTCTTTCCCTGCTCGTCGGCGTCGCTGGCAGCGCCTCGGCGCAGCAGGCCCAGCCCGCGGCGCAAGCCGCGCCCCAGGCCAAGCCTGCGTCGATGTCGGCCTCGGCGCAGGAGGCGATCAACGTCGCCCGCTACAAGATGGCGCTCACCGACGCCCGCCGCAAGCTCTTCGGGGCCGCTATGAGCAACCTCACGCCCCGAGAGCTCGAGACGTTCTGGGCCGTCTACGCCGACTTCGAGAAGGAGAAGGACGCCATCGCGGCGGCCCGCGTGGACCTCGCCAAGAAGTACGTGGACAGCTACACGAGCCTCTCCGACGCCGACATCGCCTCGCTCGTCAATGACGCCGGCGCCCTGCAGAAGAAGACCACCGACCTGCGCCTGAAGTACTTCGGGATCTACAGCCAGAAGCTGAACGCGAAGGCGGCCGGACGCTTCGCCCTCGTGGACGACTACATTACGACGGCGGCGCGTCTCAGTCTCCTCGACCAGCTCCCGCTGCCCGGCGACGCGCCGAAGAACTAGTCCTTCCCCGTTTCAGACTCGCGGCCGGCGCGCGAGGCGCTCCCGGATGACGGCGAGCGCCTCGCCGCGCTCGGCTCCTTCGAGCACGAGCCGCGGCGGACGCACCCGCTCGGATCCCATCCCGCACTCCTGCTGCACGAGCTTGATGAGCTGGACGAACTTCGGCACCACGTCCAGGCGCAGCAGCGGCAGGAACCACTCGTAGAGGTCGCGCGCTTCGCGCCCGCTCCCGTCTGCCGCAAGGGCCAGGTCGAAGAGCCGCACCGACTCCGCGGGAAGGGCGTTGACGAGCCCCGCGACCCAGCCGACCGCGCCGGCGGCGACGCCCTCCACGATCAAGTCGTCCACGCCGACGAAGATCGCGAGCCGGCGGTCCAGGAGCGCGCGGATCGCGGCGATGCGCCGCACGTCGCCGCTCGACTCCTTGACCGCGACGAGGTTGGCGTGGCGGCCCGCGAGCTCCTCGAGCTCCTGCGCCGACACGTCCGTCCCGTACGCGATGGGATTGTTGTAGAGCATGCACGGAAGCTCCGTCGCCCCGATCACCGCCGAAAAGTGCGCCCGCGTCTCTCGGGCGTCCGGCCGGTAGACGTAGGGCGGCAGCACCATGAGCCCGTCGCAGCCCTTCTCCGCGGCCAGGCGCGCGGTCGCCACGGCCTCCGCGGTCGACAGAGCCGCGATGCCGGCCACGAGCGCCGCCCGTCCCGACAGCGTTCTGCGGCAGGTCTCGAGGACGGCGCCCTTCTCCGCGAAGGTGAGCGTCGCCGACTCGCCGAGCGACCCGAGCGGCACGAACCCGGTGCAGCCCGAGGCGAGCATCGCCTCGAGGTGCCGCGGCAGGAAGTCGAGGTCGAGCGAGAGATCGTCCTGGAACGGAGTTGTCATCGCCGGGAAAACGCCCTGCCACTTCATACGCGCTCCCTACTCGGATCGAACGAGGTTGCCGACCAGGGCCGGCTTCGCCGGCGGGCGTACGGTATCCGAATCCCAGCCGAAGAGAAACGAGAGGGCCGGGCCGCAGACCCGGCCCTGGCACGGGCCCATCCCCGCGCGGGAAGAGAGCTTCGCCTCGCGCGCGCCCGCGCA
>JBGPGG010000165.1:0-4779 GCA_041483715.1 Thermoanaerobaculia bacterium
CCATCACCCCGACATCGCCGTGCACTGGAACAAGGTGGACCTCACGCTGTGGACGCACAAGATCGGCGGCCTGCACGAGAACGACTTCATCCTGGCCGCGAAAGTGAACCGCCTGCTCGAAGAAAACCGCGACGCAACGACGGCCGGATGAGGGTCCTGCCCGCGAACGCGGAGTAGCGCGGGCTATTCACGGGCGTGCCCCAACAGAAACCCTCTCCCGCCGGGAGAGGGGGTAGGCGTCGGCGCCCGAGTGCCGTCACTCAGTGGACAAAGCGTTGAGAAGTGAAGCTAGGAGGGCTCCGGCCTTCCCGGCAGGATCGTGAAGACGAGCCCTATGACGGCGACGCCGACGAACATCCAGCGCGCGGATTCCCAGGCGTCCTGGTAACGGGAGTAATCGCGCGAGGCAACGAGGAATCCGCCGAGTCCGATCGCGAGGAAAATCAGGCCGACGCGGCGCATCAGCGGAATTTCGGATCGCGGATTGCAGATTGCGGATTTGAAGGCGGGAGCACGGGCTCGCAGAAATCCGAAATCCGAAATCCGAAATCCGAAATCATCAGTACCTCGGCAGGGACGGATCGATCCGCTCTGCCCATCGGTTGATGCCGCCCGCGAGATTCTTCGCCTTCTCGTAGCCCGCCTGGCGAAGGAACTGCACGGCGTTACCAGAGCGGGCGCCGCTACGGCAGTAGACGACGATCTCGTCCTCCCGGGAGAGCTTCTCCAGGTTCTGCGGCAACGTCCCCAGGGGGATCTTCACGGAGTCGGCCAGGTCCGAAATCGCCCACTCGCGCTCTTCGCGCACGTCCACGAGCACGAACGCGTCGCCGCGATCGCGCATCGCCTTCAGGTCCTCGACCGTGACCGCCGGGATCCTTCCGAACATCGCGGGAGAAGATACCAGAGCATCAGCGGGAGGCATTCCGGGTTCCGGACGCGGCTCTTCGGACGAGACGCCGCAGAAGGCCTCGTAGTCGATGAGCTTCGTCACCGTCGGGTTCGGGCCGCACAGGACGCAGGCCGGGTTCTTGCGGAGTTTCAGCTCGCGGAAGCGCATGGTCAGAGCGTCCACCAGCAGCAGCCGGCCGATCAGCGGCTCGCCGTTGCCGAGGATGAGCTTGATCGTCTCGGTCGCCTGGATGACGCCGAGGAGGCCCGGGAGGATCCCGAGCACGCCTCCCTCCGCGCACGAGGGGACGAGCCCCGGGGGTGGAGGCTCCGCGTAGAGGCAGCGGTAGCAGGGCCCCTTCTCGGCCCAGAAAACCGACGCCTGCCCCTCGAAGCGGAAGATCGAGGCATAAACGTTGGGCTTTCCGGTCAGGACGCAGGCATCGTTGACGAGATAGCGCGTCGGGAAGTTGTCGGTCCCGTCCGCGACGATGTCGAAGTCGCGGAAGATCGAAAGCGCGTTTGCCGAGGTCAGCCGTTCCTCATGGGCCACGATCCGAACGTTGGGGTTCAGGTCCTTCAGCCGCGCCGCCGCCGAGGCGAGCTTCGGCCGCCCGACGTCTCCGGTGCCGAAGAGGATCTGGCGCTGCAGATTCGAGTCGTCCACGACGTCGAAGTCCACCAGGCCGAGCGTCCCGACTCCGGCCGCGACGAGGTAGAGGGCGAGCGGCGATCCGAGACCGCCCGCCCCGACGGCGAGCACCCGCGCCGCCTTCAGCTTTTTCTGTCCGTCGAGCCCCACCTCCGGCATGATCAGGTGACGCGCGTAGCGGCGGATCTCCTCGTTCGAGAGGGTCGAGGGGTCCGCGGCCTCTGCCGTTCCTCCCGCAATCGAAGGAACGATGGAGAGGGCATCCCCCTGGACGAGGGAGGTCGCTTCCTGCTGGAGGTAGCGGACGTCCTCGTCGTTCTTATAGATGTTGACGTAGGAGCGGAGTCTCCCCTTCTCGTCGTAAAGGTGTCGCCGCAGCCCGTCGTGGCGCACGACGAGACCCTCGAGCGCCTCCGAAACCGTCGAACCCGAAACCTCCACGCTCGCGGCCCCTTCGGCATAAGGTCGCAAGGGCGTCGGCAGATGAATCTTCGGCATCACACACTCCCCGGGGCTTCGAGCAAGAGCTCCTCGGGCTCGAAGACCCCACGATCCTCTGAAAGTATCCAGGAAGTCGCCTCCCCGGGGCGGCCGCCTTCGACCGCCACAATCACATAATGGAGAAAGGGCAGCGCCTGTTCCCGGTCGTAAGCCGACGGCGCCGCCGGATGGTCGGGGTGGGAGTGGTAGAAGCCGAGGACCGTCCATCCCAGCTCCTCCGCGCGCCGTTCGATGCACAGGTAGGCTCGCGGCTCGATCTCGAATCTCCGTTCCCGCCGCTGGGGGCTCGCGTTCTCCATCCGCTGTGCCTCCTCGACACGCGCGACTCCGTCCCGAAGCGCGCCGAGGAGGGCGCCGCAGCACTCCTCGGGATAGCTCGCTCTTCCATGCTCCCGGATGTCCTTCAGCACGGCGGCGGGAAGCGCGATCACGGCCCCTCCCAGAATCGCTCGGAGAGGTATCGGCTCCCCCCATCGGAGAGAATTGTCACGATGACGGCGGGTCGGAGCGCCGTTTCCCGGCCCACGCGGAGTGCGGCGGCGACGTTGGCCCCGGCCGACGGCCCTACGAAGATTCCTTCCTCCTTCACGAGCCGCCGGCACATCGAGTAGGCGTCTTCGGTCCCGACCTCGAGCGACGCGTCGGCGAGCGTCGGGTCGTAAATGGCGGGAACCATCTGCGAGCCCATGTGTTTCATCCCCTCCAGGCCGTGCAGCGGGCCGTCCGGCTGAACGGACACGCACCGAACGGCGCTGCTCTTCGTCTTCAAATAGCGTGTCACGCCCACGAAAGTTCCCGTGGTCCCGAGCCCCGCCACGAAATGCGTCAGCTTGCCGCGGGTCTGTCCCCAGATCTCCGGACCCGTCGTCTCGAAGTGCGCCTCCCAGTTTCGGGGGTTCGAGTACTGGTCCGGATAGAAGTATTTCTCGGGCTCGCTTGCCGCCATTGCCCGCGCCGTGCGGATCGCCCCGTCGGCGCCCTCGAGAGGATCGGTCGGGACGAGCGAGGCGCCGAGGGCCCTCAGGATGGCCTTGCGCTCGGCGGAGGCCTTGGCCGGAACACAGAGCGTGACCGCGAAGCCCAGAGCGCGCCCGAGCATCGCGTCGGCGATCCCGGTATTTCCAGAAGTCGCCTCAAGAATGACCTTTCCCGGCCTCAAGAGCCCGCGGGCCAGGCCGTCCAGGAGCATTGCCCGGGCCGGCCGATCCTTCACGCTTCCGCCGGGATTCAAGTGTTCGGCCTTCGCGAGCAGCCGGACTCCCGGCGCCTCGGCTGCGATGCGCGTCAACTCCAGCAGCGGCGTCCCTCCTACGGCGTCGAGGAGGTCTCCGGAGACTTTTTCGAGGCTCGAGCACGTCACCACGGACAGGCCGGCTCGGGCTCGATCCAGGGGCACTTGCTCATCCAAAAACCTCCACGAAAATGAAAAAGCCCGCCGGTGTCTCCGGCGGGCTCGGTGTCGACGTTTCGGCTGGACTCTAAGGAGGAGACGAGCCGCCGATCGCCGGACCTAACAGGCCCGCGCGGCAAGGACAACAGCAGAGGGCGAAGCCCCTCATGACGCGATCCTTTGTAATACCCGGCACCACGTCTGTCAAGCGACCGTGACTCTACTTTCCGAGCTCGAGGCAATACGCCGCCCCCGAGCGAGCCACCTGCATCGCCCGGAAGGGCGTCCGCGCGACTGCCGGGCGCACGACATCCTCGATCTCGCGGGCGGTGAAGCCGTGCCCGCGGGAGAGCGACCTCTGCCAGGACGGAGGCATCGCGAGCCAGCCCCACAGCCCGAGGCGGTCCGCGCGGATCTCCTCGTCGGAGGCTTCCGGATCGGACTCGTAAATCCAGAGCCGCCCTCCGGGCTTGAGCGCCCGGTAAACGGCCGAAAGCTCCTCGGCGGGCTCTTCCCAGTGGTGGAAGGACAGGACCGACAGAGCGAAGTCGAACTCGAGCGAGAAGCCCGCCGTGGCGGGACTCCCCTCCCGGAATTCGAGGTTCGGAAGAGCGGGGCCGCGGCGGGCCTGGCGGATCATGGCAGCCGACAGGTCGAGGCCCGTGACGGCAACCCGGGGCCGCCGCCCGGCGACGAGGCGGGTCAGCCGCCCCGGACCGCACCCGATGTCCAGCAGCCGGCCCCGCTCCAGAGGGACTTCGGCCGCAATGCGCTGGTGCATGGGCCCGAGTGAGGGCTCGGCCAGGTGCCTATAAAAGAAGGACGCAACCCGGCCGAAGGTCTCGGGCTTTCCCCCCTTCAGGTTCACAGCCGGAAGTCTGGCACGGAGCTTTGATAAATTCTCCCTTCCGGAGGTCATCCTGCTCCCTGAGTTCCGAAACGAGCCTCTGACGGACTTCTCCGTCGAAGCCAACAAGAACGCCTTCCGCGCGGCGCTCTCGAAGATCGAGAAGCGGCTGCCGATCGATGGCAAGAACCGCATCGGCGGCAAGCCGGTCGGCGCCGCGCGGCACTTCGATTCGGTCAATCCCTCCGACTTTCGCCAGATCATCGGCCGGTTCCCCGAGGCAATGCCCGCCGACGCCGCCCGGGCTGTCGAAGCGGCGACGGAGGCCTTCGCCCCCTGGAGCCGGATGCCCGAGGCCGAGCGCTCGGCGCTCATCCTGCGGATCGGCGCGATCCTGCGCCACCGCAAGCACGAGTTCTCCGCGATGATGGTCCTCGAGGAGTCGAAGTCCTGGCCGGAGGCCGACGGCGACACCGCCGAGGCCATCGACTTCTGCGA
>JBGPGG010000166.1:0-4740 GCA_041483715.1 Thermoanaerobaculia bacterium
CCGCCGGCCTATGGTCCTTCTTTCACCCAGGAGGTGGAGCACATGTCCATGGAAAGGTCAGGAACGCGTCGAGCGAAAGCCGAGGGTAGGAGATTGGGACCGCTTCCGCGTAGGCCGGGAAGACTCGCGGAAGCGCTCCGAATCGGGCTGGTAGTGGCGGCGCTGGTTGCACTCGGCGGCGCGGCTTCCAAAGCGGCGACCTGCGACTATTACGCCTCTCCGAATGGCGGCGGAAACGGGCGCTCCCCTTCATCGCCCTTCAAGATATCGAGCTTCTGGTCGGTCGCTTCCCCGGGCAAGACGCTTTGTTTGCTGGATGGGACGTACACCTATTGGTCAGGTAAGATTCTGCCTCCAAAGGGCCTGAACGGTGCCTCCGGTCTTCCCATCACGATCCGTGCCCTCAATGATGGCAAGGTCTTGATAAGCGGCGGCGGGTGGGCCCCCGTCCACCTCGATTACAACGACTGGTTCGTGATCGAAGGAATCAACGCCTGTTGCGCCGGCCAGACAGTCGTGGAACTCTCGCACGCTCACAACAACGTGATCCGGCGCGTTGCCGCCTGGGACGCCGCGGACAATAACTCAGAGATCTTCGGGGTCCACGATGGGCTCTACAATCTCTTGGAGGACGTCGCCGGCTGGGGAACGGCGCGCAAGATTTTCCAAATGTCTTATGGAGGCGACTACACCACGATCCGCCGAGCATGGGGTCGATGGGAGCGCTCGACCGTCGTAGGTCCGAAAATGACGTACTCGCTCGCTTACAACAACTACTATGCGACTTGTGAAAATTGCTTGGGTACATGGAGCGCGCAAGGAGTGCCGGCAAGCTACGTCCTCATGGGCTATGACGGAAAGCCTTGGACGGGAAACGGTGCAGGCACCTACACCAATCATGACCTGTACCAGGCGTACGGAATCTTCGCGATCGACAGGGAAGACGCGGACAAGAATTCCCACGCCAAGCTCCTCGGCAGCCTCGCGTACGTTCTTCCCACAAACATATACAAGCCCCCCTATCTGGTCTTTGTTTCCAAGTTGAGCTCAATCGACATCAAGGACACGACCTCCTATATCCCTGCCGGTACTAACTCCTCCGTCCTTCCCTTCGGTCTCTATGCTCAAGCCGACGGAAGCCACCTGAACGCATCCGATGTCACATCGTTCGGTGGCGCCAAATCGACTTTCCAGGCCCCATGGGTAACGAGTAATGCCTGGTCCGGCCCTTCTCCCGCCTCGTATTCACCTGGAGAGAACATCTTCAACACGACGCGGGGCGCCAACCTCTGCTACCAGTACAAGAACGGGAATCTCACGAACGTGCCGCTATGGCCCTGGCCTATGAATCAGAGGATCAAAGACGCCCTGGTTCAGTCGGGTCGAACCGCCGTCGACATTACCGCCACCATTCAGGGGATGCTCGGAGCAATCCCGGCGGCCTGCACCGCACCATGATGTCCAGCGCGAACCGGAGACCTTGCCCCGCCGCGCCACTGCCTCCGTGAGGGGGATCTCGTCTCCTTGATGGAGGTCGGGGGATGGTCGCAGCTCTGGCTCGTTCAGCGGTACGCGAAAGCCTCCCAGGATCGCATTCGGATCACTCTCGAACGGATCGCGATGGCACACCAGATAGCACACGGCAGATTCGGCCCACCGAGAGCCGCTAGTGCTTTTCCCCGTGATGTTGTCTAGACTGAACCGCTTTCGCCGCGCCGGAGAGGTGGGTGAGTGGCTGAAACCAGCGGTTTGCTAAACCGCCGTAGGGTTAAACCCCTACCACGGGTTCGAATCCCGTCCTCTCCGCCACCTCTGAGGCCGAGTGGTCCCCAGGCCCCCTTCACCCCGACCCTCTCCCCCCTGCGGGGGCGAGGGGAAATGAAAAGTCCCCTCTCCCGGCGGGAGAGGGACAGGGTGAGGGGGCACCGGCCCGCCGCCGCTCACTCGCACGGAAAGGCCATGGTGTCCTGGATCGGCTTGAACGCCGTTGCCTGCGGGTTCGTGTACGTGTTGGTCGTTCCGGCGACGATGTCGGTGACGGTGAGGTTGACGAGAACGTTGGTCAATCCGCTTGCGAAAACCCACCGATGGCCGTTGACGGCGCATGCTTCCAGGACCTTGACGATCACCTCGACGTTCGAGCTGTCGAAGAACCAGAAGTAGCCGGTGTCGCCCGTCAGGGAGACCGCGTGCCCCTGGCCGCCCGTGCCGTCCGGCTTGGACCAGGTGGCGGCAACGCGGAATTGCCCGTCGTTCAAGCACAGCGTCTGATCGTCCGGCGCGCACGAGGGCGGGCCTCCCGCTCCGGCAAACGCGTACACCCCGACCGAGGTTGCGGCGTACAGGATCTGGCCGCTGTGGGAGAGCGCGAGCCGGAGCGCTCCGAGCGCGGGCAAGAACGTGTTGGCCCAGCTCGTCCCTCCGTCGAGGCTCGCGTACGCGCCGCCCTTCGAAAAGAGGCCTCCGAGATACCCGGCGCACGCGTACACCCGCGCGGGGTTGTGCGCGTCGATGGCGATGTCGGTGATGTAGACGCCCGAAAGGTCGCTCGCGGTCCAGGTGTTTCCCGCGTTCGTGCTGCGAAAAACGCCGCCGCAAGACAGCCCCTGGGCGCCGAGCAGGCCGGCTCCGGCCACGAAAACGTTCGCGTTCGCCGGGTCGACGCGCAGGGCGTTCAAGCCGGCGCACGGGAGGACGTTGCCGACGGCGGCCCACGTGCTGCCTCCGTTGGTGCTCTTGAAGATGCGCGTCTGTCCGTACGCGAACAGCGAACCCGCCGGGCCGGGAGTCAGACGCGTGGACTCCGTGAAGGGATTCGGCACGTCCTGCCAGGTCAGGCCGGCGGCGCTCGATCGGAGCAGGCGGGTTCCGCACGCCACGAGCGCCGCGCCCGCCGCAGTACCCGGCGCGAAGGAGGGAATGCAGTAGGAGGGAATCGTCTGGCGCAGGGACCACGTCTGTCCGCCGTCGCCGGAACGGTAGATCCGGGTCGTGCTGTTGACGAGCGCCCCGGCGAAAATCGTCGTGGGGCTACCCGGGTCGACGAGGATGTCGCTGTAGAACTCGCCCGGCTCCGCCTGCTCGAGCGTCTCCCATCTCCGGCCGCCGTCGGCGCTCTTGAAGAGCGCAGCCTGGGAGGCAGCGTAGTCGGCGCCGCCCGCATAGACGGTCAGCTCGTCCGAGCCCGTGGCGACGGCGTTGACCTGGAAGAGGGGCGGCCCGAACGTCTCCCACGAAGGCGATTGGGCGAGCGCGGGCGAAACCAGGCAGGCCGTGAGCAGGACTGTTGGGAGGGCCGCGTTGCGCGTTCGCATCGCCTGCCATTGTACGGGTTAGGATGGATTCATGTCGGCCAGCTTCGGTGTTCGCCTGCGCCGCTACTGGGTCGCGGGATTACTCGTCCTCGCTCCGACCGCCCTGACGCTCTGGGTCGTCTGGAGCCTCTTCAATTTCTTCGACAACATCCTCGGCGCGCAGCTACGCGCTCGCGGGATCTCGGTCATCGGCCTCGGATTCGTGCTCCTGAATGCGCTGCTGCTTCTGCTCGGCTTCGTCGCCGCGAACTTTTTCGGCAAGAGGGCCTTCTCGCTGTGGGACCGGCTCATGCACCGGGTACCCCTGATCAACAAGATCTACGCGACGCTGCGTCAGATCGCCGAGCTCCTGCTCGGTCCCTCGCGCGTCGGGTCGTTCGGCAAGGTCGCGATCGTGGAGTTCCCGTCGCCAGGCTCGTGGGGCATCGGGTTCGTGACGTCGACAGTTGCAGGGGAGGCGGGCGAGAAACTGGGCCGCAACCTCTGCAGCATCTTCATCCCGAGCGCGGTCAATCCGACGACCGGGTTTCTGCTCGTGGTGCCCGAGGAGAAGGTGACCTACCTCGACATGACGCCGGAGCAGGCGATGAAGATGATCGTCTCGGCGGGAGCGCTCGTGCCGCCGGCGGCGGGTTAGCCCGCGTCTTTCCGCGCCGTCAGCAGCAGCTGCTCGCTCGCGAGCATGGCGGGCCGCATCATCCAGCGAAAGAGGTCCTCTTCCCCTCGTGCGTGCTCCTGCCCGCCGCGGTGGCGTCGGGTCTCGACGCGCGTGGAGATCCAGACGAAGGGGTAGAAGAGCAGCAGCCACGCGTGTTTCCACTTGAAGAGCGTGAAGTCGAGGCGCTCGACATCGAGTCCCGCCTGCCGGAGCAGCGTGTGGAGCAGCGGAAAGTCGATCGGGTTGATGTGGTACGCGTAGAGATCCTCCGGCGTGAGGTCCCAGCCGGCGCGGCGGCGGATGAGCTTGTGGGTTCCCGTGAAGAAGAAGTGCCAGCGGGAATGCAGGCGCGCGACGTTGGGCGTCGACAGCACGAGGTGGCCGCCGGGTGCGAGGATGCGACCGATCTGTGCGACGACGGGGATCTCGGTCGGAAGGTGCTCGGCCACCTCGCAGAGGACGACGAGGTCGAACGCGGCGTCGGGGTAGGGCAGCGGCCGCGTCAAGTCGACGTCCGGATCGATCGCGACGGCGTCGGTGTGCAGCGGACCGGACTGCGCGGTCAGCTTGTAGTCGTCGGCGCGGAAGTGCGTCCCGCGCACGGTGCAGCCCTCGCGCGCGAGCGCCGCCGCGATCTCGCCGCGCCCGGCCGAGAGGTCGAGCACGCGCAGGCGGGGGTATCCGGGAAGCCGTCGCGCCGCGCGAAGGACTGCGTCGAAGACGTGTTGCTGGGGCATGGGGGCCAGGTCTCCGGGGTCAGGTCTCTAA
>JBGPGG010000167.1:0-4716 GCA_041483715.1 Thermoanaerobaculia bacterium
TCGCATGTCCAAGATGGTGCAGATCCGTAACGTCCCCGATCCGATCCACCGGCAGCTCAAGGCCCGCGCCGCTTTGTCCGGCCTTTCGCTTTCCGACTACCTGCTCGCCGAGCTGAAGCGCAGTCTCGAGCGGCCGACCCGGCAGGAGCTGCTGGAGCGAATCGCCCGTCTGCCGCCGGTTCGCCTGTCTCGCGAGCCGGCCGAGCTCGTGCGGGAAGAGCGCGACCGGGATTGATCGTCCTCGACGCTTCCGCGGTCATCGAATTGCTGCTGCGGACCGCCCGAGGCGCCCGAGTCACGGAGCGGATCGCCCCGGACACCGAGACGCTGCACGCCCCGCACCTCATCGATCTCGAGGTCGCTCAGGTCCTGCGCCGCTTCGAGAGGCTCGGCGACCTGACCGCGGACACCGCCCGCCGCGCTCTCACGAACTTCGGCGACCTGCGAATCCAAAGGTATCGCCATGATCTTCTTCTGCCGAGGATCTGGGAGCTCCGCTCGAACGCCACAGCCTACGACGCGGCGTACCTCGCGCTGGCGGAGGCCCTCCCCGCTGTGCTCCTGACCGCCGACGCGAGGCTTGCCTCGCTGCCGGGACATCGCGCGAAGGTCGAAGTCCTGCACTGAACGATTCCGGAATTCGAGATAGCATTCTCGACCGCATGGCCGATCCTACGAAGACCCGCACCGAATCGGACACGATGGGCAAGCTCGAGGTCCCCGCCGACCGATACTGGGGCGCGCAGACCGAGCGCTCGCTGCACCACTTCCGCATCGGCGGCGAACGCTTTCCGCGCGAGCTCATCCGCGCGTTCGGGATCCTCAAGAAGGCCTGCGCGATCGTGAACCAGGGACGCGGGGCGCTCCCGGCCGAGAAGGCGAAGGCGATCATCCAGGCGGCCGATGAAGTCATCGCCGGAACCTTGGACGAGCACTTTCCCCTTTCGGTTTGGCAGACGGGCAGCGGCACGCAGACCAACATGAACGTCAACGAGGTCATCGCCAACCGCGCGATCGAGATCCTCGGCGGGAAGATGGGCTCGAAGACACCCATCCATCCCAACGACGACGTCAACAAGAGCCAGTCCTCCAACGACACCTTTCCGACGGCCATGCACATCGCGGCCGTCGAGCAAATCCGGCATCGCCTCTTCCCCGCCGCCAAGAAGCTCCGCGAGACGCTCGACCGCAAGGCGAAGGAGTTCGCGACCGTCGTGAAGATCGGCCGCACGCACCTCCAGGACGCCGTCCCGATGACTCTCGGCCAGGAGATCTCCGGCTGGGTCTCCCAGCTCGACCACTGCCTCGCGCACGTCGAAGCAGCGATGCCGCACCTCCAGGAGCTCGCGATCGGCGGCACGGCAGTCGGCACGGGCCTCAATGCGCCCGCCGACTTCGGCCACAAGGTGGCCGGGGAGATTGCCAGGCTCACGGGCCTGCCCTTCGTCACGGCGCCCAACAAGTTCGAGGCGCTCGCCGCGCACGACGCGCTCGTCAATGCCCACGGCGCGATCCGCACGCTCGCCGCGGCGCTCATGAAGATCGCCAACGACGTGCGCTGGCTCGCCTCGGGCCCCCGCTCGGGCCTGGGCGAGATCCGGATCCCGGAAAACGAGCCAGGCTCCTCGATCATGCCGGGCAAGGTCAACCCGACGCAATCCGAGGCCCTGACGATGGTCTGCGCGCAGGTCTTCGGCAACGACGTCGCCGTGACCGTCGGAGGCGCCTCGGGCAACTTCGAGCTCAACGTCTACAAGCCGCTCATCATCTCGAACGTGCTGCGCTCGATCCGGCTGCTCGCCGACGCCTGCGACTCCTTCGAGGAGCACTGCGCGCGCGGCATCGAGCCCGACCACGAGCGGATCCGCGAGCACCTCGGGCGCTCGCTCATGCTCGTGACGGGCCTGGCCCCGAAGCTCGGCTACGACAAGGCCGCCGAGATCGCGAAGAAGGCGCACAAGGACGGCACGACGCTGAAGGAAGCCGCGCTCTCCCTGGGGTACCTCACGGCCGAGGAGTTCGACCGCGAGGTCCGGCCCGAGAAGATGGTCGGTCCGGGCGACTGATGGGCGCGAGCGACCTTCCGATCTTTCAGTGGCCGAGCGGCCACGTCCTGCTCGTCTCCGTCGTCCGCCTCGGCCTCGCCGCCCTGCTCGGCGCAGGGATCGGCCTGCAGCGCGAGCGCGTGCACAGCACGGCGGGGCTGCGCACGCACATGCTCGTCAGCCTCGGCGCGGCATTTTTCGTCCTGGCGGCGATCGAGTCGGGCGCAACCACCTCCGACGTCAGCCGCGTCATCCAGGGCCTCGTCGCCGGCATCGGCTTTCTCGGCGCGGGCACCATCCTGAAGATCGGCGACCGCGCGGAGGTGCACGGCCTGACGACCGCGGCGAGCATCTGGATGACCGCCGCCGTCGGCACGGGAGCGGGACTCGGCCACATCTGGCTTCCGGCCATCGGCGCGATCTTCGGGTGGTTCATTCTCGGCCCGATCGGGATGCTCGAGAAGCGGCGTCCGACCGCGCCTCCTTCGGCGTAACGCCCCTGGAGTCCGGCGGGCGGGTTACGCGTGGCGCGCGGCGATCTTGCCTACGGTCGTCTCCATGCGGAAGGTGACCGGCACGCCGAGTGCCTTTTCGAGCCGCGCCATGCAGGTCAGGGCTCTCATCGATCTCTCCCGGCAGAGCCAGTAGACCTCCCGGCTGCGGACATGGAACGCGTTCGTCTCGGAGCTCAGTTCCATCACTCGCCGCTTCGCGACGGCGCCCGGCGCTTCCTTCAGAAATCCCACGTACAGGAAAGCGCCCTTCGGGCTGAGCTCGACCTTGCCGAAGGGTCTTTGCCGCGCGACGTCCGCGAGCTCGGCGGGCGTGCGCAGGAACGTGGGCACCGCGTGCCCGAGATTCTGTTGCAGGTGCTTCTCGATCCTGCCTTCCAACGCCTTCGGGCTGGGCGAGGCGGCCGTGAAGATGACGTTGCCGCTCGCGATGAAGGTCTCCACCTCGGAAAACCGCAGCTCCTCGAACAGGCTCCGCAGGCGGTCCATTTTCACCGTGCGTCCGCCCACGTTGATCGCGCGCAGGAACGCGACGTACTTCATCCCGGTCTCACGGAGTGACGACGAGCGGAAGCTCGATGAAGCTCGCCTGATCGGGCGCGTGGTAGACGCGCTGGGTGGCTGCCTTGTAGTCCTCCGGCTTCGCCCAGAAGATGTTTGGCACGAAGGTCTGCGGATTGCGGTCGTAGAGCGGGAACCAGCTCGACTGCACCTGCACCAGGATCCGGTGGCCCGGACGGAAGACGTGATTGGCTGTCGGTAGCTCGAAGCGGTAGAGCAGCGGCGCGTTCGACGCGAGCGGCTTCGCCGTCTCGAGGCTCTCGCGATAGCGGCCCCGGAAGATGTCCGCCGAGACCATCAGCTGGTAGCCGCCCATTCCCGGGTCCCCCGCAACCTCGGGGGGATAGAGGTCGATTACCTTCACGACCCAGTCCGAGTCGGTGCCGCTGGTGGAGGCAATGAGATTCGCGATCGGCTGCCCGCTGATCTTCACCGGGGCCGTCAGCACGTCGGTCACGAAGACCGCGACGTCGGTGCGGCCCGACGATTCGCGCTGGTCGTCGGAGAGCCACTTGGCCCAGGCGCTGCTGCTGTTGTCCACCGGCCGGGGGCGGTAGGGCACAGGCCGGGCCGGATCGGAGACGTACTCTGCATACGCCGGGCCGCCGCTCGGCGGCGTCGAGAGGGCGAGCCTGGAGCCTGAGGCCAGGTACAGCGGCGTCGGCTTCACCGTGCAGCCGCTCGTGCAGCCGGCCGGCCACGCGGACAGCCGCCGCCACGCATTGGTCCCGGTCTCGAAGGCCGTGACGGGCGCGACGTCCGATTTGGGCGCGCCATCTCTCAGGTACTGGTCGAGAAACGGCCGGAGGACGTCCTGGCGGAAGGTGAGCGCGGTGTCGCTGTTGAACTTGATGGCTCCGAGCGAGCTGCCGTCCCCGATCTCCTGCCCGTGATGCCACGGGCCCATGACCAGGAACACCTTGTCGTTGCCCGTGTCCTTCGGCTTGATGGCCTTGTAGACGGCGATCGCGCCGTAGATGTCCTCCTGGTCCCAGAGGCTGTGCACGAGCATCACCGGCACCTTCAGCGGCTGGCCGGCGAGGATCTTGTCGACCGCCTGGTCCCGCCAGTAGGCGTCGTAGCTCGGATGCTCCAGGATCTTGCGCCAGAAGCCCACCTGCTCGAGCCCATGGCGTCGCCCGAGCTCCCCCGCCGAAACCGCGTCCATGAACATGTCGTAGTCGTCGTAGTGGCCCCTCCACCACTTCGCTTCGTTCTTGCGCGTGGCCTCCTGCTCGTAGATGTACTGCATGCCCTGCTGGCGAAAGGCGCCGTAGTGGAACCAGTCGTCGCCCATCCAGCCGTCGACCATCGGGTTCATCGGGACCGAGACCTTCAGCGCCGGGTGCGGATTGATGAGCGCCATCAGCGGCAGGAATCCGTCGTAGGAGATGCCGAGGATCCCGACCCTGCCATTGCCTTCCGGGACGTTCTTCACGAGCCAGTCGATCGTGTCCCAGGTGTCGGTCGAGTGATCGACCGGCGTCGGATTCTGCGGCCCGTGCAGGGGACGGTTCATCACGTAATCCCCCTCCGAACCGTACTTGCCGCGGATGTCCTGGACCACACGAATGTATCCACCTTCGACGATCACGTCA
>JBGPGG010000168.1:0-4645 GCA_041483715.1 Thermoanaerobaculia bacterium
AGCAGGGCCGCGCGCGCCGTCTCGGGCAGCGGGGCTCGGCCGAGATTGGTGTGGAGCAGGACCCCGGTGCCGTTGATCGCGCGGACGAGCGTGGGCGCGAAGCGCCGCTGGAGGCCATTCGCGGCCGTCTCCCAGATCGCGTCGGATCGGGTCTGGCCGCCGGCCATGGCCCTTCGGAGCTCCTGCTTGACGGCTTCCCGCCCGAAGAGGGCCAGGTTCTCGGCCGCGGGGGGGGCCTTGAGCAGCGCATCCATCGAGGGCGGGTAGGCCGTTGCGGGCGGGGGCGCGGTCTCCGGGCGCATGGTTCCTTTACTATAGGGGAGTGACGACGTTGACGACACTTCGCCGGGTCCGGCCATGAGCGCCGGGGCCTTCGAACGCGAGCTGCGCGTGCTCGAAGAGGCCCTCCGGCGGCTGAGCGCCGAGTACGACGCATTTCTCTATGGCTCGGTGCCGAAGCCGCCGATCCAGACCCGCAGGCACGTGGAGGAGATGGTCCGGACTCTGAACGCATCCGAGGACATGTCGTCGGCCGAGCGCTACCGGTTCGCGACGCTCCAGGGCCGTTTTTCGGCCCTCTGCGACCGGTGGGAGAGGCTGCAGGGGGAGAAGGAGGCGGGGCGCCGTCCGGGCATCTACGGGCACTTTCGGGAGGGCGGGGGCGGCCCTCCGGGGCATTCGGCGCCGGCGCCCAACGCGGGGCCGCCCGCGTCCGTACAAGAAGAGCGGCGCGCTGCGCCGCCCGAGCCCGACCGGGAACTGTTCGACCGGTACGTGGCGGCAAGAAAGGCGCGAGGAGAAGACGTGAGCGGTTATCGGCTGGAGGGGTTCGTGGAGGGGCTCGAACGCGAGCGGCGCAAGGTGCGCGAGCGCCTGGGCGAGGGCGAAATTCTGTTCGAGGTCACCGAGCGCGACGGCCGCGTCCGGCTCGTCGCGAAGAAGAAGCCGCGGGGTGGCGCATGAAGAGTGGGGCATGGATCCTCGCCCTCGGGCTCGCATCGGGCCTGGCGGCGGGGCAGACGTCGGGCAACGGCGGCAAGCAGCCGCCCCCGCCCTTCTACCGCCAGTACCTCGTGGCCGGCGACCCGCTCGACGACAAGATCGTGGAACAGGAGCGCCGCGTCGAGGCTTCTCCGGAGGACCCGAACCTGCACAACGATTTCGGGAACCTGCTCGCCCTGCGCCGGTTTCCGGAGCAGGCCGCGGAGCAATACGAGATGGCGCTCACGCTGGACAAGAAGAACTTCATCTCGGCCTACAACCTGGGACTGCTGCGCGAGACCGAGGGGAAGCTCTCGGCCGCCATCTCCGCATACCAGAGGTCGATCAAGCGCAAGCCCGGCTTTCCGCAGTCCCGCTTCCGGCTCGGCCGGGCGTACGAGCATGCGAACCAGCCCGAGGCGGCCGTGAAGGAGTACGCCGCCGCGATGTGGATCGACCCGGCGATCCGCGACGCCCGGCGCAATCCCCTCGTGATCGACTCGGAGCTGATCTACCTGGCCTCGCTCGCGAACTACCAGCGCGACATGGCGGTCGCGACCATGGACGATGCGCACGTCTATTTCGACAACGACCGGTTCCGCAAGCTTCCGGTCGATCGCGCGATCTCCTCCAGGGAAGTCGAAGGCGACGAGGAGCCGGAGGCCCCGCGCAGCGTGGGTTCGACCGGGGCGACCGGTACGGGAACGACCGGAGCGTCCGAGCCCCCGATGCGCCGCGGCCAGCGCCCCGCCCCGGGCGCCCGCGCGAGAACGCCGCGCCCTGCGGGCACCCAGCCCGGCCAGCCGGCGGCCCCGCCGCCCGCCGCGGAAACGGTCGAGCCGCCGCCGCCCGAGTCCGCGCCGGAGCCGACGCCGACGCCCGGGCCTCCTCTGGAAGTCGAGCCCTCCTGAGTCCTTGGTCCCTGGTTCGTAGTTTGTGGTCGCGCGAAACCCGGGACCACGAACTCATTCGAAGCTCGCCCTTTCAACGTAGACCGTCGGCGACCCCACGAGAAACGGCGACGGGAAAAACTGCAGGTCCGTCGAGAGGCCGGCGATGCGGCGCAGGAGCTCCGACACGCGGCCCCTCGCGCGCGCGCCGGCGACCGGGCCCTGGGCGCGGCCGGCGACGATCGAGACGCCGGTGAACTCGATTTCGTAGCGGTCGGCGGCGAGGTCCACCCGCGGCGGAGCCGTCAGCGCGGAAGCGAAGAGCCCCTTGGTGATCGCCGACAGCAGGGCGGCGGGCGGCGATGGACTCTTCGTCTCGAAGAAGAGGCGGCGGGGCCCCAGAAGCGGCGGCACGCGGAACGAGGGGCGCACACCGTGCCCGGTTGAGAGTCCCCCCGCGCGCCTGGCCGAAGAAAGGTCGTGGAGCCTGCCGACGAGCGCGCCCTCCTCGACGAGCAGCATGCGCCGCGTGGCCACGCCTTCCCCGTCGAACGCCGCGTCGCGGGAGGCATCGTCCGCGACCCCGACCAGCGAGCCCGCCATCTTTTCGCGAACGAGCCACCGGGGCGGCCTGTCGTCCAGAAAGAGCGGCGCGAGCACGCCGAGGAGCGAAGCCCCGACGGCGGGATCGAGCAGCCACTGGCCGCTCGAAAAGGGAGCGGGCCGGTCGGAGAGGGGCAGCGTTGCGGCGTCGGAGAGCCTTCGGGCAAGGGTCTCGATCTCCGGCTCGGCGTCCCACCGAAACGGCACGCGGACCTCGCGCGCGCGGCCGGGGCGCCGGGCCACGCAGAGGGCGACGCCGTCCAGGATCCGGTGCTCCTGCGCCACGTCGAGGCCAGCCGCGTTGACGATCCGCTCCTCGGCGCGGCCGCGGCGCAGCCGCAGCCCTGAGAGGAGCGCCTCGCCGCGCGAGGCTGCAGCCACGGCGCGCGAAAGATCCTCGAAGAGCTCGGGAGGCGGGTCCACGGCCGTCCCTCCGACGAGCGCGGCGGTTTTCGACGGCCAGTAGGGCGGCTTCTGCGCCGCGACCGCGATCCGCGCGGCCTCCGGCACTGCGAGCGCGAGCGCGTCCGGGCCCGACGCGGCCGCGAAGCGCGGAGCGCCCGCTTCCCACCAGCGCGCGGCCCAGCCCTCTTCGCGGCGCCACGCCGCGCGCTTGAAAGGCGCCGAGGCATCGATCTCCCGGGTCTCGGCGGACTTCCGGTAGAGCTCCCATTGTCCCGGCGCCCGTTGGCTGAGCAGCGCCTCGAGGTCGTCGCCGGTCACAGTTGCGGCCGGACGCCCAAGCGGCGGATCAGCAGATCGGGTGCAGCGCCCCCCACCGGTACGACCTGACCGGCCCGCGCGCACCAGCCGAGGCTGCGGCAGGCGTGGACCTCGCGGCCGAGCGCGGGCTCGATCGCTTCGAGGGCCGGCAGCAGCTCGCCCGCGAGCACGCCGGCCCCAAGCTCATCGGCGAATCGTCCGCGGCGCACGCGGCGCGCTCGCGGGAAACGCAGCCGGAAGGTTCCGCTCGCGATCTCGACCGAGCCGCCGAGGAATTCCTCGATCCAGATCCCGTTGCCGAGGCGCCGGAGCATCTCTTCCGGGTCCGTCGAGCCTGCCGAGACGACCACGTTCGAGCCGCGGGGAAGCGGCGGCTCGGCGGGACCGGAGCGGCGGCCGTGTCCGGTCGAGCCGGAGGCCGTCGCGTGCGCGCGGTCGGTCAGCCGCGAGCCGACGAGCCCGGAGGCGACGAGCTTGACCGGCCGCGGCGTCGTGCCCTCGTCGTCGCGCTCGTAGCCCCCGAAGAGGTCGAGCCGGCGCGCGTCGTCGACCACTTCGAGGTCGGACACGGCCACCCGCGCTTCCGGCAGGCAACGCAGCGGCGAGACGCCGGCGTCGGCCTCGAGCGGGTGGGCGAGGATCTCGTGAAAGAGGACCGCGGCACAGCCCTTGGCGAGGATCGTGTCGGCTTCGCCTGGCGGCACCGGCACGGCCCGGTCGCGTGGCGCGGCCGCGTCGGCGAGGACGTTCTTCAGCTCGTCGAGCGCCGTGTCGGACATCGGCGCGTGAAACGCGAAGAGCCGGTCCTCGTCTCCGGCGCGCGAGGCCGCGGTGAACCGTCCCTCGAGCGACAGGAGGCGCCGCGTGGCCGCGCAGGCCGGACGCCCGGAGGACACGACACGGCGCTCGCTCTCGCGCAGGCGCAGGGTGAAGGCGTGGCGCGGGGCATGGCGCGCGAAGATCGCGGACAGGCGTTTCGCGGCGCGGTCGGCCGCGGGAAAGCCGATCTCGGCTGCCCCCGCGGGAGCGCCGCGCGAGGACCGGATCGGCAGCGGCTCCCGTCCGGCCGAGGCCCGCAGCGCGCGCACGGCCTCGCGAACGGCCGCGTCGTCGGCCCCGGCCACGGAGGCGAACTGCTCCGATCCGCCGCGCCGCCACCGCGCGCTCGTGCCCTGCTCGCGGCGCACGCGCGCCTCCCGGACCTCGCCGTCGCGCCATTCGAGGCAGGTTTCGGTCAGCGTCTCGCCGAAGACCTCGGCGAGGTCGCCCTCGCGGCCCGCGAGCGGCTCGAGCCAGCGGTGGATGGAGTCGTCGTCCCAGTTCACGCTTGGTGCAGTGTATTAACATCCGAGCGGGGGAAACATGAGTCTGGCGGATACGCGGAAAGATTTCATCGCCGGCAAGACCGCGCGGGGGCTGGCCGGGCGCAAGCTGTTCGTCGAAAAGGC
>JBGPGG010000169.1:0-4618 GCA_041483715.1 Thermoanaerobaculia bacterium
AAGACACGGATCTGGCCGCGGCCGTCGCCGAGTTCCACACCCGGCAGCGCCGCTTCGGTGCCCTTCCCGCCGATCTCCCTTCGCGGGAGTTGGCGTGAAGAGGCGTTTGCTCTCATCAGAAGAACCTTTTCAACAGAAGCTCGGGCGCCTCTGGCTGCCCGGGGAAATGAGCACCCCGCCACCTCTGGAATCGGATTTACCTGCGGCGCCGATCGAGCGGCGCCTGGCGCTGCTGATCAACCCCTTCTATCCGAAGGACGCCCATGCGAGCTTTGGCAAACACGTCTTGACTCCCACTCTCGCCCTGACGAGCGTGGCCGGGGCCACCCCGCGGGATTGGACAGTGAAATACTGGGACGAGAATCTTCTTCAGGGACCTCCGCCGGGAAACCCAACACCCGAGGTCGTCGGAATCACGGTCCACTTGACCTTTGCCGCGCGAGCCTACGCGCTGGCCGCGTGGTATCGCGCCCGCGGCGCGCGTGTCATCCTGGGGGGATTACACGTGCTCTCCTGTCCGGAAGAGGCCGCGCCTCACGCCGACGCCCTGGCCATCGGGGACGGTGTTCAGCTCTGGCCCTCGATCCTGCGGGACGTGGAGAACGATCGGCTCAAGCCCGTCTACCACGCGATGTACGACAATGCCTACCGCGACGACCCTCCGCCACGCCGAGACCTCTTGCGACGGCGGAGTTTCCTGACGACCTCCAGCCTCATCGCCACGCGGGGTTGCCACAATCGCTGCGGGTTCTGTTATCTCTCGACCGAAGGCCTGCGGATGCCTTATCGAGTTCGGGACGTCGAGCAGGTTGCGCAAGAGTTCCTTGCCGATGACCAGCCTTACGGCGTGTTCATCGACAACAACCTGGGCTCCAGGCCGGATTACCTGCGCCGGTTGTGCCGGGCCCTCGCGCCGCTTCAGAAGATCTGGAGCGCGGCGCTTACGCTGGACGTCACCGACGACCCGTCGCTGGTTCGGGAGATGGCGCTGGCCGGCTGCACGGGAGTCTTCATCGGCTTCGAATCGCTTTCCGACGACAATCTCAAGGAGGCGCGCAAGCGCACGCCTCGAACCGAGGACTACGCGCGGCGTGTCGCCATCCTGCACGACCACGGGATTCAGGTGAACGGCAGCTTCGTCCTCGGTTTCGATCAGGACCGCAAGGATGTCTTCGTGAAGACGGCTCAGTGGATCGAGGAAACCCGGCTCGAGTGCGCGACTTTTCACATCCTGACGCCGTACCCGGGTACTCCGCTCTTTCGGAGGCTCGAGGAGGAAGGCCGGCTTCTCCACCGCGATTGGAGCCTCTACGACACGGCGCACGTCGTCTTCCGGCCGAGACAGATGACCGAAGCGGAGCTGGCGCAGGGTTACAGCTGGCTTTACCGCCGGCTCTTCTCACACGCTTCGATCTGGCACCGCCGCCCCGGCGACTGGCACGCCGTAGCGCCGTATTTGGCGATGTCTTATCTCTACAAGCGCTCGAATCGATTCTGGCACTTCTTGATCCGCCGGAACTTGACCAGCGCCGTTTGGCGGCCGCTCGTCGAGCTCACTCGCCGGCGGCATCTGAGGTTCCGCCGCGATCTCGCCGCCTGCGGCCAGGGGGAGCGGGCCGCCGCTCACGGCCGGCTTGCCGTGACTCCGGGCGTCTAGTGGCGCGTCCCGTTAGCCAACAATACCGGCACCGGGTTCGCGGAAGGAGAGGGGTCACGTTACATGGAGACGGGGATGAGCCTTTCAGCAACGATGGCGATGATTGAGCCGTTGGAGCTGAGAGGAGGTGGCGATGAAGCGGCTCCGGCTCAAGGAGATCCCGTGAGCGCCGCTCGCCACGGGCGGCGCATGACGCCACTGACCAGCTCTCGGAACGTCGTCGCTCCGGGATCCCGATGCGTTCGTTCGCCGGCCCGGCGGCTTGTCGGAAAGCCTCGGCCGCGGCATCGACTTCCGGCAGCGTAAGGTCATCTGGCCCGGGCGAGGTCGCGATCGTCCGGCCTGGGCGGGAATCTCGGAGCGGCCACCCACGAGCTCGTCACAGTGACTGATGATACCCAGCTGACCTGCGTCGACTGCGCCGAATATCCTGCTACTTGCCAGGCTTCGCCCCGGAAGCCTCGGCCGCAACGGGCTTGAAGTCGAACTTGCCCTTGCCCTCCTGGTAGAACACGCAGTCGCTTCCGGCGCGGCAGCCGCTCACGTGCACCCAGTTGGCGGGCATCAGGTCCGAGCCGTTCGGGCGCCCGGTGGTGCGCGTTACGCCTCCGGCACGCGACAGAAATCCTCCGGGTCCGCACGCGAGCCGTCCCCGAGGACCTCAGTGTTTTGCACGTGCACGACGACAAGGGTTCCTTCGACTCGCTCGACGACGCCGTTTCGCTCACATAAGGAGCAGCAGACGACGGTCCCTTGCATCGGAATCTCCGAACCGGGCGCGAGCCCCACGAAACTCTCCTGGCTGATGAAGCGGCCGTCTTCGTGGGAGCACTCGGGTCTTCGGCCGGGGCACTCCAGGATCCGGCACATGAATCCCTTGCTCTTGATCTCGCTCATGTCGCTCTGCGGTTGAAATCTTACGCCGGAACAGGGAGCAGGGGGTCAAAGAAAGGTTTCCTTCAGGCCCGCCACGGCCGGCGGACGACCCGCGGGGAGCGACGGCCGCCCACCCTGTTCACAGGAGCTCGATTCTCCAACTCACTGGAGAGGACGAAGACGCCTGCGCCGTTGGTGGCGGCGTACAGCGCCCCGCCTGGTCGGGTGCACGGACGAGGGCGTTGACCACCGGATTCGTCAGGCCGACATTGAGCGGCCCCCAGCTCGCGCCGTTGTCCGCGCTCACGAAGACGCCGGCATTCGTCCCCGCATAGACGGTCGAAGCCGAGGCTGGATCGAACAGAAGCGCGTGCTCTTGAAGAGTCCGGCATTCGTCCCGGCATAGATCGTCGAAGGCGATTTGGGGTCGACCGCGAGGCAACGGATCAGCGTGGGAGTCAGGCCGCTCCTGGCCGCCGTCCAGCTCCGCGCCCCCATCCGAGCTCCGGAAGACGCCGGCGGTCTGCGTGCCCGCGTAAAGGGTTGAGGGTGAAGCCGGGTCGATTGCGAGAGCAGAGACAGGCTGAGCGCCGAGGCCCGTGCTCGCGGCCGTCCAGCTCGCCGCTCCGTTGGTGCTCTTGAAGACACCGCCGTCAGTCCCGGCGTAAACCGTCGCAGGAGTCTGCAGATCGACCGCCAGCGCAAGGATGCCCGATGCCGTCAGGCCCGTGTTGGCCGGGGTCCAGGTCGAGCCGCCATCGGTGCTCTTGAAGATCCCCTTGTTCGTGCCGGCGTAGAGAGTCAGTGTCCGGGTCGGATCGAGGACTTGCGCTAGGACCTTCGGTCCGCCGAAGCCGGTTGCGAGGTGTCCCGGCCAAAATGCTTTCCTGTCCGCGCGATCGATGTGCCATCCGCTTCGCGGCCGGCCCAGGCCGTCAGCGCCCAAGCCTGGGAATCCGCTCCCCATCATGATGCAACCGTCGGGCAGGCGGTCGCGATGACGAAACCTTGCCGGAGCTGTGAGACTCGAGGGCGCCGTTATTTCGGCAGCGAGTACTCGCCGTCGACTTTGTACGCCACGGTCCCGTCGGCGTTCGGCGTGCCCTTGTAGGTTCCCTTGCCCTTGATGCCCTTGCACTTGCCGGTGCCGCTCACAAAGACCCAGGTGCCGCCGCCGCTCTGAAACTTGCCGTCCTTCGCAATCGTCGTGCCGTGGAAGCGAGCCGTCGTCTTGTCGCCGTTCGCCAGGGTCGCCGTGTGGTAGCCGTTGCTCGTCGACTTGTCGCCGTTCATCTCATCCGCCGAGACGCTGATGCCATCCTTGTACTGCACTCCCGCGATCTCGAAGCTCGACCATGTGCACTGGGCTTTGCCGACGGCAAAGGAGTGGCCCGGCTTGTCTCCGATCGCGACCGGCGCGGGCGGATCGCCCTTGCATTGGGCCGTGCCGGAGGTCTTCGTCTGCGCGACCGCCGATGCGGCGAGCGCGGCTGCACCAAGGAACACGAGCACCATCTTGCCCCGCATGAATCCTCCTCCATCGGCGGGATTGCCGACGTCTTGCAATGCAGAGAGTCTCTGTCAGTCAGCACGGCAAGTCAAGAACGGGATCGGGTCAGCTTTGACTTCAAGGTCGGACTCGAGCGGCTTCGAGATGACGGGCCCTGTCATTCCGAGAAGTCCTCGACGAGGAATCCCGGTCTTCTATGCCCTCGACGCAGGGCCTGCCGAGCTCGGGACGACAGGCCCTGTCATTCCGAGGAGTCCGCATAGCCAGTGTCATTCCGAGGAGCCCTCGACGAGGAATCTGAAGGCTTGAGGGCGCAGATTCCTCAGGTCGCTCGGAATGACAGAGTGTTACGCCTTCGGCTCGGGTTCCGGCGACGACGTCCCGCCGCACCGGCTGCGCAGGCCCTTGACGAACTCCTCGCGCTCGGCGGGAGTCATCCTCTCCCAGCGCCGCCGCATGTCGTGCCGCCACGAGCCGCGACCGGACCCTAAGCCGCGAAACCCTCCGAAGAGAATCCAGCTCAGCGCCATCAAGCCGAGGGCTTGCCAGTAGCTGATCGTGTGCAGCCCGAAGAT
>JBGPGG010000170.1:0-4554 GCA_041483715.1 Thermoanaerobaculia bacterium
CCCGTGGCGGTCGCGCGGCGCCTGCTCTCCGTCGGCGTCCGCGCGGTCCAGCTGCGCGACAAGGCCCTCGCCGACCGCGAGCTGCTCGCGGCGGCCGAGGCGGTCGCCGGGCTCTGCCGGGCGGCCGGAGCGCTGGCGCTCGTCAACGACCGCGTCGATATCGCGGGTCTGGCGGGGACGGGCGTACATCTCGGAGAGGACGACCTGCCGGCGCGGGAGGCGCGAGCGATCCTTCCCGCGGGCGCACTCATCGGCGTCTCCACGCATGACGCCCAGGCCGCCCAGTGCGCCTTCGAGGACCCCGCGGCCGACTACGTTGCCTTCGGGCCGGTCTTCGAGAGCGGCACCAAGACTCAGCGGCCCCCGCGCGGCCTCGAGGAGCTCGCGCGGGCGGCGGCCGGCAGGCCGAAACCGCTCGTGGCGATCGGCGGCATCACGCCCGCCCGGCTCGACGCGGTCTGGGATGCCGGCGCCGACTCGGCCGCGATGATCGGCGGGCTCTATGCGGGAGGACGGATCGAGGACAACGCACGGGAAGCCCTCGATCTCGGCCGGCGGCGCGGCCGGCGCGGCAGGATTTACCTCGTCGGTTTCATGGCCGGCGGCAAAAGCTCCGTGGGCCGGCGCCTGGCCGAGCGGCTCGCCCTGCCGTTCGTGGACCTCGACGACGAGATCGAGCGGACGAGCGGAAAGACGGTCCGGGCGATTTTCGAGGAGTCGGGCGAGGCTGCCTTCCGCGAGCGCGAGGCCGCGTTCCTCGCGGCCACGGAGTCGCTCCCGGCGGCCGTCATCGCCACAGGGGGCGGCTGCTTCGCGCAGGAGGACAACCGCAGGCGCATCGGTCGGCTGGGAACGGCAGTCTTCCTCGACGTCGCGCTCGAGACCGTCCGCGCGCGGCTCAAGGGCAAGACCGATCGCCCGCTCTTCCGGAGCGAGGAGCAGCTCGGGCGGCTCTTTGCGGAGCGCTCGCCCTTCTATAGAATGGCGCCGGTCGCTGCGGTACTCGGCGGCGCCGAAACGGTCGAGGAGGCGGCGGACCGGGTGCTGATCGCGCTCGACGATTTCGACAAACTCCACGGATGAAGGAGACTCCGGCTCCCACATGCGCTACCTGATCCTCTCGGACATCCATTCGAACGACGAGGCGCTCGCCGCGGTGCTCGCGCGCGTGCGCCGCAAGCGCTACGACCGGGTGATCGTGCTCGGGGACTTCGTCGGCTACGGCGCCAACCCGAACCACGTGATCGACCGCATCCGCAACATCCGCAAGCCCAAGCGGATGATCCGCGGCAACCACGACAAGGTCGTGTGCGGCGTCGAATCGGGGGACCTCTTCAACCCCGTGGCCCTGAAGGCCGCCCGGTGGACGACCGGGAAGCTCACGCCCCGCAACCTCAAGTTCCTCGAGGCGCTGCCGCTCGGGCCGCTCTCCGTGGACGGCGCCTTTGCCATCTGCCACGGCTCGCCGCGGGACGAGGATGCCTACATCTTCACCGACTACGACGCCTACCTGAATTTCCGGGAGACCGACGCGGCCGTGTGCTTCTTCGGCCACAGCCACATTCCGTCCGTGTTCACCCTCGAGCCGCACGGCATCCTCGTCGAGCTGGTCGAGGGGGAGCGGCTCCACTACCCGCTGAAGAAGGGGATGCGCTACCTCATCAATCCCGGTTCGATCGGCCAGCCGCGCGACCGCAACGCCGCCGCGGCGTACGCCATCTACGATGCGACCGAGGGGGTCGTGCACTTCGACCGGGTGCCGTACCCGGTCGAAAAGGCCCGCGAGAAGATCTACAAGGCTGGATTGCCGCACATGCTCGGTGACCGCCTCCTCGTGGGCGCGTAGCCACTTATAATCCTCGCCGAATCTTCGGAGGATGAGATTGGCGAACCTGCAGGGAGACCGGATCCTGCGCGTCACGGCCAGCGCGGTTGGCCGGTAGATGTACGTCTTCGGCCGGACGGTCCAGTTCATCGGCCTCGTCGTTGCGGGTGCCGCCTTGTTCGTCGGCGTCTTCGGCCACGAAGTGCGCCGGGAGCTTCTGCTCCTCGGTATCGGCGCCGGCATCTTCTTCGCGGGATACGCGCTGCAGCGGAGCGACAAATGACCGGCGGCGTAATCCTCGCGACCCGCGAGCTCCCGGAGCCCTTCGACACGCTTCGGCCCGACTTCGAGGTCCGCGTGATGGGCTACAACCCGACCGAGCTGGAGCTCGCCGCGGAGGTTCCCGGCGTGGACGCCCTGATCTGCCTCGTGGACGATCCGGTGACGGCGGCCGTCATCGCGGCCGCAGACCGGCTCAAGGTGATCGCGAGCTACGCGGTGGGCGTCAACCAGGTGGACCGGGCGGCGGCGGCGGCGCGCGGCATCCACGTCACCCACACGCCGAACGCCCTCACCGACGCCACGGCGGACCTCACCTTCGCGCTCGTCCTCGCCCTGGCGCGGCGCGTCGTCGAGGGAGATCGGCTCGTGCGGACAGGAGGATTCGCGGGATGGGCTCCGGACCTCCTGCTCGGCCGGGACCTGAAGGGGAAGGTCTTCGGAATCGTTGGACCGGGGCGCATCGGGAAGGCGGTCGCGCGGCGCGCGAAGGCGTTCGGCATGAGCGTCATCGCGGCTGGCCGCAGCCCCCGCCACGAGGGAGACCCGGACGATCCGCCCCGCGTCGCGTTCGACGAGCTCCTGCGGCGCTCGGACATCATTTCCCTCCACGTGCCGCTGACCTACGAAACCTGGCGCCTCTTCAACGCGGAAACCTTCGCGAAGATGAAGCCGGGCAGCCTTCTCATCAACACGTCGCGAGGGCCGGTGATCGACGAAGTGGCGCTCACGCGGGCGCTCGATACTGGGCCGCTCGCCGGCGCGGGGTTGGACGTTTACGAGAACGAGCCGGCCATCACGCCGGCCCTGCTCGACGACGACCGCGTGGTCCTGATGCCGCACGCCGGCAGCGCGACCGTCGAGACCCGCCGAGAGATGGCGCGCATGGTCGTCGAAGACGTGCGCCGCGTCTTGACGGGCGAGAAACCTCTGCGGGCGGTGCTGCCGGAAGGGGTGAGACGATGAAGAAGATGGGCAAGAGCTCGTTCTCGTCGCTCGATGCCGCCGCTACGGGGCTCTTGCGACGCATGGCGCGGGGGGACAACGCGCTCGCCTGGCTGCAGGCCCGGTGGGGCCGCATCGTCGGCGAGCCGCTCTCGCGCAAGATCGAGCCGATCGCGCTCGTCGGCCGGCGCCTCACGGTGTCGCTGCTCGATCCGTCCTGGAAGAGACCCGTCGAGGCGACACTGCAGGAGCTCGAGGCCAAGCTCGCAATCGAGATGCCGGAGATCAGGCCGAAAGTGACGCTGCGCTAGGGCTTCGCGGCCGAGGCCGTCTACGCATACAACCCTCGCACCATCGTGTCGTGCGCGACGCGCGAGATTCCGAGCATGTAGGCGGCGATGCGGAAGCTGACGTCGTACTTCTCGGCCATGGAGGCCACGTCGCGGAAGGATTGCACCATGATGTCCTCGAGCCGCTCGTTGACTTCGCTCTCGCGCCAGAAGAAGCCGGCGCGGTCCTGCACCCACTCGAAGTAGGACACCGTCACGCCGCCGGCGTTGGCGAGGATGTCCGGGACGACGAGGATGCCCTTCTTGTTCAGGACCTCGTCGGCGCGCTGCGTGGTGGGGCCGTTGGCGCCCTCGACGATGATCTTCGCCTTGATGTTCGCCGCGTTATTCTGCCGGATCTGGTTCTCGTTCGCCGCCGGAATGAGGATGTCGCAGTCGAGCTCGAGCAGGGCCTCGTTGGTCACGGTCTCGGTCCCCGGGAAGCCCTTGAACGACCGGTTCTTCTCGTAGTGGGCGAGCAGGGCCGGCATGTCGATGCCGCCCCTTGCGTGGATGCCGCCGTTGATGTCGGACACGGCGAGGATCTTCGCGCCGGCCTCGTGGCACATGCGCGCCGCGATCGATCCGACATTGCCGAAGCCCTGCACCACGATCCGGCTGCCCGGCAACGTCAGCCCGCGCAGGGGGGCCGCCTCGCGCGCGATCAGCATCAGGCCGCGGCCCGTCGCCTCGACGCGCCCGCGCGAGCCGCCGAGCGAGAGGGGTTTGCCCGTGACGACGGCCGTGACGGTGTGCCGCGCGTGCATGGAGTAGGTGTCCATGATCCAAGCCATCGTCTGGGGATTCGTGCCCATGTCCGGCGCCGGGACGTCCTTCTCGGGCCCGAACTGGTCCATCAGCTCTGCGGTGTAGCGGCGGGTGATCTTCTCGAGCTCCGCGCGCGAGAGGGACTGGGGATCGCAGATGACACCGCCCTTGGCGCCGCCGAAGGGGATGTTGACGACCGCGCACTTCCAGGTCATCCAGGCCGCGAGCGCCCGGACCTCGTCGAGGCTCACGTTCTTGTCGAAGCGGATGCCGCCCTTGCCGGGGCCGCGGGCGATGTTGTGGAGGACCCGGTAGCCGATGAAGACCTCGATGCGCCCGTCGTCCATGGCGATCGGGATCGAGACCTTGGTTTCCCGGACGGGCTCGCGCAGCACCTTGTAGAGGCCG
>JBGPGG010000171.1:0-4516 GCA_041483715.1 Thermoanaerobaculia bacterium
AATCCGCCGCGTGGCAGACGACCTCGTGCGCGGACCATTTCCCCTCGGCCGGGCGCCACTGGCGGGCCTCGGCGGGAATCCGCTCGTAGGCCGCGCGCAGCTTCTGGGGCCCCTCCTCGTAGCGGCGGATCAGGGTTTTGCGTTCGGACGGTTCGATTGCCATGACGGGCTCCTTTCTACCAGAGGGTTGCATCGAGCGAGACGACGGTCTCGTTTCCCACGACCTCGGCACGATGGCGCGCCCCGGCCGGCAGGTAGATCCTGTCGCCGGGGCCGAGGTCCCACGCCGTCTCCCCGATGGCGATCCGCAGGACCCCTTTGATGACGCCGTCGCACTTCGGGCGCGCGTGCTCGTGCTCGGCAAAGACGGTGCCCGGCCGGTAGGTGTAGACCAGCACATCGTATCCCTCGAACTCGAGCAGTCGCATCATCCGTTTTTCGGAGAGCGGCCCGTCCGCGGCCGGCCAGCGCTCGAAGCGAATGTCGCTCACGGGGCCAGGATCTTACCGGGGACAAGAAGAAAAAGGGGGCTTTCGCCCCCCGAGAAGTCACCGAGAATTCGACTCAGTAACGGTCGCGACGGCCCCCGCCGCCACCCTCGGTCTTCGGACGCGCCTCGTTGACCGTGAGCGCGCGGCCGCCGTACTCCTGGCCGGACAGCGCCGTGATCGCGTTGCGCGCCTCGTCGTCGTTGCCGAACTCGACGAAGCCGAAGCCCTTCGAGCGGCCCGTGTCGCGGTCCGTAATGATCGCGACGGAAGTGACTCCGCCGTAGGGGGAGAACAGGGTGCGGAGATCGTCCTCGGTTGCATTGTAGGGAAGGTTTCCAACGTAGAGTTTCATCGAAACAGAATCCTCGATCCCGGCGTCACATTGTCCGCACTCGCCGCGCCGCTCGGCGAGCCCGACTTCCCGTGGAATTCGTCGGACTTCTGCGAGCGCGGAAAGCGTGCTAGGAAGGCGAGCGATTACGAGAAGGCCGGCAGTATAGCAAGGGGGTCGAGGGGGAGCAAGCCGGTGTCAAGGATTCCTCAAGGCGGGGTCGGGCCTGCCCCCGAGAGCCCGGACAGGGCCGCGGCGACCCACTTTTTCGTCATCTCCTTGCGCCAGAGGAAGGAGAAGTCGGTGTTGTCCATGGGACGGGAAGGGCCCGCGGCCGCCTCCGCCGCCTCCGTGATCGCGGTCACGTCGAGGGGCCGCCCGACCAGGACCTGCTCGGCACGGGCCGCGCGCACGGGCGAGGAGGCCACCGCCCCCAGGACGATGCGCGCCTCGGCCACGACCCCGCTAACGCTCCGGACCGCGGCCCCCACCGCGAGGACCGGAAAGTCGAACGCGCCGCGACGGCGCAGCTTCCTGTACGACGCCGTCCAGCCGTCCGCTTTCGGCACGCGGATCTCGGTCAGGAGCTCGTCCGGGCGCTTCGTGAGGTAGTGGATGCCGTCGTTGCGATAGAGGTCTTCGAGCGCGACCTCGCGGGCGCCTTCGGGTGACGCGAGCACCACGCGCGTGCGGAGGGCGATGAGGACGGGGACCGAGTCGGCCGACTGCACGGCCAGACATTTCGGGGAGCCCGGCGCCACCCAGCAGATCGTGCCGTCCTTCTTCATGCAGAAGTCGATCGCCTGGCGCCACTCGTAGTTCTGGTCGTAGTAGTTGCAGCGCGTGTCGAGCAGGACGTTTCCGCCGAGCGTGCCCATGTTGCGCAGCGGCGGCGTCGAGATCTCGGCGATCGCGTGCGCGAGGCCCGGATACGCCTTGCGGACGCGCCGGTGGTGCTCGATGTCGGAGAGCGGCACGGCGGCGCCGATCGCGAGGCCGTCGGCGCCCGCGCGCAGGCGTCGGAGCGCCGCGATCCGCGCAAGCCCGATGACGACCTTCGGCGTCTGCTGGCGCCGCTTCATGTTCGGGTACAGATCGGTCCCGCCCGCGACGAACGCGGAGTCCGCCCCCTCGCCCGCCTTGATGCGGAGCGCCTCCTTCACGCTCGTCGGCGCGAAGTAGCGGAATTTGGGCAGACGCATCATGGGAGCTTCGCCCGCGATTTCGGATTTCGGATGTCGGATGTCGGAATTCGAAGCCCCCGTAAATCTGAAATCCGAATTCCGAAATCCGAATTCCTCATCGCACGCCCCCGGCCGCAGTCACCGGCGCATCCACGGCCTTTCCGTCGCCGCCCTCGGCGGGCGTCCGCACGTGGATCGGCGCGGGATAGGGCACTTCCGGGAAACGCTCCGGGCCGCAGCGCGCGGGCTTGCCCTGCGCCTTCGCCTTGAGTGCCTTCAGGATCTTCTCGGGTGTGACCGGCACCTCGTCCACGCGCACGCCAACCGCGTCGTAGACCGCGTTGGCGACCGCGGGCGGAATCGGAAGCAGCGGCCCCTGCCCCACTTCTTTGGCGCCGAACGGGCCGTTCGCATCCGGGTCCTCGACGAGGAACGTCAGGACCTCCGACATCTCCTTCGTAGTCGGGCTCTTGTACTCGAGCATCGAGGGGAACTTATGGACGACGTTGTGGTTGGCGTCCGTGCGGTACGCCATCTCTTCCATCATCGCCTCGCCGAGCCCCATGTACACCGACCCCTCGACCTGGCCCATCACGAGCACGGGATTGATGCACTTGCCGACGTCGTGCGCGATCCAGATCTTCGGCACCGTGTAGATGCCGCTCTCGGGATCCACCTCGACCTCGACGACCGCGGCCGAGTACGAGTACGCCGGCGACGGGCCGACGCCCGCGCCGCGGTAGCGCCCCGCCGAGGGCGCCGGCGAATACGACCCGACCGTCCCGAGCGTGCCGAACTTCGATTCGGCGGCGACGGCGGCTTCCGGAAAGCTCATCCCCTTCTCGGGATTCTCGACGTCGAACACGCGGCCTCCGTCGAGGCCCACGCGCTCGGGCGGGATCGCGAGCTTCGCTCCCGCCGCCTCGACGATCATCTGCTTCGCGCGCTCGGCAGCCTGGATTGCGGCGTTGCCGGTCATGAGCGTGACCCGCGAGGAGTACGAGCCGAGGTCCACCGGGGTCAGGTCCGTGTCGCCCGTGACGATCCGGATGTCGAAGGGATCGATCCCGAGCACTTCCGCGACGATCGAGGCGAGGATCGAGTCGGAGCCCTGGCCGATTTCCGTCGAGCCGCAGAAGACCGTCACGCCTCCGCCGCGGTCGATCTTCAACTGAACGCCCGACTGCGGCATCGTGTTCCAGTAGATCGGAAGGCCCGCGCCGCAGAGGTACGAGGAGCACGCGAGCCCGAGCCCGCGCCCCGGCGGGAGCTTGCCGCGCCGCTTCTTCCAGCCGGAAGCCGCGACGACCTTGTCGATGCACGCGCCGAGGCCGATCGAGCCGACGCGCAGGAAGTTCGCCGTGAGGGAGTCCGGCGGCTGCAGGTGCTCGCGGCGGATCGCGGCCGGGTCGAGGCCGAGGTCGCACGCGATCCGGTCGAGCTCGACCTCGAGCGCGAACCGCGGCTGCGGCGTGCCGTGGCCGCGCTTGGGGCCGCAGGGCGGCTTGTTCGTGAAGACGCGGGCGCCGTCGAAGCGGTACGTGGGCACCGCGTACGTGACCGTCTGCAGCGCCCCCGTGTAGTACGTCGAGGCGACGCCGTAGGAGCCGTACCCGCCCCCGTCGAGGATCGTTTGGAAGTGGAGGGCCGTGATCGCCCCGTCCTTCTTCACGCCGGTCTTCACGCGCATGAGCGTCGGATGCCGGCCGCGGTGGCAGTAGAAGACCTCCTCGCGGGTCAGGCAGATCTTCACGGGACGGCCGGTCACGCGCGAGAGATGGGCGACGACGATCTCGTGGCTGAAGGGATCCGACTTGCCGCCGAACGCGCCGCCGTTGGGTGTCGCGATCACGCGGATCTTCGCGGGCGGCATGCCGAGGACCTTCGCGAGAGCGCGGTGCACGTAGTGCGGCGTCTGCGTCGAAGACCAGAGCGTCAGTTTTCCGTCCGCACCGAAATCGGCGACCGCCGCGTGCTGCTCGAGGGGCAGGTGCGTGCTGCCCTCGTAGAAGTAGAGGTTGTCGTAAACGCGGTCGGCGCGCGCGAAGCCCTCCTCCGTGTCGCCGAACTCCATCGAGACGAGCTTGTGGATGTTGCCGGAGTCGCCGTAGTCGTGGATCGGCGTGGCCGCGGCTGCGAGCCCATCCTCGATCGTGCCGATCGGCGGCAGCGGCTCGTACCGGACGTCGATCAGGTCGAGCGCGTCGAAGGCGGCATCCTCGTCCACCGCGGCGACGGCGGCGACCGGGTCGCCCACGAAGCGAACGCGATCCGTGCAGAGCGCGTGCTCATCCTGCGAGACGGGGAGAATGCCGAACGGGATCGGAAGGTCCTTTCCGGTCGAGACGGCGACGACCCCCGGGGCGGCGAGCGCCCGCGAGACGTCGATCGAGAGGATGCGGGCGTGGGCGATCTTCGAGCGCAGGAGCTTGCAGTGGAGCATCCGCGGCAGCATCACGTCGTCGGCGAATTTCGTCTGGCCCGTCACCTTCGCCGCCGCGTCCACCTTC
>JBGPGG010000172.1:0-4442 GCA_041483715.1 Thermoanaerobaculia bacterium
GCAACAACTACATCATCGCCTCGGGCGGCCGCGACAAGGCCATTGTCGCGCCGTTCTGCGGCACGACGACGAACTTCAACAACGATATCTACTACTCGGACGGCACGTTCATCCAGTGGCCGGAAGGCACCCAGTACTAGGCGAATTCCCCAGCAGAGGAACAAGGAAGCGGCCCCGGCTTGAAACCGGGGCCGTTTTTGTGAGATGAAAAAGAAAAGCGGCGGGTTCACCCTGATCGAGCTGTTGATCGTCATCGCGATCATCGGCATCCTCGCCGCGATCGCGATTCCGAACCTGTTGAACGCGGTGCAGCGCGGGAAGCAGAAGCGGACGATGGCGGACATCAAGGCCCTGGCGGTCGCCATCGAGGCGTACCACGTAGACAATTCCTCCTATCCTTCCGCCGCCTGCGCGGCGGGCCTGTACACGACCCCGGGCCCGCTGCTCGACACGGCCTCCTTCACCAACCTGACGCCGACCTACATCGCCCAGCCGCCCCTGCGGGACGGGTGGGGCAACTTCATGCGCTACGGCATCGACGCGGCGGCCGTGAACTACAACGTCCGCAGCCTCGGCCGCGACGGCGCCGCCAACGCGATCGTCTGCGGCACGACGACCAACTTCAACCAGGACATCCTCTTTTCCGACGGCGTCTTCCTGCAGTGGCCGGAAGGCACTCAGGACTAGAACGGTTTAGAATCGCAGCGTGCGGTTCGGCCGACGGCTCCTCTCCGGGATTTGCGGGGCCGCGGCGCTTCTGCCCGCCGTTCTCTGGCTCGCTCCGGCGTTGCTCTGGCGGCGCGCGCCCTCGTTTCGGGACCAGGGCGACTTCTTCTATCCGCTGAAGCTCTACACGGCGGACCGGCTCAGGATGGGGGAGATCCCCCTCTGGAACCCCCTCTCCGGAACGGGGGAGCCCTGGCTGGCAAACGGCCAGTCGGGCGTCTTCTATCCTCCGACCGCGCTGTTCCTCCTCCATTCCGCGGCGCTCGCCGGCGCCCTCTTCCTGCTGCTCCATTTCGGGATCGCGGCGTGGGGATCAAGGCGTTTTCTCAAGGAGGAAAACGTGTCCGACGCGGGGGCGCTCTTCGGCGCGGCGGCCTTCGCCGCGTCCGGCCTCGCCGCCTCGCTCTCGGTCTACTGGAACCACTTCGGCGCCTGGGCGTACCTTCCGGGGATCGCCGCGGTCGCGCGGTCGGGATTCCGCTCGAGTGCCTCGACGCTCGGCTTCGGGGCGCTCGTCGGCCTGCAGGCGATGGCGGGCAGCCCCGAGATTTCCGCGGCGACGGTCGTGCTTGCCGGGGCCCTCGCGTGGAGCCCGCGCGAGGAATTTCCCGCGCCCTCGCCGCAGCCGCGAACGGTGCGGGCCCGGCGCTTCGCCGCAGGGGTCGGCCTCGGGCTCGCGCTGGCGGCCTGGGTGATCGTCCCGATGGCCGAGCTCGCCCTTCACTCGGACCGCCGCCACGCGCTCGCCGCCGAGGAGCGGGACGCGGGCGCGCTGACTCTGCGCGATGCCGGCTCGATGGCGGGATTCACACCGGCGTCCTTCGGCGGGTCGTACCTCGCGACAATCTTCCTGCCGCCGTTCGTGCTCGTCGCGGCGGCCGCCGCGTTCCGGGAGGACCACCGCCGGCGGCTCGCGTTGCTCCTCGCGGTGTTTGCCGCGCTGGGAGTCTTGCTCTCTGCGGCGGGCCCTCCCGGCGTGTGGCTGAGAAGCCTTCCGCCGCTCGACCGTGTCCGGTACCCGGCGAAATGGCTCGCATGGAGTTCCTTCGGCCTGGCGGCGCTCGCGGGCCTCGGCTTCGACTCACTGCGCTTTGCGCCCGGAGGCGCCCGCGGCAAGACCCTCTTCGGCGCCGCCGCGGTCGCGGCGCTCGCCGTGGCGGCGCTGTCGCCGCTTCCGCTCACGGTCCGCCTGTGCTGCGGCGTCGGGGCGGGGTCGCTCGGGTTCCTGGCGCTCGGCCTCGGCCGGCGCCCGCTGCCCGGATCCCTCCTCGGCGGCGCGGCGGCCGCCGGCCTCGTCGGAGCGCTCGCCCTGGCGCTCGAACCCTTGCCCCGCTTTGCCCCGGAATCGCAGCTGCGGCGTTGCCCCGAAACCGTTGCACCGCTCGCGCGCGTTCCGGGGCGCGTGGTGACTCCGCCGATGGAAGCCCTCTGGGGCTGGGCGTTGCGCGACGGGAGCTTCGACGGCGCTCTTCTCTCGCGGCAGCGCGAGGCCCTGCTCGGCTACACCAACCTGCAATGCCGCGTGCCCACGGTGCGGACCGCGGCGGCGCTGCCCACGGCAGCCGCGGCGGCGATCGCCGGCGCGATCGGTCCGGCCGACGATGCGTTGCCGGCGGGCGCGGCGGGCGCTCGCGTTCTCTGGACCCCCTTCGCGCCCGCGCGGCTCCCGTCGCGAAAGGTCGGCGATTTCTACCGCGCTCCGCTGGCGCCTTACCGGCCGCGGCTCTCGTACGTGAGGGGCTATCGGATCGAGCCGAGCGCCGAGCGCGCGTGGGCGCGGGTCGCGTCGGGGCAGATCGACCTGACGCGCGAGGTCCTTCTCGACCGTCGCCCAGTTCCCGACCCGGCCGGCGCGGAGGAGCATCCGCTGCTGCTGGCCCGCCTCGTCGAAGATGGACCGGAGAGGGTCGTCGTCGAGCTGACCGCGAACTTTCCGGGCCTGCTCGTGCTCGCGGACCTCGACTACCCGGGCTGGATCGCGGAGGAGGGGGGGCGCACGCTGCCGATCCTGAAGGCGGACGGCTTCTTCCGCGCGGTGGCGCTGCCGGCCGGCGCACACCGCGTCGTGTTTCGCTATCGCCCGATGTCCTTCTACGCCGGCGCCGCCGTTTCGGTGCTCGCGCTCTTCGCGATGCTCGCGCTCTGGCACGCGGGCGAGCCCGTCCGTACGAGGAAGTCCGCGTGACGCCGCCGGTCGTTGCGCTGGGGACACTCGGCCTCGTGGCCGCGGGCCTCGCCGGACTGGTGGTCGGCAGCTTCCTGAACGTGGTCGCGCATCGCCTCCCGCGCGACGAGTCGATCGCCTTCCCGGGGTCCCGGTGCCCGGCCTGTGGCGCGCCGATCGCCGCCCACGACAACATCCCGGTGCTCTCGTGGATCCTGCTCGCCGGGCGCTGCCGCGCCTGCCACGCCCCCATTGCGGTGCGGTATCCGATGCTCGAGCTCGCAAACGCCATTCTCTGGATCCTGGTCTTCCGCGCCGCGCCTTGCTGGGGCGATTTCTTGACGGGGGCCTTCCTGTGCTCGGCCGGCCTCGCGCTTCTGGCGATCGACGCCGACTTCCAGATCCTGCCCGACGTGATCACGCTGCCGGGGATCGTCGTGGGCCTCGCCCTGTCCTTTTTCTCGCTGCGGCGCACGCCGCTCCAGGCCGCCCTCGGCGCTGCCCTCGGCGCCGGCGGGCTCTACCTGCTCGCGTTGCTCTACGAGAAGATCGCGGGGCAGGAAGGCATGGGCCTGGGCGACGTGAAGATGCTCGGCATGATCGGCGCGCTGCTCGGCCCGATCGGCGTTCTCGCGACGATCTTCGCGGCCTCCGTCTCGGGCAGCATCGTCGGCGTGGCGCTCATGCTCGGGCGCGGGAGCGACGGCAAGATGCGATTGCCCTTCGGCGTCTTCCTAGCGCTCGGCTCGATTGCGGCGTGGTTCTTCGCGGACCCGCTCTTCGAACGATACCGGGCGCTGTGGCCGTGAACGCGGGCCAGGTCTCGGTCGCGCCGCGCTCATTCCGGAGGGAGTCGCGCCTCTTCCTGTGGGTGGCGCTGCTGCTGATCCTGTTCCTGAATTTCCTGACGCTGCTGTTCTTCCGCAGCGCCGTTGCGTGGGGAACCGACGAAGCCGAGCGCCGGGCCGACGAGATCCTGCGCCGCGTCGCGCTCTCGAGCGCCCGCGCGGACGGGCCGGAGGAGACGATGGAGCGGGCCGCGCTCGAGCCCGACGTCGCGTACCTCGCGCTCTACGACGGCAACGGGGCGAGACTGCGCGCGCTCGGGCCGGGCCCGCCGGAGGCCCCGCGGCAGCTGCCGAGCCCCCGGCCGCCCGTCGGCCGCATGACGCACGCATGGGAATCGAAGCCGACGCTGCTGGTCGCGACGTTCTCGACCGAGAAGCGGTTCTTCGTGATCGCGCTCGACCCCGGCGCCGGGGGCGCCCTGCGGCAGTACGCGCAGCGGCTATCGGTTTTCATCCCGCTGGCGGGCCTCGCCCTGGCGATCCTCGCGGCCTTCTACCTGCGTTCGTTGCTCAAGCCCTACGACCGGCTGCTCGCGGCGGCGGGCGAGGCGCCCGCGTCGGGCCGCGAGTCGGGCGACGAGCGCGAGTTCCTCGTGGCGCGCTTCGAGACCACGATCGCGACGCTCCACGAGAAGGAGCTCGAGCTCGAGCGGCTCGCCCGGCGCGAGAAGGAACGGGCCGACGACCTGGAGACGGCCGCCCGC
>JBGPGG010000173.1:0-4441 GCA_041483715.1 Thermoanaerobaculia bacterium
AGCGGGTGCAGTCCGTCCGGTCCGGCCATTCCCTCGACGGTCTCGACCCGGCGACCCTCGCAATCGAGACCGAGCACGAGGCACGAGAGCACCGGCCTTCCGTCCAGGAGAACCGCGCAGGTCCCGCACTCGCCGAGCTCGCAGCCGTGCTTCGTGCCCGTGAGGCCGAGGTCCTCGCGGAGGACCTCGAGCAGCGTCTTGTGCGGCTCGAAGGCGGACTCGACCGAGTCACCGTTCACGGTGAGCCGGACGTGGGCTTTCGACAGATCGGACTTCTGCAGTTTCTTCGTGCGCGCCATGGATCGCGTAACTCTAATCCCTTTGTTTTCTGAAGGAAAGGTGAGTTATTCTGACTGACTGGTCAGGCTATGATTGGCTGGTTCGACGGCCCACGTCGGTAACTGCAACAGCCCGAGCGGGTTGATGCGCGCGCGGTTGAGCCGGGCGCCCCAGTGAAGATGAGGGCCCGTCGCGCGACCGGTCGCGCCGACCGCGCCGATTCGGCTTCCGGGAGCAACGACGTCGCCTGATTTCACGTCGATCCGCGAAAGGTGGAAGTACATCGTGAAGAGACCGGCGCCGTGATCGAGGATGACGGTGCCTCCCGAGAAGTAGAGATCGTCCGCGAGCGCCACTCGGCCGGGGCCCGGCGCCGCAACGGGCGCGCCCGCGAGCGCGGAAAGATCCGCTCCCTCGTGCGACGAGCGCGGCTTCCCGTTGAAGACGCGCCTCGAGCCGAAGTTGTCGCGCGCGGGCGCATCCACCGGAAGCACGAATGGACCGCCCCACATCCGGCGCGGATCACCGGCCGCCCAGACGCGGCCGACCTTCTCCTTGTCCTCCCGGATTCGATCGAGCTCGCTCTCGGGCGGCTCGACGTACGCGGGAGCGACCTGGAGCTTCTGAACCGGGAACTTGCCCGAGACCACGCGCAACTCGCGGTGGCCCGCGTGGCGGTCGCCGCAGAGGCCTTCGACCGCGACGTCCACCGCCCGCGGACCGACGGCGCTTTCGAAATCGACGCCGACGAGCGCGAGGAAGGTCCGGCCCTCCCCATCCCGTTCCATCGCCGCCTCGCGCCCGCCCGAGGAGACGACGGCGCTCGCGAGTGGCACGTCGCTCTTCACGGTCACCGCGACGAGCCCTCCCTGCTTCGGGGAGGCCGACGATATCTCGACCGTCAGCGCCGGCGCACGGCACTCGCCCGGCGCAACGCCCGCCGCCAGAGCGAGCGCACCCGCGAGGAGCAGCACGCCACGAAGATACCGCACGAAAGCGGCGAGGCCCCTCTCGCGAGGGGCCTCAGAAGAAACGGGTGCGCGCCTTCACCGAGGCGGCCCGTCCGCGCGCGGCGTAGACGAGGGCGCCCGCGGCCAGCGCGATCCCGCCCCCGATGAAATTCTTCTTCTCGGCGGCCGAGAGGAACATCAGACAAATGACGAGCGCCGCGATCGGGATGACGGGCCCGCCGGGAAGGCGGATCGTCCGTGGGGTCGCCGGCATCTTGCGCCGCAGCACCGGCACAGCGAGGCAGGTGCCGATGTAGGTCGCCAGGCGCGCGATCGTCGAGAGCACCGCGAGCTCCTCGGCGACGCCCAGGGTCCCCGGTTTCACGCTGTGGAGCACGGCGTCGATCGCGATGAGCGCGAGCGCGACGCCCGTCTGCGTCAGGATGGCGACGTGCGGCGTGCGGTAGCGCGGGTGGATCTTCGCGAAGACGCGGGGCAGCCGCCCGGTTACGGCAAGCGCGTAGAGGTAGCGTGGTCCGGCGAGCACGGTGTTGTTGTTCGTGCCGAGCACCGAGAGCACGGCCCCGAGTGTCAGGAGGAATCCGCCCACGGGCCCGAGAAGCATCCGGCCCGCGTCGGCCAGCGGCGTCGGGGATTGCCCCAGGTTCGGGATCGTCCCAATCGCGACGAGCTGAACGAGCGTGTAGATCGCGGTCACGAGCGCGATCTGGACGATGAGGCCGAACGGCACGTCGCGCTGCGGGTTCTTGAACTCCCCCGCGGGCGCCGCCGTGTTCTCGAACCCCGCGTAGGCGTACAGCACGAGCAGCGCCGCCTTCGTGAAGTTCCCGCTGTCCGGCATCGGCACGGGGAAGACCCGGTTCCAGGAGATCGCCAAGACGCCGACCGCCACGAGCAGCACGAGCGGCAGCGTCTTTCCGAGGGAGAGAACCACCGCCGTGCGCGCGCCCGACTTGACCCCGCGGACGTTGATCCAGGTGAGCGCGAGCAACGGCAGCACGATCGTCAGCGCCTGCCCGAGGCCGTGATTGGCCCCGTCCCACAGGTACCCCACCGCGCGCGCGAAGAAGACCGAGAGGCTCGCGATCGAGGCGATGCGCGCGATCCAGGTCATCCAGCCGACCTCGAACCCCACGAAGTCCCCGAACGCCGCGCGCGTGTAGACGATCGCGCCCCCCGGCTTGTCGAAAAGGCTCGCCGCCTCGGCGAAGCAGAGCACGAGGAGTAGCACGGCGACGCCCGCGGCGAGGATCGCCCAGACGCTTGCGGGGCCGAGCAGCATCGCCGCAGCGACGGGAAGGATCAGGTAGACCCCGCTCCCGATGACGTCGTTGACCGAGAGCGCAACGATCTCCCAGCGCGAAACGGCGCGGAGGAAGCCCGGGGATTGTTGCGACGAGGTCGGCAGAATGAGAGATTCTAGTTTGAAATCTCCCATAGAATCCCCCTCCTCATGCTGCGCGCCGGAATCGTGGGACTCCCGAACGTCGGCAAATCCACCCTCTTCAACGCCCTGACGCGCACGCGCAAGGCCGAGGCGGCGAACTACCCGTTCTGCACGATCGAGCCCAACGTCGGCGTCGTCACCGTGCCCGACGCGCGCCTCGAGCCGCTCGCGAAGATCTCGAAGTCGGAACGGATCATCCCGGCCACGATCGAGTTCGTCGACATCGCCGGCCTCGTCAAGGGCGCCTCGAAGGGCGAGGGGCTCGGCAACAAGTTCCTCCAGCACATCCGGGAGGTGGACGCGATCGTCGAGGTCGTGCGCTGCTTCGAGGACAAGGACGTCGTCCACGTCGCGGGCGCGCTCGATCCGGTCGCCGACATCGAGACCGTCCAGACCGAGCTCGTGCTCTCCGACCTCGAGGCCGTCACCCGGGCCCGCGAAAAGGCCGAAAAGGTCGCGCGCGGAGGCGACAAGGAAGCGAAGGAGTCGCTCGTTGTCGCCGACAAGCTCCTTGCGCACCTGAACTCGGGCCGGCGTGCGCTCACTGCGCCGCTCTCACCCGAGGAGAAAGAGGTCGCCCGACGATTCTTCCTCCTGACGATGAAACCCATGCTCTTTGCCTGCAACGTCGCCGAGATCGAGCTCGCGAAGGCGGCAACGTCCTCGCCGTACGTGACGGCAGTCACGCACTTCGCCCAGACCCACCTCGGCACCGAGGCCGTGGTCGTCTCGGCGGCGATCGAATCCGAGCTCGCCGATCTTCCCGACCAGGAAGCGCGCGAGTACCTGGCCCACCTCGGGGTCGCGGACTCGGGCGTGTCGTCGCTCATTCGCTCCGCCTACCACCTGCTCGGCCTCCGGACGTACCTGACGGCCGGCGAAAAGCAGACGCGGGCGTGGACCATCCACGCCGGGGACACAGCGCTCCTGGCCGCCGGCGTCATCCACTCGGACTTCGAGAAGGGCTTCATCAAGGCGGAGACCGTCTCCTTCGACGATCTCGTCGCAACGGGCTCGATGGCCGCGGCGAAGGAGAAAGGGCTCGTCCGGCAGGAGGGCAGGGACTACGTCGTCCGGGACGGCGACGTCATGCTCTTCAAGTTCAACGTGTAACGGGGCCTTCCGAGATGTTTCACCGCGCCATCGTCCGCCCGCCCGCGCAGAATTTCGCCGACGGGCTCACGACCGTGGACCTCGGCGTTCCCGACGTCGCGAAGGCGCTCCAACAGCACGCCCGATACTGCGAGGCCCTCGAGCGCTGCGGTCTCGAGCTCGTGCGGCTCCCCGCCGATCCGCGATACCCGGACTCGACGTTTGTCGAGGACACCGCGATCCTGACCGGGCGCGGCGCCATCCTCACGCGCCCGGGAGCGGCGAGCCGCGAGGGCGAGGTCGCCGGGATCGAAGAGGCCGTCTCGCGGTTCTTCCCCGAGCTCGCCCGCATCGAGGCGCCCGGGACGGTCGATGGCGGCGACATCTGCGAAGCCGGAGACCACTTTTTCATCGGCCTTTCCGAGCGCACGAACGAAGAGGGGGCCCGGCAGCTCGCCGCGCAGCTTCGCCGGATGGGATTCACGTCGGCGACCGTGGACATCCGCGGAGTGGCGGGGATCCTGCACCTGAAGAGCGGCATCGCCGCGACGTCCGAGCGCCGCCTCGCCGTGATCGACACGCTCGCCGCCCATCCGGCCTTTCGCGGGTACGAGCTCGTCCGCGTCGCTCCGGCCGAAAACTACGCGGCCAA
>JBGPGG010000174.1:0-4419 GCA_041483715.1 Thermoanaerobaculia bacterium
AAGCACTTTCGTCTCGGGCGCGCTCGTGTCGACAGCGGTCATAAAAGAGAGTTCCACCCTTCGCCAGGCGGCGCAGGCTCCCGTCGTGGTCGGAGCCGTTCCGATCGCCCCCACCGTGTCCTCGACACGAGTCTCAGTCCGGCGCGAAAGCTCCGCGAGCAGGCCTCCGGCGGCAGTCGTTTCGCGGTCCGTCGTGACCCGCATGGCGCCCCCGCCGGCCCCGCCCCGGTTCGAGCAGAAGCTTGCGGTGATCCGCGAAAACGGAGGCGTGCCGGTCTCATCTGCGGTGTCGTCCCGGATCGCTTCCACAAACAACCCCCAGCCGCGAGCAGTCATCTCAGTTCGCCCGGCGACTTCCGAAACGGGAAATGTGAACCTCGCTCCACGGGACAATTCGTCCGGCAACGCGAAGCGCGTCGAGTCCGTGACGACGACGGGGCAACGCCCACTTGCGCGCCCGGAAAAACCCGTGGCAAACACTCCTCTGGAGGTCCCGCCGGCGTCCACGCCGCCTGAAATCGTCCGCCCGCAGGACTCGAAATCTGCTCCGGATTCGAAGCAGCAGCACGAGAGGGCCGACGCGCCGCCTCCTCAGTCGGCCAGACCGAAACCTGCAACGGCTCGGCCCCAGGCCGCAACCCCGCTGCCGCAGCACTCGGACGCTCCGGATTCGAAGCAGCAGCGCGACGGGAACGAAGCACCGCCTCCTGAGTCGGCCAGATCGAGACCTACAACGTCTCGGCCCCAGGCGGCGACCCCACTGCCTCAGATGGGTAAGCCGGACGAGCTCAACGCACCAGTGAAAAGCGAGCCCCCGCGACAGAGCCGCGATCGATCGAATCCGGCGGTCCAGGCCCCGACCAAACATGTGCCGGATCGTCCTGCCGACAGCCCCCGCCCGGAGGTCCGGCCCTCACCGTCCAACCGAAGCGCCGGTCAGGAGAAGAACCGAAGCACCGCCGGTCCGGAGAAAAAGGAAAAGCAGCAAGAGCCCAAACACCGCGGGGGACAAGGATCGCGGCCGACCCCGAGGCCGACCCCGAGGCCGACCCCGAGGCCGTCGCCGTCGCCGTAGCCGGAGAGAGGCCATTGGGTTTGACGGTTCGATCTCATTGTGGGTCCGCTCTCGTCACGGTCCTCGCGCTGGCCTCGGGCATCACCGTAGCCCGGGGCCAGACACGTCTCCAGGACAATCATCGGCGAACGTGACGAGCTTCGCGCTCTCGCGACGAAGGAAGCTGTCGACTTCTGGCACGACCAGCTCGAGGAGGCTGCAGCTCGGATACAACTCGGCCCGATCCAGGTGGACGCTGCAATCTGACGATGAAGGACCAACGCCGCGGTCGGCGTGAGAAGCCGAACGAAAGGTAGGGGCTCGGTCGGCGTCGCCTCCGCCTGTTTTTCGAGAGGCGAGAGCGCGAGCCAATTCAGCCGGCCGGGCTCGCTGGGTTTCCGCAGAATCGCCGAACACAGGCAAGAAGTGCATCCATGTCGATCGGCTTTCGAATGAAGTCGGCGACGTCCGGCGCTCCGTTGATGAAGGCGAGCCCGGACAAAAGAACGACCGGCGGCCCCGATCGAGACGCCGGCTCCCTCCGGCGTTCCGCAAGGAACTGCCAACCATCCATCACGGGCATCATCAAATCGAGCAGGATCAAGCGCGGCGGCGCTACGCCCGCGAGCAGGTCGAGAGCTTGGCGGCCGTTCGCGGCGCCCAGCACGGTGAAACCCTCGGCCTCCAGAAACGCGATCAGGCCAGCACGTGTGGAGGAATCGTCCTCCACGACGAGGATGGTGTTTGCGCTGTCATTCATTTTACGGTTGCTCCTCCCCCGGCGGCTTCGGGTCGGAAAGGCCCGCGACCTCCAGGAGCAGCTTCTCACCCGAGCTCTCGGCCTCTCGCCGACGATGGCGCCGCAGCTCCAGCTGGGCCATGACCTGCGCGGCCAGGATACGGAGCGCCTGGCACTGGTCGGGTGACAACTCTCGCGGCTCCCGGTCGAGGACGCAGAGGGTTCCGATCGCAAAGCCGTCCGGAGTTACCAGCGGCGCCCCGGCATAGAACCGAAGCCTGGGATCCCCGCAGACCATGGGGTTGTCTCTGAAACGAACGTCCATGCTCGCGTCCGGCACGACCATCACCTCACGACCCAGAATTGCATGCGAACAGAAAGCGGCCTCGCGGGGCACTTCACGGGCGAGGGTTCCGACGCTCGCTTTCACCCACTGTCGATCTCGCGCCACCAGCGAAACGAGAGCGAACGGCGTTGCGCAAATCCGCGACGCCAACTGCGCCAGCTCGTCGAACGCGGCCTCCGGGGGTGTGTCGAGAATGGCGTATCTCTGGATTGCCCGCAGCCTCTCCGCCTCCGACTCCGGCAGGGGCGTCGGAGCCTCCGGGTCGCCTCCGACCGTCGCTGCGCCCGGATGCACCGCGACGAGCGCGGCTCGAAGCTCCCTCATGGACGAGAACCTCTCCTGGGGAATCTTTCTCATCGCCCGCTCGACGACGTCGACGAGGTGGGTCGGGAGGGCCGGCGCCAGTCGCGAAAGAGTCGCCTCGGGCTCCTCCTTCACGATCATCTCCAGCAAGCGAAAGAGGTTCTCGCTCGAAAACGGTTTCCGGTAGCTGAGCAGCTCATAGGCGAGGACTCCGAACGAGAACATGTCGGTCCGGGCATCGACCGGGTCGCCGCACACCTGCTCCGGAGCCATGTAGGCGGAGGATCCCACGGTGACCCCCGTCCCCGTCAGAATGCTCGGTGAATCCATTGCCTTGGCGATCCCGAAGTCCATGATCTTGACCATCCTGCTGTCGAGAATGCGGATGTTTGCGGGCTTGATGTCGCGATGTACGACTCCGGCCCGATGGGCGTACTCGAGACCGACGGAAATGCCGACGAGGATCTTGATCTTCTCGACGAGCTCGATCTCCTCCTTGCGAGCGATCAGTTTCGACAGGTCCTCGCCGCCCAAAAACTCCTGGACAAGAAAAGGGGTCTCTCCTTCCATCCCGAAATCGTAGATCGTCGTAATGTTGGGATGTTGCAGACGGCCCGCCAACTCCGCTTCCTGGAGGAAGCGAGCCTTCACGTCTCTTCCGGCGTCGCAGACCTTGATTGCCACCGGGCGCTTGATGACCGGGTCCCAGGCCTGGAATACCGTGCCGTATCCTCCGGACCCGATCCGGCCGACGATCTCGTACTTGCCGATCGTTCCGCCGGCATTCTTCCGGGCAAGCGAGTCCGATTCTTCTCGCATTGGCGGATCAGACGACGGCCGGGCGTCGAGTCCCGGCCGCTTGGTGTGCGCGCCAGTGGCGATACCCGGCCTCGCCCCTGCCGTTCTCGGACCGGGCCCTTGCTTCAACAGTCATTGGCTTCTCTGAGCTCTCGTCTGCAGTTTCCGAGCCGCCAAATCGGAGCGCCAGAAGAAAAGCCCGGCTTGCGCCGGGCTGAAGTTTCGAGACAGATCTCCCGTTCAGTCTCCGTGGACTCGGTCCCAAGCATCTCGAGTGACGTCCCTCGTCTGAGCCCAGGTGCGCGCGGTGGAACCATTGGCCTTCTCCCAACCCTTTTCCAGATCGCCTTCAACCTCGACGAACTTGCGGCCCAGGTACTCGGGCCGAGCGCCACTCTCCCATCCATAGCGATAGCCCGGCTCGTAATCGACGTAGGTCTGGCCACCGCGGTAGTAGGGGCGCGTCTTGTACTCCTTGCTCCAGTAGGCGCCTTCGACAGTCGGATTCACCGCTTCGCCAGCGGCGTGCCCCGCGGCGCCGCCCGCCGATCCAACATCGGTGCCGAAAGGATGCGAGCCCGCCTCTTTCGTGAGCGGGTCGCGGTTCGCGGGATTCGAATCCAGTTCCATCACAGTCGTACTCTTGCTTTCCATTAGTAACCTCCACAGCAGGCAAGGAGCAAGATTCATGCCCATCCGCATCGCGAGCTCAGCTGCTCCCCGGATTCCTTTTGGTGGGTCTCTTCGATCGCGGCGGCTCACGTTCGGGTGCACGTGCCCCGAAGGTTACGAGGCCCGGAAAGCCGGGGCCTCGACGGCGGAAGCGGACGGGCTCAAATGGCGCGTCGTCCTTGAATCAAGTTGATGATGAGGACAACGACCGCAAGCACGAGAAGAATGTGGACGAACCCAGAAAGCGTGTACCCAGTAACCAGACCCAGCGCCCAGAGGACCAGGAAGATTACGAAAATAGTCCAGAGCATAAGTCGCCTCTCATTCTTTCCGGGGCGCTCGTTGCCGCCCCGGATTGGGAAAAATGCGAAACTCGTGCCAGAAGGCCGCGTCAGGCTTTCTTCGAAGCGGTCGCCTTCTTGCCGCGCGGCCCCTCCGGGGCGCGCCCGGCCGGGGGGGCCTGTTGGGTCTGCGGAAGCAGGTCCCCGACGACTTCCGGCTGGATCG
>JBGPGG010000175.1:0-4368 GCA_041483715.1 Thermoanaerobaculia bacterium
AGATCAAGGAGAAGGCGAAGACCGTCACGGCCCACTTGCTCGAGGCGGCCGTCGAGGACATCGACTACGCCGACGGCAAGTTCTTCGTGAAGGGCTCCCCCGGAAAGTTCAAGACGATCCAGGACGTCGCGCTCATGGCGAACGTGGCGTGGAACTACCCGAAGGGGCTCGAGCCAGGGCTCGAGGCTTCCGCGTTCTTTGATCCGCCGAACTTCGTGTACCCCTTCGGCGCGCACATCGCGGTCGTGCGCATCGACACCGAGACGGGCGAAGTGAAGCTCGACCGCTACATCGCGGTCGATGACTGCGGCAGGGTCATCAACCCCATGATCGTCGAGGGGCAGATCCACGGCGGCATCGTCCAGGGCATCGGGCAGGCGCTCTGGGAAGGCGCGGCCTACGACGACAACGGCCAGCTTCTGACCGGCTCGATGATGGACTACGCCCTGCCCAAGGCCGACTACTTCCCCAATTTCGAGCTCGCAATGACCGAGACGCCGACCAACGTCAATCCGCTCGGCGTCAAGGGCATCGGCGAGACGGGCACGATCGCCTCGACCCCGGCCGTTTACAACGCCGTGATGGACGCGCTCTCGCCCTTCGGCATCGGAAAGCTCGACATGCCGCTCACGCCGGAGAGGGTCTGGCGCGCGATCCAGAGCGCGCGGAGGTAACGCCATGTACTCCGACAACTTCGCTTACTTCCGCCCCCGCACGATCGCCGAGGCGTCCGCGCTCCTGAAAAAGCACAAAGGCGCGCGCGTGCTCGCAGGCGGGCACAGCCTGCTGCCCGCCATGAAGTTCCGCCTCGCCAACCCGAAGGCGCTCGTCGACATCGGCGCGATCAAGGGCCTCTGCGGAGTGCAGACCCGCGGCAAGGCGATCTGGATCGGGTCCACGACGACCCACGCCGACGTCGCGTCCTCCACCATCCTCCGCAAGACGTGCCCGATGCTCGCCGAGACGGCCGCGCAGATCGGCGACATCCAGGTCCGCAATCGCGGCACGATCGGCGGCTCGGTGGCCCACGCGGATCCGGCCGCCGACTTTCCGACGGCGCTCGTCGCGCTCGACGCGACGATCGTCGCCCGGGGGCCGAAGGGCGAGCGCAAGATCCCGGCCGAACAGTTCTTCGTGGACCTCTTCACGACCGCGCTGAAGACCGCCGAGATCGTGATCGCAATCCTCGTCCCGCCCTATGCCAGGGGCACGGGCGCTTCGTACTTCAAGCATCCGCACCCGGCGTCCCGCTACGCGGTCGCCGGCGTCGCCGCCCTCGTCGAGATCGGCAAGGACGGAAAGTGCGTGCGCGCGAGCCTCGTCGTCGGCGGGGCCACGGCGAACCCGGTCCGCATCGCCGCGGCCGAAGCCGCGCTCGCCGGCCACAAGCCCGACGCGGCGACGATCGCACGGGCGGCGGCCGAAGTCGCCGGCGCGATCCCCGACCCCATGGGAGACACGTACGCCTCCGGAGAATTCCGCGTCCACCTCGCCACGGTCCTGGCCAAACGTGCCCTCACGGCCGCCGTCGAGCACGCGCGGGGGTAACCCCACGGGGGCCGGCCCCGACCCCTTCGCCTCCATCGAGACGCTCGATCGAGCGCTGCGGGAGCGGCGCTACTTCGCGCCGCGGGGCCTGACGACCGCGATCTTTCTTTCCCGCAAGCTCGGGCGCCCGCTCTTCCTCGAGGGCGAGGCCGGCACCGGAAAGACCGAGGTCGCCAAGGTCCTGGCAGAGATCCTCGAGACCGAGCTGATCCGCCTCCAGTGTTATGAGGGCCTCGACGTCCACCACGCCGTCTACGAGTGGAACTACGCGCGGCAGATGATGCACATCCGCCTGCTCGAGTCGCGCGACGAGACGCCGCCCGAGCGGGAGCTCTTCAGCCCGGACTTCCTGGAGCAACGACCGCTGCTGCAGGCGATCGACCCGGCCCGAAAGAAGGCTCCCGTGTTGCTCGTCGACGAGGTCGACCGGGCCGACGCCGAGTTTGAGGCGTACCTGCTCGAGGTGCTCTCCGATTTCCAGATCACGATCCCCGAGGTCGGCACCATCAAGGCCACGCATCCGCCCGTCGTCATCGTGACATCCAACCGCACGCGCGAGGTCCACGACGCGCTGAAGCGCCGCTGCCTCTACTGCTGGATTGACTACCCTTCCCTCGAGGAGGAGCTCGCGATCGTCCGCGCGAAAGTGCCGGGGGCTTCCGAGAAGCTCTCGCGCGAGGTCGCCCGCTTCGTCCAGGAGCTGCGCCGCGCCGAGCTCTACAAGCTCCCCGGGATCGCCGAGACGCTCGACTGGGCCGCGGCCCTCGTGGCGCTCGATCGCAAGACGCTCGACCAAGCCATCGTCGCCGACACGCTCGGCATCCTGCTCAAGTACCAGGACGACGTGGAGAAGATCCGGGGAGAGGCGGCGCGCGCGATGGTGGACCGCGCCCGGGCGGCGGGATGAGCGGCCAGCTCTTCGGCAACGTCCTTCTCTTCGGGCGCGTGCTCCGGGGCCTCGGGCTCGACGCCGGCCCGGATCGGATGACCGACTTCGTCCGGGCCCTCGGCCTCGTCCCGATCGGATCGAAAGGGGACGTCCGCCACGCGGCACGCGCGCTGCTCATTCGCCGGAAAGACGAGATCCCGGTCTTCGACGAGGCTTTCGAGGCCTTCTGGCGAAAGCCTCCGGACGGCGAGACCACGATGGACCTGCGCTCGATGGGCGAACGGCGGAGGTTTCGGCGCCCCGCGTTCGCTCCCGAGGCGTCTCAGAGCCCGTCGCCCCGCGACGGCAGCGAGAAGCCCCCCGAGAACGAGCCGCCGCGGCTCGAGGTGACGCTGACGTACAGCGCGCAGGAGCTGCTGCGCCACAAGGACTTCGGCGAGCTCACCGCCGAGGAGATCGACGAGGTGCGCCGCGCGATCCGAGGCCTCGCGTGGAAGCTCTCACGGGCGCGCACCCGCCGGCTCCGCAGCGGCGAAGGCCGCACCCTCGACCTACGGCGCACCCTGCGGAGAAGCCTGCGCCACGGGGGCGAGGTGCTCGAGTGGGCGCGGCGCGAGCCCCGCTTTCGGGCCCGTCCCCTCGTGGTGTTGGCCGACATCAGCGGCTCGATGGAACGCTACACGCGCCTGCTGCTGCTCTTCCTCCACGCGCTTTCGGAGGGGCTCGCAGGGGGTACCGAGACCTTTCTCTTCGGCACGCGGCTGACGCGGATCACGCGCGAGATCTCGGGCAAGGCCCCCGAGGAGGCCCTCGCGGACGTCGCCGGCGCCGTTCCCGACTGGTCGGGCGGAACCCGCATCGGCGAGGCGCTCCACGAGTTCAACTTCCGCTGGGGAAGGCGCGTGCTTTCGCGGGGCGCCGCGGTGCTCCTGATCAGCGACGGCTGGGACCGCGGCGAGCCCGAGCTCCTCGCGTCGGAGATGGCGCGCCTGCAGCGAAGCGCCCATCGCGTCATCTGGCTCAATCCCCTGCTCGGCTCGTCGGACTACGAGCCCCTGACCCGCGGCATCCGGGCAGCGCTCCCCTACATCGACGACTTCCTTCCCGTCCACAACCTGGCGAGCCTCGAAGACCTCGCGCGGCGGCTGGAGAATCTCCCGGGCGAGCGGCCCGCGCGCCGCCAACACGCACGCCTCGCCGCAGCCGCTTCAGAGCAGTTCTGAACCTGCGCTCGAGCGCCCGGTTGGTGTCGGTCGCGGCGCCCCGGCGTTGGAGAGGGTTCCAGACATTTGCGTCGAGCTCGCGTTCTCCTGGCAGGAGCCACGCCTCCTGCGCGCCGCGGTCAAGATCTCGTTCTGAAGGCCTTCGGCGAAGCCGCAACCAGGAGGGCGGAACCCTTCTCGCGGTCCCAGTTTCGAACTACGGAAGTTCCTTCCTGTAGACCTCGCTGCGATGAGCGACGCGCAGAACGAGGTAGCCGACGGCTGTCCGCGAGTCGATGACGCGGTAGTCGCCGACGCGCAGTCGACAGAGGCCGGCGAATTCGCCTTTCAGGGCGGCCCCGGCACGGCCTTCGGAAGAAAGAGCCTTTCCGATCTTCCGCAGGACCCGTTGTGCGGCGGAGGGATTGAGCCTCCGCAGGTCGGCCTCGACGGAGGCCTTGTACTCAATCCTTACGCCGCCGGCCAACGCACTTCCTTAGTTCCGCCGCGGAGATGATGGGATCATCCTTGTCTCGCAGTCGATCGAGGGCAACCTGGTAATCGGCGTACTCGGCCAGGTAGGACTCGAGAGCCTTCTCGATGAAGTAGGTCTTTGGCCTATCGGTAGCCCTGGCGAGCTCCTCGAGGGTCTTCGCGGTGTGGTCCGGCAGCCGGATGGAAACGGAAGTTGACATTCTCGCCTCACATGTAATACATGGATTGCAAGTC
>JBGPGG010000176.1:0-4364 GCA_041483715.1 Thermoanaerobaculia bacterium
ATCCTCAACATGAGAGGCGCCTTCGTCGGCTATGTTCAGACCATCTGCGTGGCGCCGGAGTGTCGCGGTGGCGGCATCGGCACCGCCCTCCTGAACTTTGCAGAGAAGCGTATCTTTCGGGAACATGCCAACGTCTTCATGTGCGTCTCGTCCTTCAACATCTCGGCCCAGCGGCTCTACCAGCGGCTCGGCTACGTGGTCGTCGGCGAGCTCTCGGACTACCTCGTGACGGGGCACGCCGAGATCCTTCTCCGCAAGAGCCGTGGTCCTATCAGTACCTACCGGCTGGCGGCTCGGCATCCGAGCGCGGGCCACAACAAATGAGCACCCCCGCCCTCGTTCGCGACTTCTACACCCGCATCTGGAACTCCGGAGATGAGGGTGCCGCAGTGACGCTCTTGAACCAAGACTTCAACTTTCGCGGGTCTCTCGGAACGGCCACGCAGGGTCATGCGGCCTTCCTCGCCTACGTCGGCTCGGTGCGTGGGAGTCTCGCGAACTACGACTGCGAGGTAGTCAGTTGCGTGGCCGAAGGCGAGCAGGCTTTCGCTCGAATGAGGTTCTCCGGCCTTCACGTCGCTCCCTTTCGTGGCTACCCACCGACCGGCAAGCCGGTGCACTGGTTCGGAGCGGCACTGTTTTCATTTCGCGGCGGCCTCATCAGCGATCTATGGGTTCTAGGCGACATCGCTGGCCTTGAGGACCTTCTCCGTGCCCACGCACTTTCGTAGTCAGCGCCGAGGCACCTGAATGGTCCTGTCTAACCCGTCGTTGCAGCGGACTCGCTCATCGCCTAGCTGACACTCCAGCCGGAGGAGGCTCCTCTCGCCTGGTGCACGCGGCGGGGCAAGTCGCGTCCGACCGTAGACTCGGGGGCGTTCTCGCTGCCCGCGACACCAACCCCATTTGGTGGGCAGCGGGCAGCGCCCGACGGCTAACCAGAACCACCTGTCGGGTGCTGCTTTCGAGACTCGCGGAACCCGCCTCCTGTCGTCGTGATCGGTGCCGGGCTCGGGTCAGTATCCGGGGGGGATGCCAGATACCGAAACGGGCAATACGTATTGCCCGTGGTGATACTCGAAAAATGACGGAAGACGGGGGGAAAATGGGGGATACCTGTTCGGGCGTCTCGCCTGGCAGCGTACGTCTCTCGGTTACGCGGCGGATTTCATCCGCAAGATCGAGAAGTTCGAGACCGATCGCACGATCCGGATGGCCGGCCTGCGCACCCTGGTGGGGGAGCCGCCGAAGCCGGAGCTAAGCGCTCCCGCGCGGATACCGGCGACTCTGCCACCGTCTCCTGCTCCCCCTCGGGGTAATTCTGGGGTCAGGTCTAGATTTTACATTATGGCCGGAGCTTCATTTTCCCCCGGCCTTCTGAATCTCGGCCAGCTTGGTCTGCTGGGCGGGCGTCAGGATGTTCTTTAGCCGGATAAGAAGCGAGATCTGAGCCTTCTTGATCTCCTTCTCGAGGGCGAGGATTCGGTCCACCTGCGCGAGCACCTTCGTCTCGTCGACAGGCTTCTCCTGCAGGAGCCGGATCATCTTCTCCGACTCGCCCTGCATCTCGAACTGGGCGTCGGTGAACTTCGGCTGGACCTTTTGCACCTCGTTTCGGATCGCGATCTTCTGCGCGTCCTCGAGGCCGATCTCGAGCCCATGGCCCATGATCCTGTCGGGCGGGAAGAGGTATCGGGCGAAGGGATCGTCACCCCCCGCTCCGGCCTGGGCCGACGCGGCTGCGGGCAGGAGGGCGAGCAGAAACAACGCGGTAAGGGATTTCATGATTCGGCTCCTTTCATCGGTGTGAAACGGCGAGTGTGGCCTGCGGAACGGAGGACACGAGGACCGGAAGCCGGTCGAGAAGCTCGACCCCCGGCGTTTGGAGGAAAACGTCCGTCGGCGCCTTCCACGCGGCGAGCGTCGCGGCTGCGACAGCCCGGCTCGGCTCGGGGGGCGGGGGCCGAAGAAGGAGGACTGCCGCGACGATGGCGATCGCCGCGGCGGCGAGGGCGGGCCACCGGATCTGTCGCCGTTGCGGGGCGCTGCGGGCGCGGGCCCGAGCCAAAAGCTCCCGAAAAGGCGGCGCGGAGGCTTCGTCGGCGCGGCGCTGCTCTTTGAAAAGCCGCGCGAGCTTCTGGTCCGCGTCTTTCCCGCTCACGCGCGGTCTCCTCCAAGGATTCCCGCAAGGCGCCTCTTGGCCCGGTCGTAGTGCACCCGCGCGGAACCGACCGAGAGCGCAAGGGTCTCGGCGGCCTCCTGGACGGTCATGCCCATGGAGAAGACGAGATCCAGGACCTGGCGCTGCCGGCGCGGCAGTCTGGAAAGGGCCGCCTGGAGCGCCAACCGCTCCGCGGGCCCCGCCTCGGAAGCAGGCGCTTCATCCCGCCTCGTCCACGTCCCCAGAAAGAGACCGCGCAGCGCGCTTTTCCTCCGCTCTTCGGAGGCGGTGCGCCGGATCACGCCGAAGAGAAACGTCTTGAAGCTCGAATAGCCGGCAAATCGCGCCTTTCCCTCGAGAATCTTCACGTAGCTCGCTTGAAGCACGTCCTCTGCCTCCTCCCGGCGCCGGCCGCAGCAGGCCAGGGCCCAGGCGAAGCCGGCCTCGTGAAGCCTCTCGAGCTCGACTTCGGTCTCGGCTGGCGTCATCGGTCGGCCTTGCGTCTCTGGGTGGGTCGGGGGGCGGGTTCCATATGACAGCCTATCGAGCATCCGCTCAGGGCGTATCCATTTCGACGTTCGATTGCCCGCCCTCTCGGCCTCGGCCTAGGGGAGGGCGCGGGTGCAGCCGTGTCAGACGTTGACCGGGACGAGTCCGGGTCATAGGCTGTCTCGAACGAGAGTTGGAGGTAAGAAAATGGCAGCGAAGAAAACGGCGAAGAAAGCTCCCTCGAGGAAAAAGGCCCCCAAGAAGGCGAAGGCCACGCCGGCGAAGGCCCGCGCCGGAGCAGAGGCTCTGAAGATGAGCTCGGCATCGCCGGGCTTCACGGTGAATGACCTGGAGAAGAGCCTCACCTGGTACCGCAACGTCCTCGGGTTCGTCGTCGAGGACCGATGGGAGGAGGAAGGGAAGCTGACCGGGGTCCAGCTCCAGGCCGGCAGCGTCAGCTTCATGATCGGACAGGACGACTGGAAGAAGGGCCGCGACCGGAAAAAGGGAGAGGGCTTCCGGCTGTACTGCACGACGACGCAGGACGTCGACGTCCTGGCGGAGAGGATCGTGGCGCGGGGCGGCAAGCTCGACCAGGAGCCGCGCGACCAGCCTTGGGGCATGCGCGACTTCGCGCTGACCGATCCCGACGGGTTCAAGATCACTATTGGGGCGGAGAGGCGCTAGGGAGGACCGGCTGGCCAAGACCGGGCGCGCCTCGGTCTTGCACCGGGGAAGGAAGAGGCGAAGAGAAGGACGGTCGCCCGGGAGCCGCGTCCCCGGGGCTCACCGCGCGATTGGAAGGCGAGCGCCCTGGCGAATCCCACGGGCGTGGACGAGATGTACAGCGTCCGGCTAACGGCCGATGGTGAGGGCTATTGTTATAGCTTCATGCGCGGTATCTCGCGGCTGTACGTGATCGAGGGGCTGCGCTGATCATCGACCCCCAACTTTGACCCGCTGCGCAAGAACCCGAGGTTCCAGAAGTTCGTCGCTGGAGCGAAATGATTTCCCCATCCCTCCGCCTCTGGTGGGGCGAAAGTCGGGCGATCTGGCGTCTACAGGAGACGAGAATCGACGACTCGAACGTCTGATCGAGTCGCGTTTTGTTTCTTTCCTACTTGAGGCGACTTTCGAGGGGTTCTCATAACCCAAAGGTCGCAGGTTCAAATCCTGCCCCCGCAACCAAGTTTCTTTGACGCCGGGAGGCAACTCCCGGCGTTCCTGTTTCTGGACCGCCGACGGGGGAGGGAACACCGTCCGACGGACCTCAAATCCTTCCGCAACCAAGCGAATGATCGGCCGGGGGGCACCCCGCTAGTCTCTCGAGCTCGAGAGTCTGGGGAGGATTCAAACCCGCCGCGAAGCGGCGGAGAAGGTTCCAGCCGCCTCGACCACCGGAGGCGTACGCACCCCAATTTTGCACACGAGGGCAGTGGAAGGGCCGCCGGCCTTCCGGCCGTCTGGAGGGCCAGACCTGGTTTCTCGCTGCGATGTCCGGACAGTCTCTCTCCCCGCGATAGAATTCCCGTTCCGACACGGAGACGAGAGTCATGTCGCTTCTGGTCAAGTTCAACCTGATCCTGATCCTCTGCTTCGGGATCGCGCTCGTGCCGGCGCACCTGATCACCCAGCACCTCCTCCAGAAGAACGCGCGAACGCAGGTCGTTCAGCACGCGCGCCTGATGATGCAGACAGCGATGGCGACGCGCGG
>JBGPGG010000177.1:0-4326 GCA_041483715.1 Thermoanaerobaculia bacterium
CGAACAGCCGGAGACCTGGTCGCGGGCAGCTCCAACTCGAGAACCGTCATGGATCCTCCTCTTCTCTTTGTGCGCGAATGCTCGCTGCCCCTCGGAGCGTCGAGCCAGTCGGCGCGGTGTTGCTCGATGGCGTACGCCCTACTCCCAAAGGTGCAGCGGCGACGGCGGCAATTCGACCCCGTGCGGCGGAATCGCCAACCCGTGGAATGAATCGCATTGCGGGCAATACATCGGATGAAGGTGGCCGCCCTCGAGCGGCCGTGGGACTGTGCAATCGACCCGAAGAGCTCGATCGCCGGGTGGGCATCCCGGGTTCACGAGAAGACCCTCGGGCGGGTGAACGTCAGTGATGAACTCGGCTTCGGTCATGGCAGACTCCTGTATTAAGTCTGCGGGTTCCTCGATGCGGCGGCCAGATGCAAACGAACCATCCGAGGGCAACTCATCGACTCCGCCGGAGAATTCTTCCCTCGGATCTTGCAGCGTTTAGCCGCCCGCGGCCTTGATGCTGTCGCAATGGCAAGGGACAGGTCCGGAGGGCGGCGTCACGATGTCATGGCCTTGAGGCGCGCCACACGCGGGCGGCTGGCGACGATGCGCACGCCGCTTTGCAATACCGCGGCCACCCGTGAGCCTTCGTGAGGCTCGATCGCGACGACGAAATCGAGGTTGATGACATGAGACCGGTGGATCCGTACGAAACGACGGGGATCGAGCCGGGCCTCCAGGTCCTGGAGGCGCGCGTGGATCAGGTGCTGCCGCCCGCCGGCGTGCAGCGTGACGTAGTCGTCGGACGCCTCGATGCGCTCGACGGTGTCCAGGGGGACGGCGATCACCCGGCCCCGCTCCCTTACGAAGACACGCTTGATCGGTCTGGAAGTCGCGAGCGCCTCGTGAGCCCGCGCGACGACGGAGGGCATGCCGTGCTCGAGGGCCGCCCGGCCGCGCTCGGCGGCGGCCCGAACGCGGTCTCGCCCGAAGGGCTTCAGCAGGAAGTCGAGCGCGCCGATCTCGAAGGCGGTGACGGCGTACTTTTCAAAGGCCGTCGTAAAGACAATGTAGGGACGATGCGTGATCTGCTCGACGACCGTCAGGCCGGTGACGCCCGGCATCACGATGTCGAGGAAGAAAATGTGAGGCCGCACGGCGTCCACGGCGCGGATGGCGGCCAGGCCGTCGCCGGCCTCGTGGACGTCTCCGATCCAATCGAGAGTCGCGAGATGGCCGCGCAGCGCCCGGCGCGCCAGAGGCTCGTCGTCGGCGATCAGGACGACCGCCTTACGAGTCACCGGCGTCCTCCCGCGGCGGCGCCTCGCAGGGCAGCGTGATCGTCACTTCGTAGCCGGCCGCGGCGTCCGAATTGATCGCCAGCGCCGCGGCATTTCCGTAGACGGCCTCGAGACGTTCCCTGAGCGCCCGCAACCCGTAGCCGGACGTGATCTCAGCGGAAGCCCTGGGCCCGGTCCCGTCATCCCGGACCCGAAGGAGCAAGGTCGGCCCATCCACACGCGTCGTGATCTCGACACGGCCGCCCTCGACGCGGCTCGCGATGGAATGTCGGACGGCGTTCTCGACGAGCGTCTGCAGCGCGAAGGACGGCATGCTGCATGCGAACGAACGGGGGTCGATGTCCCGCGAGACGCTCAGTCGTTCCTCGTAGCGAAGCTGTTCGAACTCGAGGTAGCGCTCCGTGAACTCCCACTCGTCTTGAAACGAGACGGTTTCACCCGGATCGTCCCGCAGCGTGTGCCGCAGTATGTCGCCGAGCTTCTCGACCGCGTTCTCGGCCCGAGCCGTGTCCTGCCGGACGAGAGCGCCGACGGTGTGCAGAGCGTTGAAGAGAAAGTGCGGATTGAGCCGGCTGCGCAGCGCCTCCAGGCGCGCCTCGACGAGCGCCGCCTCCGCGCGCAGGGCCCGGCGTTCGCTCACGTTCGCGCGCTCCCGGATCTGGATGGAATACGAGACCCCGGCGACCAGACCGTAAAGCCACACTCCCATCAGGAACTGCCATCCCACGATGCGCGACAACACCATGTCGGCCATGTGGTCCCAGAACGGCATCCCCCGCACGAAGGATTCGGCCCAGTTCATGGCGGCGAGCCAGGCAATCGCGTAGGCCGAAGCCGCCGCGAGGTGCTTCGCATAGAAGACGGGACGCACGCGCAGCGGCCAGGGCTCGCTCGCGCAGTAGCGCCAGACGCCGACACCCAGGATCGCGGCGCTGCCGATTGCCACGACGCCCGACCAGAGGGCTATCGCGGGCCTCTGCCCGGCGTAAGAAAGGAAGAACAGGACCCAGAAGAGGAAGAACGGGAGCCAGGCTCCCAGGACCGTCAAGGTCCGAACGACGACCACACGAGCGCGCATGAGAGGAGCCTCAGGATAGCGCGTCTCCTCTTGTGTGAATGTCGATTCACCGACCGAATTCGTGTGTTCACCGAAGAAAGCCGACGGTTACGGGCGGCGGCTCCTATCCTGTGAAGTGCGGGATAACGGAAGGAGAGGAGCGATGAGGAGATTGCGTTTCGGATCGGTGACGTCGAGAGGAGTGGCATGTCTTGTCGTGGCTTCCACGCTCGCTCAGGGAAGGGAGCGCGCGTGTCCGACCGCACTGGACGAACAGGCTGCCGCGGCGATGAGACAGAAAATCAGCGCTCCTTCTCGAGCGCACAGGAAGCTGGATGTGTTTGCCGGCGTGTGGGCGGCCCGGATGTCCCTGTGGATGGACCCCTCACGGCCGCCGGCGGTGTCGGAAGGGACCCTCGAGCAGAAATGGATCCTCGAAGGCCGTTTTCTGCAACAGACCTACCAGGGCGAGCTCATGGGCAGGCCCTTCTCGGGCGTCGGTTACATCGGTTACGACAACTACCTGAAGAAGTACATCTCGACCTGGATGGACTCGGCGGGGACGACGATCTACACCCGCACCGGAACGTTCGACGGTGAGGGCAGGACTCTCACGCTCACGGGCGAGATCGACGATTACGTCCTCGGAAAGATCATTCCGGTCCGCGACCAGCTCGTCATTGTCGGCCCCGCCGAATTCGTCCTCGAGACGTGGGAGGCGGGCCCGGACGGCAAGGATTACAAGGTCATGGAGGTCCGCTACACGCGCAAGCAGTAGCGGCTCGGCGACCGAGAGCTGAAGGAGGTTGATGTGAGAGCACTCGCGACAGTGACGATGATGGTTGTGCTGGGGGCGGCCGGTCCCTCCTCTGAGCCGGCGCGCCAGGCGATGGCGAAGATCGTCGCTCGAATTCAGAAGGCGGATTACGAGGATGATCGGAAGGCGCTGCTCACCCTCGCGGGCGAGATCGAGTCCCATGCGAAGAACAGCCCGCTGGCCTCGCGAGCCCTGTACTGGCGCGGCTTTGCGATGTGGCGCCGCGCCCTTAACGGGTTCAACGACTCCGTCGACCCGAAGGAGCTCGAAAGGGATCTCACGGAAGCGGTCAGCGCCTTCACGGAATCCACGGCAAAGGACCCGGGCTTCGTGGACGCCAGGGCGGCCGCATCGGCGTGCCTCTTCTCTCTGGCGTACCTGAACAAGGACGACGTGGAACGCCGGCAGGCCTACATAACGCAGGGCGTCAAGCTGCTCGACGAAGCCAGGAAAGCGGCTCCGGAGAACCCCCGCGTTCTCTGGGTGCGAGGCGGCGGTGAGTGGTGGGTACCGGCCGAACGAGGCGGCGGCCAGGCGAAGGCGATCGAGACTTACGAGCGAGGATTGGAGCTCGCGCGCAAGCAGAAAGGCAGCGTGAACGACCCGCTCGAGCCCACCTCGGGGGAACCCGAGTTGTTGATGAGCCTCGCATGGTCCCATCTCAACCGCGCGGCGCCGGACATCGCGGCGGCCGAGTCCAACGCCCGGGCCGCGCTGGCCCTCGTTCCAAACTGGCACTATGTGCTGGACATCCTCCTGCCGCAGATTCGCGCGAAAGCGGCACAGACGACGCCATCCGGTGACCCAGCGCGGAAGGAGGCCGGCCCAAACGATTTCGACTTCCTGGAAGGAAAGTGGGCGATCGTCTACAACAACGCGCGGCGGCAAGACCTGGCAAAACGACCAGATTCGCATCGAAGCAATGCGCACCGCATCCTCCGGGACCCCAACGCCGTAGTGACGAAAAGGGGTCAGCCCCCGCGCTTCACCCAAGAAGGTTTCGCAGGTCCCGCCCGGTCATGCAGGACGTGACGAACGCTCCTCTGCAAGTCCGGATCCGCGTCGAGATGCTCCGAGCCATTCCAGCAAGTCCTATTCTCAGTAACGTTTCCCGCGCGGCCGGGCGTCTTCGACGTCTTCTTGTAATGGCGACATCACGGTCG
>JBGPGG010000178.1:0-4254 GCA_041483715.1 Thermoanaerobaculia bacterium
GGCACCACGTCGGACACATCACGGCGCTTCGCGATCGCAAGGGCTGGCGCTGAACAAGTGGGCCATCGCGGCGGCAAGCGTGGCGATCACGGCCGCCATCGCGGCCCTGGCCTTCTACCTCGGCGCGTGGGCTTTCGACACGAAACGGTACTCCACCCACGAGATGCGGCTTCGGCACCTGGTGGAGCGTGGTGCGCTCCTCGACCAGGTCGTTCGCGGCCTCGCGGATGAGGGGAGCCCCCTGCTCGCCGCACCCCGGAACCCGGAGGATCTGCAGCGCGTCGCCGCGGAGCGCGGCCGGAAGAAAACACGGGAGATCCTCGAAAAGGGCGGCCGCTCGCCCGAGACCCGGGTCTTCCTTGCCGGCGACATGGTCTATTTCATCTACTTCGACGCCGGCGGTGTGATGAAGGACTTCACCTGCGTGAGCCGCTGACTCCGTGCTCGCGCATCTCTTCGTCCTCATGGCGGCGACGCACCCGGCCGAAGGACATCCCCTTTTCTACTGGGGCGCCCGTCCGCCGATCGTGGCTGTCGATGCGCCGTCGGAGAAGAATGTCGAGGCTCGCGTCGTGGAGGTCCACGCCGCGGTGGATTCGGGGGGGCTCGTCCTCCGCTTCGCCTTCGATCGGCCGGTCGCCGAGGCCCTCTATCTGCCCGACGGCGCGCCGGTTTCGGGTCGGCTTCGGGCGTCGCTCTACGTGGACGCCGACGACGACCGGAAGACCGGCTTCGACCAGGGCGCTACCGACGTCAGGACCGGAGCCGATCGGCGGATGGACATCGGCTCGGTGTCGATGGGGGAAGACGCCGACGAGAAGCGTCCCTCGAGCGTGCTCGTCGCGGCAACGGTCTACTCTCTCACTCGGGAAGGACGCCGTCGCACCCTCTGGCGGGGGGACGACGAGTCCGAGCCGCGGCGCGTGTCGGCCCATGGCGAGTGGGTGGAGGTGCGCCTCCCCTCCGAGGCCCTGGCTCCAGGCTCCCGCGTCCGCCTGATCCTGGTGACGCCCGAAGGGCTCAGGGACGGGCTCCTCGCCGTGAGTCCCTGACCTACGCCTCCGGACCCGCCAGGTAGCCCACCGGCGCGTCGATGGGCCGCCTGAGCAGGCCCAGCCGCTTCATCTTCTCGTGGAGGGTCGTGGGGAGGAGCCCCAGGGCCGCGGCGGCCCGGCGCTGGTTCCCGGCCGATTCCGTGAGAGCTATCTCGATGAGGCGACGCTCGTAGTCGTCCACGAGGGTCTTGAGGTTCATCCGTCGCTCCTCCCTGGCTGCGCCACCCGCCGTTCGTCCCGATAAGAGGCCGCTTCGTCCCACTTGGACCGGCCTCCCGAAGGGGCGGCGCGCTTCGTTGAGGATAAGACGCCGAAGGTGGCTCAAAGGTTCTCGAAGTTGTGGCTGTCGGCCTTGTGCGCTAGCGTCCGGCCTCGATGGCACGCATCGTCTTTGTGGGCGGAAACGGACACTGCACCGAACGTCTCGATCGGGCTCGTGCCGCCCTCGGCCGGCGGCACCGCCCGCTGGCCCTCGCCGAGGCGCTCTACCCCGGCTTTGAGGACCGACCACGAGCCGCAGACCTCGAAGCCTTCCTCGCGGCCGTCCATGCCTCGGTCGCCGCGGCCGCCACTGGTGACGATCCGCCCCTCCTCTACGGGACGGGCATCGGTGGGCTGCTGCTCCTTTGCCTTCGATCCCGCGGCCACTGGACCACGTCTCCGCTGCTGCTCCAGGCCCCGATCCTCTGGGGTCTGGAGCGAAGGCGCCTTCCGGCCCTCATGCGCTTCGCGCCCCTTCGCAAGACCCTGGGCGCCCTCTTCGCCGCGCCTCCATTCCAGGCGTGGTTCGCGCGGCGCTACTTCATGCGGTCGCTGGCTCGGTCGGAGCGCACGGCGTTCTTCCGCGGATACGCCCGTTGCTCCGCCCTGCCGGACCTCTTCGCCTGGTTGGGTCCGCCTCTCCTCCGTCATCTCGAGAAGGCCTTCGAGGCCCGCCCCGAAGGCCTGGAGCGCATCTCGATCTGGTGGGGAGGACGAGACCGGGTCGTCGGTCTCGACGAGCTCCGCGCCACCGAAGCCGCCCTCGGCGTCCGCTGGCCGGTGACGACGTTCTCCGACTGGGGCCACTACCCGATGATCGACGCTCCGGAGGAATGGACCGCTGCGATCGCCGCGTTTCTCGACGGAGGCTAGTGACCGGGGGTGGGGTTCAGCTCGCCGGCTTCGATACGAACCCGACACGTGATCTGGCCATCGACGACAGCGGCAGCATGAAGCTCGACATGAAGGAAGACATCTATTGCGCTACGGGCGCCAGTCACGGAATGCGGATCCTGACAAAGGATGGCAAGCACATCCGGCACGATTCTCACTCCTCAAGACGGGGTCGGGCCGACAAACCTTTAGCGTTGACAAGCGATTCCGGTAGCAAGTAAAGTCGCCGCGCTTTCAGCGGCATTCATTGTCCTAACACTTACTACTCAGCAACCAGAGGACTTGGAAGGTATTATGGAAGGCAAGATCGCACTCGAAGAGCATTTCGCAATCCCGGAGACGATTAGTTCACTGCATGACGCAAAGTATGCCGCTTGGTTCCCGGCGTGGCCCGATATCAAGCAGCGCCTGCTCGACCTGAAGGAACTCCGTTTGCCGGAAATGGACGCACACGGAATCGAAATGGTCATCCTGGGATTGCACAATCCCGCGGTGCAGGGCATAGCGGACCCCAAACATGCGGCCGAGATTGCGCGCAGGGCCAACGACACCGTGGCGGAGTTCGTCGCAAAGCACCCCACCCGTTTTGCCGGTTTTGCCGCGTTGCCCATGCAGGATCCCGATGCCGCGATTACGGAACTGACCCGGTGCATCGAGGATCTCGGTTTCAAGGGAACCATGGTCAACGGTTTCTCGCAGGTTGGCGATCCGACCAACGTCGTGTACCTCGACGATCCCCGCTACGAAGCGTTCTGGGGGAAGCTGGAACAATTCGACTACCCTTTGTATCTGCATCCGCGTGACCCGCTGCTCAGCCGCGAGCCGATACTGGAGGGCCATCCCTGGCTTTGGGGCTCGGCCTGGGCTTTCGGCGTTGAAACGGCAACTCACGCGCTCCGTCTCATGGCGAGCGGACTCTTTGACCGGCACCCGAAGCTCAATGTCGTCCTGGGTCATCTCGGCGAAGGTTTGCCGTTCATGATATGGCGCGTCGATCACCGCATCAGCCAGACGCCGCGAGGTATTCCGGCACAACGGAAGATGGCGGACTATCTCGGGGACAATTTCTATCTCACCGTAAGCGGAAACTTCCGCACACCTGCGCTTGTCGACGCGATGATGGAAGTGGGAACTGACCGCATCATGTTCTCCGTCGATTACCCTTTCGAACACACTGCCGAGGCCTGCACATGGTTTGATGAGTTGCACATCTCCGAAAGGGACCGCCGCAAGATAGGGCGAACGAACGCGATGGACCTTTTCAAACTCGGCAGCGGCGCCAAGGCAACCACCCGCTGATGTCTCAGGTAGCGGTCCTTGACGTCGGGAAGTTCATTGATGAGCAGCCATTCAGCAGATACCAGGTGCTTACGGCGGCCATGTGTTCCGCCCTCGTGTTCACGGATGGTTTCGATGCGCAATCCATGGGCTTTGTTGCGCCGGCGTTGTCCGCCCAGTTGCACCTGACGCGTGCCGCGCTGGGCCCCCTGCTCTCCAGCGGTCTTTTCGGCATGATGATCGGGGCTCTCGTGTTTGGTCCGCTCGCCGACCGGTTTGGCCGCAAGCCCATCATGGTGATCAGCGTCTTCCTGTTCGGCATTCTTTCGCTGCTCACGGCGACGGCCACGACGTTCGAGGAACTACTCGTCTACCGCCTGCTGACCGGCGTCGGCCTGGGCGGCGCCATGCCGAACGCCATCGCCCTGACGGCTGAGTACACACCCAAGCGGTTCAGGGCCACCGGGATCATGACGATGTTCGTCGGCTTTACCCTCGGCGGAGCGTCCGGCGGGTTCGTCGCCGCGGCTCTCATCTCCCGATTCGGCTGGCAATCGGTGTTCGTGGTGGGCGGCATCTTCCCCTGCCTGGCAGCGGCAGTGGCGCTTGCCGTGATGCCCGAGTCCATTCGTTTTCTCGTATTGAAGGGCGGCCAGCAACGCCGGGTGGCGTACTACTTATCGCGCATTGCACCAAAGGCCATGATATCGCCGGACACGGCCTTTGAAGTCGAGGAACAGCGATCGAGCGGCTTTGTCGTCAAGCA
>JBGPGG010000179.1:0-4160 GCA_041483715.1 Thermoanaerobaculia bacterium
CCAACCTGTTCGGCCGCGCGAGGGATGTTCGAGGCGATCGCGCGTCTCAACACGGCCTTCATCCGACCAACGCGAGTGGAGATCTGCCGACCGGTGAGATACGAACGCTACTTCACCAACTACGGTGGGCCGCTCCGGAATGCCAAGCAGGTTCGTCTTGGCGCTTCCTACCAACTCCCGGCCACCATCCTGGTCGACGTCTGCTACCGGCTGTAGGGAGCGGTACACGAATGGCAAGCCACGAGGAGATCAACGAACCACCTGCATCACCTACAAGCAATGTTCGAGCGGCGTCTCGCGCGCGGCCAAAGCTTCTACACGCCGTGTCTCGGTTGGAGGGAGTTCACGCCTTCCTACGTCGGGTCACTTCGTCCCGAGACACGGGTGGACGAGAGTGTTGACCTGACGATTCACCTCCGGCTTCGGACGGTTCCGCCCAAACTGCTGTCTCCCCTCGCGCGAGCGGGGGGAGTGGGTTGAAACTGGACCACCGTCTGCGAGAGCGAGCGCAAGCTCAGCTTATTCGGCTTGACACCTCTAACAACGAGTAAGACGATGTAAGTCATGGAGGCCATTCTGTCGACGAAGGGGCAAATCGTGCTGCCGGCCGAAGTCAGGAAGCGACTCGGCCTGACCGAGGGCGAGAGGCTGACGGTCGAGGTGCGTGGAGATGCCGTGGTCCTGCGGGCGGCCAAGCAGCGGCGCCGCTACCGGGCGGCGCGCCATCGCAAATCGGGCCTGCCGGTGATGGTTGCAGTGAAGGCGCCGCGCAAAAAGGTCACCGCGGTCGAGATCGCGCGTTTGGCTGCCGAGCTTCCGTGAACGGACGCTGGCTGCTCGACGTCAACGCGCTCGTCGGCCTGCTGTGGAGCGTGCACAGCCTGCACGAACGGGCCAACGCGGCGTTCTTCCGCGAGGCGCCGGTCGTCCTTGGCTGTGCGTTCACCGAGCTGAGCTTCGTCCGGGTGTCGATGGCGGATCGGACGATCGCAGCCAGCTTCGTGGATGCGGAGTCCGCCCTGGCCCGCTTCACCGCGGCTCTCGGGCCGCGTTACCGCTTCATCGGCTCGCTGCCGCCGGCCGCCGTCCTTCGCGGACGGGCGGTCCGGACGCACAAGGAAGTGAGCGATCTCTATCTCTGCGAGTTGGCCGTCGCCCAGAAGGCTCATCTCGCCACGCTCGACACCGGCATCAAGCACGCCGCAGCGCTGCTCTTGGCGTGAGATGAACGCGGGCAGGGGTGTCTGGCTCACTGCGGCTCGCCGACCGCAAGCCGCAGCGCGGAGAGGAGACGAGGCAAGGTAATCGGCTTGGGAATCACCGGCCCCACGTCGAGCCGGGCCCGCTCGGCTGGGCTGAGGCCGAGGCTCCCGCTCATCAAGACGACTGGCAAGGCGCGGCCCTCGGCGCGGAGGATCGACACGAGCTCGCTGCCCCTGAGTTGCGGCATTTCGTCGTCGGTGAGGAGCGCGTCGCAGGCTTGACCGGCCCGGAGTAGAGCCAGGGCTTCGGCGCCGTTCGCCGCCGCGACGGTTTCGAAGCCTTCGGCCTCCAGCCACTCGCAAAGAAGCTCGCGCAGCGCGCGGTCGTCCTCGGCGATCAGAACGCGCGGGCCGCGCATCGGCCCGATCATATCCCATTTTGGAATATTCGCGTTTGGATTGAAGGCTAAGGGTCCGCGGAGCCGCGACGCGTTCCGCGAGCCCATGCGATCGCTCCATGACTCGCGCTATCGGGTGTTGCTGGAGAGGCTGCGCTCCGCGCGCCGGCTGGCCGGGCTGACCCAGGGTGACGTCGCCGCCGAGATCGGACGCACGCAGTCGTTCGTGTCGAAGTGCGAAGCGGGGGAGCGGCGCGTCGACGCAGTGGAGCTCCTGGAGTTCGCCGGCCTCTACGGCAAGCCGCTGAGCTACTTCGTCGCCGAGGGCGAGGGGCTCGGGGGCGCTTCACTCTCCGTGGAAGCCGCGCCACGCCGCTCGACGCGGGTTGCCGGCGAAAAGAAGCGTCGGCGCCGCTGAGCCGACGACAGGAGCCGCCAGCCGCTACTTCTTCGGGCCCGCCGCGTACTTGAGGACGCGGACCTTCTCCATCGTCACGAGGCCTTCCGTCACCATCTCGTCGAGGATCGGCATCAGTCGCTCCATGTGCTCCTCGGTGTCGACGACCTCGATGACCACGGGCAGGTCGTGGGACAGCTCGAGCAGGTGCGACGTGTGGAGCACGCTCTTGGCGCCGAAGCCGGCGAGGCCGCGCAGCACCGTGGCTCCCGCGAAGCCCTCGCGGCGCAGGCGCTCGACCAGGGCCGTGGTGAGCGGCTGGCCGCGATAGCGATCGTCCTCGCCGATGTGGATCCGAACCAACCGCTGCTCGCCGTCCAGAACGCGCATCGCTAACCTCCGACCAGCATGCGGGCGGCGGCCACGCCGAGGAAGCCCGCGACCAGGCACAGCACGAGCGTCCCCACGACGTTCAGGCCCGCGAGTCCCAAAGCTCCCTCGCGCACGTACTGCATCGTCTCGTAGTTGAACGTGGAGTAGGTGGTGAAGCCGCCCATGACACCGGTCGTCAGCACGAGGCGCAGGCTGGGAGAAAGCAGCGCGGTCGAAAGGCCGACGTGCATGATCGCCCCGACCAGGAAGGAGCCGACGGCGTTCACGAACAGCGTCCCGTAAGGGAATCCGGGGCCCAGGGTGGCGAGCGCCCAGGTCGAGGCCAGATACCGCGCGCCGGTCCCGACTGCTCCGCCGAGACAGATCCAGAGGAAGCGGGACATGGGCGTTGATTCTACGGCGCTTGCCCTTGAAAAGCGTCCCTTGCGCGACGTATATTCAGCCGCCCCAAGAACATGCTGCCCTCCTACGTTCCGGTTCTCATCTTGTTCGGCGCCGCGATGGGGTTCGCGCTTTTCACCGTCGTGGTGTCGCAGCTCCTCGGCAAGCCGCGCCCCAACGCCGCGAAGAGCGCGACCTACGAGTGCGGCGTGCCGCCGATCGGCACGGCGCGCGAGCGCTTCCCGATCAAGTTCTACCTCGTCTGCATGATCTTCATCCTGCTCTACGTCGACGCCGCCTTCCTCTATCCCTGGGCGCTGATCTTCCGGGACCTGGGCCTCTTCGGCCTGATCGAAATGGGCGTCTTCATGCTGCTTCTGGGCGGCGGCTTCGCTTACGCCTGGAAGGTCGGCGCGCTGGACTGGTAGGACGATGGAGCTCTCCCCGGCCAACAGGGCGAAGTTCGACGAGATCCTGAAGCGCTATCCGGTCAAGCGCTCGGCGATCCTGCCCCTGCTCTTCATGGTCCAGGGACAGGAGGGCTACTTGTCCCGCGAGGCGCTCGAGTACGCGGCGAAGCTGCTCGACCTGACGCCTGCCCAGGTCCACGACACCGCGACCTACTACACGATGTTCCACTTCAAGCCGATCGGGAAGACGCTGATCGAGGTCTGCACGAACCTTTCCTGTGCCCTCTACGGCGCGGACGAGCTGCTCGACAAGACCTGCCAGCGCCTCGGGATCAAGGAAGGCGGCACGACCGGGGACGGGCGCTTCACGGTCAGCCGCGTCGAGTGTCTGGCGGCCTGCGGCGGGGCGGTGGCGGTCCAGGTCAACGGCGAGTGGGTCGAGAACTCGAACGAGGACGACATCTCGAAGATCCTCTCGGGCTCGCTCACGTACCGGCGCTTCGCCTGGCCGAAGACCGAGGGCGAGACGGTCCTGCTGCGGAACGCCTGGAAGAAGGACTCGCACACGCTCGAGGTGTACAAGGCCGGCGGGGGATACGCGAACCTCGAGAAGTACCTGGGGCTCACCCCTGACGACATCATCGAGCGCGTCAAGAAGTCCACTTTGCGCGGACGTGGAGGAGCGGGCTTCCCTACAGGCCTGAAGTGGAGCTTTTTGCCCAAGGACAGCCCCAAGTTGCGGTACCTGGTGGTGAATGCCGACGAGAGCGAGCCCGGCACCTACAAGGACCGGCTCATCATCGAGAACGACCCCCATCAGCTCATCGAGGCCAGCATCATCTCGTCCCACGCGCTTCGCGCGAAGACCTGCTACATCTATATCCGCGGCGAGTTCCACGAGGGCATCCGCACGCTCGAGAAGGCCGTTGCTGAGGCGTACGAGGCCGGCTACCTCGGCAAGAACATCCGCGCGACCGGG
>JBGPGG010000180.1:0-4131 GCA_041483715.1 Thermoanaerobaculia bacterium
AAGGCCGCCGCCTCGAGCCCGGGCTCGAGGCCCTTCGGGTAGTTCCAGGCGACGTTGGCCATGAGCGCGACGTCCTGGATCGTCTTGAACTTGCCGGGCGAGCCCTTCACGAAGAATCTCCCGTCCGCGTAGTCGATGTCCTCGACCGCGGCCTCGAGCAGGTGCGCGGTGACGATCTTGGCCTTGTCCTTGATTTTCGTGATCGCGCCCATGAGCGCCCCGCTGCCGACCGGTGTCGAGCGGCTGCCGTAGCTGCCCCAACCCATCGGCGTGCGCTCGGTGTCTCCATGCGTGATCTCGACGTCGTCCACCGCGACGCCGAGCTCGCTCGAGACGATCTGCGCGAACGTCGTCTCCTCGCCCTGTCCGTGGGGGGAGATTCCGACCATCACGTTGACCTTGCCGGAAGGATGGAAGCGCACGATCGCGCTCTCCCACAGACCGCCGCCGAACCCGACGGCGCCGGCGACTTGCGAGGGCCCGAGGCCGCAGATCTCGGAGTAGGTGCAGAAGCCGATCCCGATGTACTCGCCCTTCTTGCGCAGCTCCACCTGCGTCTTGCGCAGGGCCGGGTAGTCGAGCATCTTCAGCGCCTTGTCGAAGGCGGCGATGTAATTGCCCGAATCGTAGGTCAGGCCGGTCGCGACGGTGTGGCCGTCGGTGAAGGGCGGGATGAAGTTCTTCCGGCGCAGGTCGGCCGGATCCATCTTCAGCTTCCGGGCGACGAGCTCGACGAGGCGCTCGACCATGAACGTCGCCTCGGGGCGGCCCGCGCCGCGGTAGGCGTCCGTCGGCGTCGTGTTCGTGAAGACACCGTAGACGTCCTCGTGGATGTTCTTGATGTCGTACGCGCCCGAGAGCATGAGCCCGTGCAGGATGGTCGGGATCCCCGTCGAGGCGGTCGAGAGGTAGGCGCCGAGGTTCGCCCAGACCTTCGCGCGGATCGCGAGGATCGTGCCGTCCTTCTTCGCGGCCATCTCGACGTCCTGGATGTGGTCGCGCCCGTGGATCGTCGAGCGGAAGTTCTCGCTGCGCGTCTCGGTCCACTTGACCGGGCAGCCGCACATCTTCGAGGCGAAGATGACCATCGAGTCCTCGGGATAGTGGGGGATCTTGCTGCCGAACCCGCCGCCCACTTCCGGAGCGATGACGCGGATCTTCTGCTCCGGGATCCCGGTGTCGAGCGACAGGAGGAAGCGCACGATGTGTGGGTTCTGCGAGGTGACCCAGAGCGTCACCTCGTTCATCGCGGAACTGTACTGGGCCAGCGCCGCGCGCGGCTCCATCGCGTTGGGGACGAGGCGCTGGTTGATGATGCGCTCTTTCACGACCACGTCCGCGCTCTTGAACGCCGCGTCCACGTCCCCGCCCTTGACGTTCCACTTGAAGCAGACGTTGTTCGGGACGTCGGCGTGGAGCTGGGGCTGTCCCTTCGCGGTCGCCTTCTCGGCGTCGGCGACGGCGGGCAACGGGTCGTAGTCCACTTCAACGGCCTCCGCCGCGTCGCGCGCGAGGTATCGGTCGGTGGCGACGACGATCGCCACGGCGTTGCCGACGTAACGGACCGTATCGAGCGCGATCGGCGGGTAGGGGGGCGTCTTGGTGTCCGAGCCGGGCACGACCCAGGCGCACGGGATTGGTCCGAAGCCCGCGTCCTTCATCTGCCTGCCCGTGAAGACGCCGAGGACGCCTTCCATCGCGGCCGCTTTCTTGGTGCGGACGTTCAAGATCCTCGCGTGCGCATACGGGGAGCGCACGACGGCCATGTGGGCCATCCCGGGAAGGACGAAGTCGTCCGTGTACTTGGCCTGGCCGGTGATGAGCCGCGGGTCCTCGCGGCGCTTGATCGCGGATCCGAAAATGCGTGACGCCATGGCCGCCCCCTACGCTCTCATTCGGGTCGCCGCTTCGCGGACGGCGGCGACGATGTTCTGGTAGCCGGTGCACCGGCAGAGATTGCCCTCGAGGCCGTGACGGATTTGCGCGTCGGAGGGCTTCGGGTTCTTCTCGAGGAGGTTGTGCGCGGTCAGGATCATGCCCGGCGTGCAGTAGCCGCACTGCAGGCCGTGCTTCTCCCAGAAGGCGTCCTGCAGCGGATGAAGCTTTCCGTTCTGGGCGAGGCCCTCGATCGTCATGACCTTCGCGCCCTCGGCCTGGACGGCGAGCACGGTGCACGACTTGACGGCCTTGCCGTCCATGAGCACCGTGCAGGAACCGCACTGGCTCGTGTCGCAGCCGATTTTGGTGCCCGTGAGGCCGACGGTCTCGCGGAGGTAGTGGACGAGGAGGAGGCGCGCGTCGACGCTGTGCTTTCGCTTCGCGCCGTTGACGGTGACGGAGACGGGATACTGCATGCGGCCTCCGATTAGCGATTAGGTTCGCGGAGTATACCAACCGGGGTCGGCCGGATTACTTCTTTTCGATCTCCTTGCGGACCGACTCGAAGAACGCGGTCGTGAGTTTTTTCGTCACGCCGCCCATCAGCCGCGCGGCGAGGCTCGCGACCGTGCCGACGACGTTGACGTCCGCCGTCCATGCCAGATCCGTCGCGCCGTCCTGACCGTCGGTCAGTGTCATGGACGTCGTCGCGTCCACGCCGGAGCCCGGCGCCGTGCCGTGCGCCTTCATCCGCGCCATGTTCGGCGGATCGAGGTCCACCCACTCCACGTCGTTGACGAAGCGGACCTTGACCGATCCGAATCCGATCGAGGTCGTCGCGCGGAATTTCTTTCCGGGCTCGACGATCTCGAGCGACTCGAGGCCGGGAGCGGACTTCGAGACCTTCTCGGGGTCCGTGAGGTAGTCCCAGACCTTTTCGCGCGGCGCGCGGATCGAGAGGGCGCCTTCGAAGTGCATGGCGGGGGTTTATACCTCAATAAAGCGGCGCCCGGACTCAAAAGGGATCCTTCTTGGATCAGTACGCGGCGAGCGCCCTCGCCGCCTTGCAGAGCTTCTCTGCGTTCGGCAGGAAGAACTCCTCGAGGGGCGGCGAGTAGGGGACGGGGGTGTCGGGGGCGGTGACGCGGATGAGCGGGCCGTCGAGGTACTCGAAGCAGCGCTCGGAGAGGACGGCGGCGATCTCGGCGCCGATGCCGCCGGTGCGGGTGGCCTCGTGGAGCAGGATCGCCTTGTTCGTCTTCGCGACGGATTCGAGGACGGTCTCCTCGTCCATGGGAAACAGCGTGCGCAGGTCCACGACCTCGGCGTCGATGCCCTCGGCCTCGAGGGTCTTCGCCGCCTCGAGCGCGGTCCACATCATCGCGCCGTAGGTGATGATCGAGAGGTCCCGGCCCTGGCGGCGCACCGCGGCCTTGCCGATCGGCACGATGTACTCCTCGGACGGCAGCTCCTCCTTGATCCGGCGATAGAGAAACTTGTGCTCGAAGAAGAGCACAGGGTCGTCGTCGCGGATCGCGGCCTTGATGAGCCCCTTCGCGTCGTACGCCGTCGCTGGCTGCACGACCTTGAGTCCCGGTGTGTGCGCGAAGTACGCCTCCGGGTTCTGCGAGTGGAAGGGGCCCCCGTGCACGCCGCCGCCCGAGGGTCCACGGATGACGAGCGGCACGCCGACGCCGGTGCGGTAACGCGACTTCGCCGCGAAGTTCGTGATCATGTCGAAGGCGCACGAGATGAAGTCGATGAACTGCATCTCGGCAACCGGGCGCATTCCCATCATCGCCGCGCCCACGGCCGCGCCCACGATCGCCGTCTCCGCGATCGGCGTGTCGATGACCCGCTCTTCCCCGAACTCCGCGATGAGGCCGTCGGTGACCTTGAACGCGCCGCCGTAGGCGCCGATGTCCTCGCCGAGGAGGAAAACGCGTTCGTCGCGCGCCATCTCCTCGCGGATGCCCTCGCGAATGGCGTCGACGTAAGTCGTCTGGCCCTTCGCCGCCGGCGGTCCGGTATCCGGGGCCCCGAGATGCGGCGCGCCGCTCACGAATTTCTCCGCACGGGGGCGGGCTCGCCTTCCGGGATCCCGGCCGCGTAGACGTTCTTCAGGGCATCCTCGGGCGAGGGCAGCGGACTGTTCTCGGCCGCCTCGACCTCGCGGTCGATCTCAGCGGAAACAGCCCGGTCGATCGTGGAGAGCTCCTCGGCCGTGGCGGCGGCCGACGCGACGAGCTCTCG
>JBGPGG010000181.1:0-3898 GCA_041483715.1 Thermoanaerobaculia bacterium
GGACGAGGATGACAGACATCATCGCCAGCGCGGGCTCTCCCAGCCACATCGGCGGAGAGAATTCGTTGACCAGGTGCGCCCGGATGAGCACCCAGTTGATGACGCTGTAGAGCGAATCGAGAATCCACTTCCAGCCGATCGCGCCGATCGAGACGGGGGCCACCCACGGCAGCAGGATCAGGAACCGTACGAACCGGCGGCCCGGAAAGGCACTCTTCAAGGCCAGGGCGAGGATGTTCGCGCCAACCAGAACGAGCATCTGGGAGCTGATCGTAAAGACGAACGAGTTCCGGAGTGCGCGGAGAAAGGTCGGGTTCTGGAGGACCGATTTGAAATTCGCGAGGCCCACGAAATGGTAGCCGACGCTGCCCACCTTCACGTCGCCGACGCTGTATAGAAACGCAAGGACGAACGGTACGCCCACGAGCGCGACGACGTAGAGGACGGCAGGAAGGAACATGGCCGGCCCGAGCCAGCGCTGACGGCCGAGGCTCATCCGATCGCGACGCGAGCGGTGCGCGTCCCGCTCTCCCGGTCGAAGAATTTCAGGTCTCTCTCCGCGACCGCGAACTCCTGCACCGTCCCTTTCTTGAGAACCGCTCCGCCGTGTGCGGCGATGCGGGAGATCACCTTCTGGCCGTCGAACAGTCCGGACTGGGTCTCGCCATAGAGGATCCGCTCCGCGCCGAGGTATTCGACGTTGGTGACGTGGAAGCGCACCGGAATGGCGGAGCCTTTCTCACGCGCCTCGGCGGCAGGCAGGAAGTGCTCGGGGCGAAAGCCGACGGTGACGTTGCCGCTCTCGATGAGGTTCATCGGCGGCGAGCCCAGAAACGTGGCGACGAACGAGTCGGCCGGATCGTCGTAGACCTCGGCGGGCGTGCCGATCTGCCGTACCGAGCCCCTGTTCATGACGACGATCCGGTCTCCCATCGCCATCGCCTCGACCTGATCATGCGTCACGTAGATCGTCGTGGTCCCGACTCTTCTCTGGAACTGTTCGAGCTCCGTGCGCGCGGAGGCGCGGAGCTTGGCGTCGAGATTTGAGAGGGGCTCGTCGAGCAGGAAGAGCGCGGGCTCGCGGACGATCGCCCGCGCGAGCGCGACCCGCTGCCGCTCGCCGCCCGAGAGCTCCCGGGGTTTGCGGGCGAGGAGGTGGCCGATTCCGAGCAGGCCCGCCGCCCACGCGGCCTTCTTCTCCCGATCCGGTTTGCGCATCCCCTGCGCCTTGAGCGGGAAGGTGATGTTTCCAAATACGCTGAGATGGGGATAGAGGGCGTAGCTCTGGAAGACCATCGCGATCCGGCGCTCCCGCGGAGTCAGATCGTTGACGACCCTTCCGCCGATCAAGATCTCGCCGGAGGTGGGCTCCTCGAGCCCCGCAATCATGCGCAGGAGCGTCGTCTTTCCCGAGCCGGAGGGTCCGAGGAGGACGAGGAACTCCCCCTCCCGGCTCTCGAGGTCCACTTGGACGACGGCCCCGACGTCCCCCTTCTTGAAGAGTTTTGTGAGCCCCCGCGTCTGGACGACAGCCATGGCGCGGGAGAGCTTAAACCCTCATTTCCACTTGTCGAAGATTCGGCGGATCTCGGTCTCCGCGGTCTTCATCGCTTCCTCGGGCGTGGACTCGTCGCGGGCGGCCCGGGCGAACATCGTTGGGATGACGAAAGTATTGAAGACCTGGTCGATCCCGGCGGTCGCGTAACCCGGGTAGCCGACGTTGGTCGCCCACTCGAGCACGTTGCCGAGGACGGCGTACTTGTCCGGGGGAACGGCCTTGGGATCGCTGGCGAGCTGCGCCTTGAGATCGGGAACCGTGCTCGGGAAGCAGGGGAAGTTATAGAACTCGCTCGCCTTGAACGCCGCGCCGAAGTTGTCGATGTAGTCGACGAGAAACTTCTTGGCGCCGTCCTTGTTTTCGGCGAAGTCCCAGATCACGTAGCAATCCATGACGTGCTCGGCCGCGATCCGCCGCACGGGACCTTTGAGGGCCTGCGCCACCATGATCGCCTTCGACATCTCCGGGTTGTCTTTCTCGGCGGAGCGGGTGACGGAGATCGCGTTCGCGACGAACGAGAGCTTTCCGGCAAGGATGCCGCGGTTGTTGGACGACGGGTCCCACGTGAAGACCTCCGGCGTCTCGCACTCCTTGTACATCGCCCGCATGTACTTGATCGCGTCGAGCGTCTGCTTCGAGGCGATGACGACGTTGCCGTTCTCGTCCTGTTCGGCGCCGCCGAAGGACCACAGGAGGGCACGCATGGCCATGTTCGTGTCGAGTTCCTGGGAGAGTCCGATCCCGACGGGGTTTCCAAACTGGTCCTTGATCTTCTTGCCGCCGATCCGCAGGTCCTCCCACGTGTCGGGGCCATTCGGATAACCCACCTTCTCCCAGAGGTCCTTGCGGTAGTTGGCCGGGTCCGGAACGAATGAGTCGGAGAAGGCGAAGTATTTCTTTGTTTTCGGGTCGAACGTCGATTTGTGAGCGAGGTCGATCTTCTTGCCGTGCTTCTTTTCCACCTCCTGGTAGATCTCGCCGTGATCGACGACCTGCTTTTCATAGGCCGCCGGCGGCGACAGGAACATGAAGAGGTCGTGTCCCTGCTTGGCCGCGACCTCGGCCGCAGCGCGGGCGTTGATCTCGCCGATCGCGATGTGATCGACGATGACCTCCGTGTCGTTCTTCTGCCCCCAATCCTTCGTGAATACCCCATCGAACCACTTGTCGTAGCCCGGAACGAAGTGGCTCCACTGGATGATCTTCAAGGTCTTGCCGGCGGCCCGCGCGCGATCCGGGAAGAGAAACGCAGGGCCGCCGGCCGCCAGCGCTCCCGCGCCGGCGAACTTCGCGAACCGCCTCCGGGTCATCCCGCCTTTTCGTGCCCTGGACATGGTCACCTCCCTGTTTCCTAGCGTCTGAGGCGTGGGAATCGTCCCGCGCCCGACGTCAGAAGTCCTGCCCTATGTCCCGATCCTTCGTCGCTCGGATGAAGAAGCTGCCGATCGGCTCGCGCAGAGGTCCTCCCCGGGCCCGCGCTTGGACCGTCCGTCCGTCATCAGCGGTTGAGCATTCCGCGCCGCCCGTCGGTGCCCCAAGCCGGCTGAACAGGCCGCCATCTCTCAAGGACCTCTCAGGTTGCGGTGAAGTCTCTTGGAAGAACCCGGTGATGTCAAGCTCGTTTTGGCGCGCCCTGGTGGTTCCGGCTCCGGAAGCTGCCTGACCGGAGGCCAGGGAAGACGAAGTGGTTACTCCAGCGGGCCTGCCAGAGGACGAAAATCGACGTCCCGGGGCCCGGCGGGCCAACATACCTGGGAACCCCCGGTTGCGAATTGGGCGGCCGGGCGGCGCCAGCAGACTTTGACCCCGGGGTTCCGGAGTCTCGTGACGCCCTCCCCGGGGGTCAAGGAATAATGATGCGATTGCTTGACTTGCTTCGCGCCCGGCCTTCGTCATAGTCTCCGACACAAGACTAGGCTAAGTACGTTTAGACAACCATCGCCACGGACCAGCCGACATCCGGATGCAGGACTTCCGTCACGGAAGCCGCGTCCGTCGAAGATCACGAACCCACACGCAGGAGGCTCTAGAGAAGGTCACGGATTTAAGAGGAGGAGGCTCTGAAATGGCAAGTTCTGCTGGACCATCCCCGGAAGCTCACCTCAGTCGATGGTGGCGCGTGGTGGGCGGACTCTTGATGAATCTGGCGCTGGGGTCGCTTTACGCCTGGAGCGTCTTCGTCGCGCCTCTGGAAAAGGAGTTCGGCTGGAAGCGGGCGGACACCTCCTCGGTGTTCAGCTGGGCCGTCGTCGTGTTCGCCCTCGCCTTCATCGTCGCGGGGCGGCTGCAGGACAAGTTGGGTCCCTTCAAGATCTCGATGGTGGGCTGCATCCTCCTGAC
>JBGPGG010000182.1:0-3722 GCA_041483715.1 Thermoanaerobaculia bacterium
CGGACTTCGCGCGCGATCGAGCGGCGCGACATCACGAAGGACGTCGCCCGGCTCGCCGCGTCGTTCGGCGAAAGCGCCGCGGCGCTGCTCGTCTCGGTGCCGCACACCACGGCGGCCGTCACGGTGGGCGAAGCGTGGGACCCGGATGTCACGGGCGACCTCGAGCGGGCGCTCGCGGCGTGGGCGCCCGACGTGCGCTTCGATCACGGTGAAGGAAACTCGGCCGCGCACTTTCTCTCCGAGGCCATCGGCGTTTCCTGCCTCGTTCCGTGCGACAATGGCCGCCCGGTCCTCGGCCGCTGGCAGGGGATCTTCCTGATCGAACTCGACGGGCCTCGCGAGCGGACGGTCCGAGTGACCGCCCTCAGATGAAGGTCTAAACGACTCTTATTGAGAAGGTTAGATGTGGGAAACCTTATAGTGTTGAGCATATATTTAGATGCTAAGCTAAATATCAAATACTTCGATCCGAACAGGTCTTCCGAGCCCTCGCCGACCCAAACCGGCGTGCCTGTCGCAGGCTGCGATGTTCGCCTCGATCGGCTTCCTCTTCGTCGTGATCGGCAACCTCCTCGGGAAGATCACGCGCAACTTCTTCGTCGGCATCCGCACACCCTGGACCCTGGCGAGCGAGGAGGTCTGGTACCGGACGCACCGGCTCGCGGGAAAGTGTTTCGTCGCCGCCGGCCTGTTCGTGATCGCCACCTCGGTGCTCCATCTGGGCGTCTGGCCGATCTTCGTCTCGATCGCCCTGGCCGCTATCTGTCCGGTCGTGTATTCCTACGTGATCTATCGAAGGCTCGAGGGCTTGTCGAGCACGCGTCCGGCCTCGTAGAGGCGGGGCTGGCTCGCCTACGGCACCGCGGGGAACAGCTCCCGTTCCTCCCGAGTCGTGTGGGCGTCCCATCGGCGCGCGAGGTTCGGAGCTAGTCGCCGCGCGCCTTCGAGGTCGCCCTTCTCCTCGAGGAGCCGCCGGATCATCGCGGAAACCTCGCGGACTTGCACGTGCTCGAGCCGCAGCTCGCGAAAGAGCTTCGCGTCTTCCGCCTCGGCTACGGGCGGAGCGAGCTTGTGGCCTTCGGACGCGGGAATCACGCGCGCTTCTTCGAACGCGGTGTGACGGCCGAGCTCGTCGTCGAACGCGACGATCGCCTCGCGCGCGAGGCCGGGGTCCCCTGCCGTTACGACGCCGAGAAAACGTCCGAACAGGTCATCGAGATGGCGGTGCTCCCGTTCGAGGAGTGCCGCGAGGGAAGATTCGGCCACGGCCCATCGTACTCGCCGGCAGGAGAGAATGGACGCCATGAACATGGCTGTCCGGGCCTCCGCCCTCGCTCTTGCGGTTCTCGCCGCGCTCGGCGGCGCCGCGTCCTGCGCGCGCTCGGACGACCCCGTTCGCGAGTCCCTCGACGCCATGGTGAAGGCGGCCAACGCCCGCGACGTCAAGGCGCTCTTCGCGCACGTCGCCGCGAACTTCGAGGCTGCCGATGGATCCAGTCTCGCGGACGCGAAGGCAAACGTCGGCCGCTACTTCGCGGCGTACGAGATCCTCGATGTCTCGATCCGCGACGTCAAGATCGAGCGCGGAGAGGGCGCGGCGCGCGTGCGGCTCTCGGCCGCGATGTCCGGCCAGCCCCGGAAGATCGGCGGGCTCGAAGGCCTATTCCCGTCTTCGGCCACGTACGACTTCGATTTGCGCCTCGTCGCCGAAAACGGTAAGTGGAAAGTCGCCTGGGCACAGTGGAATCCATCCGGCGCCCCGGCCCCGTAGACATTAAGGATTCCTGAGCCGGGAATGGCTCGCTTTCCCGGATGTTGATTTTGGTCCGAGGGAACCAATGAGACTTCATCGTGCAATCGGCGTCGGGGTACTGATTCTCTGCGCAACGGCGCGGCTCGCGGCCCAGGCGCCGCAGAAGCCCGCTCCCGCGAAGGCGACCTTCGCCGGCGGCTGCTTCTGGTGCATGGAGGCGGAATTCCAGAAGCTGCCGGGAGTCGTGTCGGTGACCTCGGGCTACACCGGGGGCTCGGTCAAGAACCCGACCTACGAGCAGGTCAGCTCCGGGGGCACCGGCCACGCCGAGTCGGTCGAAGTGGTCTTCGATCCGTCGAAAGTCACGTACGAGAAGCTCGTCGAGGTCTTCTGGGAGAACATCGATCCGCTGACGGCGAACGGACAGTTCTGCGACCGCGGCGAGCAGTACCGCACCGTGATCTTCGTCCACGACGGCGCGCAACGGCGCCTTGCGGAAGAGTCGAAGAAGCGGGTCGAGCAGCGGCTGAAGGCGAAGGTGGTGACCCAGATCGTGCCCGCCTCCGTCTTCTATCCGGCCGAGGAGTACCACCAGGACTATTCGAAGAAGAACCCGTTTCGTTACGGGCTCTATCGCAAGGGGTGCGGCCGCGACGAGTTGCTCGAGCAGATCTGGGGAGTGACGCCGGTGGAAGCGAAGGGGAAGCCATGATCGCGATTGCCGCGCTCGCTCTCGCGCTGGTGGCGCCGACGCCGGCACCGTCGCCGACCGCATCAGCGAAGGGCTGGAACCCGGCGACCTTCGTCAAGCCCTCGGACGAGGAGCTAAAGCGCCGGCTCGACCCGATGCAATACCGCGTCACCCAGAAGGAGGGGACCGAGCCCTCGTTCCGGAACGAGTACGACCACAACACGAAGCCCGGGATCTACGTGGACGTCGTCTCCGGAGAGCCGCTCTTTTCCTCGCTCGAGAAGTTCGACTCGGGCACCGGCTGGCCGAGTTTCTGGAAGCCGCTCGAGCCGGGCAACGTGAAGCAGATGAAGGGCAACATCATCTTCGGCACGGAAGTCCGCTCCGCTTACGCCGACTCGCACCTCGGGCACGTCTTCACCGACGGCCCGGCCCCGACCGGCCTGCGCTACTGCATGAACTCCGCGGCGCTACGCTTCATCCCGGTCGAGCGCCTCACGATCGAAGGCTACGGGCAGTACCTCGTCCTGTTCGCCACAAAAAAGTAGGGGCGGCCCTTGGGCCGCCCGTTCTTCTGCCGTCGGCGCGCCCCCGCGTTTGACACCCCGGCCCGCCTCCATTACGCTTCCCGGTCCGTTCTTTTCCTCAGTAGCTCAATGGCAGAGCACCCGGCTGTTAACCGGGGGGTTGTAGGTTCAAATCCTACCTGAGGAGCCATTACTCCCCGCGCGTCTTCCCCCGCAGAGCCGCAGTGTAGAGTTGCCGTCAGGTCGGATGGCACTCCCTGCCGGTACGAAGCTCGGACCCTACGAGATCCTCGCGCCGATCGGTGCGGGCGGGATGGGGGAGGTGTACCGGGCGCGGGACAAGAAGCTCGACCGGGACGTCGCGGTCAAAGTCCCGGCGCGCAGGGCGATCGAGTACGCCTCGCAGATCGCTCGGGGGCTTGCGGACCCGCACGAGAAGCTCTTTGGGCCCGATCGCTCTCGCTTAGAATGCCCGCCGCGGTTATCGCTGGGGGAGTGGACATAGAAGGTGCCATCGAGGCCAACCAAATTGGAAAACTCGATTCAAGACCGTTTGTCCGCGCACCGGCTGCTTGCCGGTGCGCCTCCCGACCAGCTCGCCTGGCTCGCCGCCCACGGCCGCCTGGTCCAATTGGAGCCCGGGGACGTCCTTTCGCCAAAGGGCAAACCGGTGCAGGGCCTCTACATCATGCTTTCCGGCCACATGACGATTAGCCTTGACCGGGGCGCCGGACCACACAAGGTCATGGAG
>JBGPGG010000183.1:0-3704 GCA_041483715.1 Thermoanaerobaculia bacterium
CCTCGTGCCCTTCGACCCTGCCGAGTATGCGAAAGCGCTCCTGTGGGACGATGCCGCCAACTGAGCTCGGCTGGCTCGACCGCGCCTTCGACCTGGCCGAGCGGGGTCGGTACTCCGTCTCACCCAACCCGATGGTTGGCGCCGTCGTCGTGCGCGGCGGACGCGTGGTCGGGGAGGGGTTCCACCGCAAGGCGGGCGGACCCCACGCCGAGGTCCTGGCACTGCGACGCGCGGGCCGGGCTGCCCGCGGGGCGGACCTCTACCTGACCCTCGAGCCGTGCGCGCACCAGGGTCGCACCCCCCCGTGCGCCCCTGCGGTCATCGCGGCGGGCGTGCGACGGGTCGTCGTGGCCTCGAGCGACCCGAACCCGATCGTCGAGGGCCGCGGGTTGTCGGCGCTGCGGCGGGCGGGCCTCGAAGTCCTCCTCGCGCCGGCCTCCTGGCGCCGGCGGGCGGCGGAGCAGAACGAGAAGTTCTTCACCTCTGTCACGGCGGGCCGTCCCTTCGTGCTCGCGAAGTGGGCTTCGACGCTCGACGGGCGGATTGCCTCGGCCGCCGGAGAGAGCCGCTGGATCACGGGGGAGGCGGCTCGGCGGCGCGGGCTGCTGCTGCGCGAAGAGTACGACGCAGTCCTCGTCGGCGCCGGAACGGTCGTCGCCGACGATCCGCTGCTGACGCGGCGCCTGGGAAAGAACCGGACGACGCCGCACTGGCGCATCGTGCTCGACGGGCGGCTCCGTATCCCGGAGAGAGCGCGCGTCCTGCGCGGACCGGGCCGCCGACTCGTCGCGACGGCGGTATCAGCCGAGCATCCGAAGGCGCGGCGCCTGGCTGCTCGCGGCATCGAGGTTTGGAGCCTGCCGGCCCGAAAACCGGGGATCGTGAATCTCGAGCGGCTCCTCCGGGAGCTCGCGCGCGCCGGAGTGGCGAGCGTGATGGTCGAGGGCGGGGCCGAAACGCTCTGGAGCTTCTTTCATGCGGGGCTCGTCGATCGCGTCGCGGCCTTCCTGGCGCCCCGGGTCATGGGTGGAGATCGGGCGCCGGGCGGTGTGGGAGGAAAAGGGTTCTCGCTAGCGGAAACACCGCATTTGCGCGACGTGGCCGCCGAGCGAATCGGCGCCGATCTCTTCGTGACCGGCCGCGTCACGTAGACTTCGCGGGATGTTCACCGGAATCGTGACCGGCCTCGGAAAGGTCGCCGCGATCGAGAGGCGCCGGGGCGGATTGCGCCTGTCGATCTCGCCCCCCGCGGGCTACGGTCGCTTCGCGCCGGGCGAGAGCGTCGCGGTGTCGGGCGTCTGCCTGACCGCCGTCCTGGCTGGGCGCAAGCTCGTCGCCGACCTCTCGGCGGAGACGCTGAAGCGTTCGCGGCTCGGCAGCCTCGAAGCAGGCGACCCGGTGAATCTCGAGCGGGCTCTGCGGTGGGGCGATCGGCTGTCGGGCCACTTCGTCATGGGCCACGTGGACGGTACCGCTGTGCTCGAACGCGTCTCGCGCGCGGGCAACTCGTGGACCTTCACGTTTCAGGCGCCGCGGGATCTCTCGCGCTTCGTCGTGGTCAAGGGGTCCGTCGCTCTCGACGGTGTGAGCCTGACAGTCGCGGCCCGACGCGGGAACCGGTTCGACGTGGCCGTCATTCCGGAGACCCACCGCCGCACGACGCTGGGCACAGGCAAGCCTGGTGACGCGATTCACTTCGAAGCCGACGTGTTCGCGCGCTATGGCCGCGCCGGGGCGATGCGGAGGGTGCGTGCGCGCGGACTTCGGAAATGATCGTCTTCGAGCCGGCGGCGCCGCTCTCGCGGGTGGGCGAGGCGGTGGTCGGGGGCAGGCGAGTCGCCGGGCGGCTCCTGCCTTACGGCGCGGAGGCCGGCGGCATACCGCTGCGCTTCGATCCGGTGGACCGGCGCTTCGTGTTCGGCAAGCCGGATCCCACGATCCCCGTGGGTCCCTGCGATCCCGGCCCGTGGATCGACGCGCTCACGCGCGTGCCGTCCGGGCCGGTTCTCATCGGTCCGTGCTCGTCCGCGGAGCCGGTGCGCGGAGCGTTTCGGGCCGCTGCGGAGGCCGCGCTCTCGTCGGGCAGGCCGGTCTACCTGCTCGATCCCGAGCCCGGCGCAGTTCCGGACGGCGCCGGCCATGCTGCGGTTGTGCTCTGTTCGTGGCGGCCGGGGCGCCCCGAGGCGGCCTTCCCGGGACTGGCGCCTGCCAGGGCCGCGGGTCTAACCTGCGCCGCGCTCTTTCCGTTCCTGCCGGGCTGGACGGGCGAGGCCGATGCGGTCGAAGCGCTCGTGGCCGTGGCGAAGCAAGCAGGGGCGGCGTCGGTGACGGCGCTGGCTCCATCCGCAGACGGCGAGGGACGGCGGGGGATCGTCGAGGCGCGATCGGTCGCCGAGCCTGCGGAGGGGGAGCGCTTCTTCGATCTCGTGCATCACGGCGACTGGAGCGAGCGTCTGGCGGACCGGCTCGAGGAGGTTCGCAAGGTCGTGACGCGCCACGGCCTCGCTCCGATGCCGCCGCGACCCGTCGGCCGGCTGGAGCGCCCCGGCAACGCGGCGGCTGCGGCCCGTCTCGAGGAGCTGGCCGAGCGCCTCGAGAAAGACGAGCACCGCGCCGCCCTTCTCCATGCTGCGGTGCGCTGGATCGACGAATCCCGCAGGGACCTCTCGGCCGTCGCGCGGGAGGGCAACTTCCGCAGGATTTTCCCGTTCTCGGGGGAGGTCGCCGCAGAGGCCGAAAGCGCGCTCCGGGGGACTCGCACTGGGTGACAATTGTCACCTGCATGTGATACACTTTCGCCACTATGAAAACGCTCTCGGTTCGAGACTTCCGGACCGGTCCGGCGAAGGCGCGCCAGCTCATCAACGAGGAGGGGGAAGCCCTTCTGGCCTTCAATGGAAGGCCCTTTGCCCTCGTTCTGTCGGTCACCGCCGACACGCTGGATGGAACGCTTCTCGCGGTGCGGCGGGCCCGGGCGCTTCAGGCCATGGAGGCGCTACAGAAAGCCTCAGTCGAGCGGGGCAAGAGCGGCATGACGCTCGCGAGGATCAATCGGGTCGTCGACGAAGTGCGGCGCCGGCGGCTGCGCGGCACGCCGCGGCATGCCTGATGCCGTCCGCATCGTCGTCCTCGACACGAACGTTCTCGTCTCGGCGCTGCTAAGCCCGCACGGTCCGCCGGCACAGATTCTCGGGCTGACGCTGGTCGGGGAGCTGACGGCAGCCTACGACCCGAGGCTGCTCTCGGAATACCGCGAGGTTCTGCGGCGGCCGGAATTCGGATTCGCAGGATGGCGAGTCCGAGAGGTCCTCGACGGGTTGGAGCGAGACGGTCTGCCGGTCGTCGCGCGGCCGCTCCGGGAGAGGCTTCCCGATTCTGCCGACGAGCCCTTTCTGGAGGTCGCCGCGGCCCCCGGTGCCGTCGTAGTCACCGGCAACATGAGGCACTTCCCATCCAACCGGCGCGGAGGCGTTCTCGTCCTGTCTCCGCGCGAGCTCCTGGACCGCCTGCGGGCGGCGCTCTCAGAATGACACGCGCACGGCGGCGCGGAAGGCGCGTGGGTCCTGGCGGCTCGTGAACTTGTCGTACTCCTGGTTGTCCGAGGGCTGGTTCGGATCGTAGATCGTCGCGGGGTAGCCGCTGGGCAGGCTCGTCGTCCAGCGATTGTCGCGTGTCGTCGCGATCTGATTGTTGAAGATCCTGAA
>JBGPGG010000184.1:0-3657 GCA_041483715.1 Thermoanaerobaculia bacterium
CGACAAGACCGGCACGATCACGCTCGGCAACCGGCAGGCCACCGAGTTTCTTCCAGCGCCCCATGTGCCTCCCGGCGATCTGGCCGAGGCCGCCCAACTCTCGTCGCTGTCCGACGAGACCCCGGAGGGGCGCTCCATCGTCGTCCTCGCCAAGGAGAATTTCGGCCTGCGCGCGCGGCGCATGGAGGGCATGCGGTTCATTCCGTTCTCCGCGCAGACGCGCATGTCGGGCGTGGACTTCAACGGCCGCCGGATCCGCAAGGGAGCCGGGGACTCCGTCGCCGACTGGGTCCGCGAGCAGGGAGGGACGATCGACCCGGTCGTGTCCGATCTGCTCAACAAGATCTCGGCCGAGGGCGCCACGCCGCTCCTGGTGGCGGACGGCGGCGCGGTGCTCGGCGTGGTCGCGCTGCGGGACATCGTCAAGGTCGGGATGAAGGACCGCTTCGACCGGCTGCGGGCCATGGGAATCCGCACCATCATGATCACCGGGGACAATCCGCTCACTGCGGCCGCCATCGCGCGGGAGGCGGGCGTCGACGACTTCCTCGCCCAGGCCACGCCCGAGCAGAAGCTCGCCCTCATCCGCAAGGAGCAGGAGGGTGGGAACCTCGTGGCCATGACGGGCGACGGGACCAACGACGCGCCGGCCCTCGCACAGGCGGACGTCGGCGTCGCGATGAACACCGGCACACAGGCGGCGCGCGAGGCGGGCAACATGGTTGACCTCGACTCGAATCCCACCAAGCTGATCGAGATCGTCGAGATCGGAAAGCAGCTGCTGATGACCCGGGGGTCGCTCACGACCTTTTCCATCGCCAACGACGTCGCAAAGTACTTCGCGATCCTGCCCGCGATGTTCGCCGCGACCTATCCGGCGCTGAACGCCCTGAACGTGATGCATCTCGGCAACCCCAAGTCGGCGATCCTCTCCGCCGTGATCTTCAACGCCCTCATCATCATCGCGCTCATTCCGCTCGCCCTGCGGGGGGTCAAGTACCGTCCTCTCGGCGCGGCGCGAATCCTCGCCCGCAACCTCTGGATCTACGGCGTCGGAGGCATCGTCGTGCCGTTTCTGGGAATCAAGTTGATCGACTGGATCGTGTTGACCCTGCACCTGGCCTAAGGGGAAATCCATGAAACTCGCCATCCGTTCGACCCTTTACGTCCTCGTTCTGACCGTGCTCCTCGGGGGGGTGTACCCCGCGGCCGTCACCGCCGTGTCCCGGCTCTTCTGGAGAGAGAAGGCCAACGGCTCCTTCGTGACCGCCGGCGGCCGGATCGTCGGCTCGGAGCTCATCGGCCAGAACTTCAAAGGCCCCCGGTATCTGCATCCCCGTCCTTCCGCGGCCGGCAAGGGCGGCTACGACGCAACCGCCTCGGCAGGAACGAACAAGGGACCGACCGACGCTGATCTCGCGAAGGCGATCGCGGCGGCCGTGGCCGCGGCGCGCGAGGACCGCCCGGGCGACAGGGGCCCCGTCCCCGCGGACCTGGTTACCTCCTCGGCCTCCGGTTTCGATCCGCACCTCTCCCCCGACGCCGCGCTCTGGCAGGCCGTGCGCATCGCGAAGGCGCGGGGCGTCCAGGAGGAAAAAGTGGCCGAGATCATCCACCGACACGTCGAGCCGCGCACCCTGTGGCTGCTCGGAGAGCCCCGGGTCAACGTCCTCCTGACGAACCTCGACCTCGACCGCGAGCTTCCGCTTCCGGCGCGCCCTTAGAATTGACGCCATGCCTCAGGAGGAGACTCGACGCACTTCCCCGGACGTCTTCCTCCGGCTTCTCGAGAAGTCCCGCCGCGGCAAGCTCAAGATCTACATCGGCCACGCCGCCGGCGTCGGCAAGACCTACCAGATGCTCGAGGACGCGCACGCACTGAAGAAGCAGGGCGTGGACGTCGTCGTGGGCCTCGTCGAGACCCACGGGCGCGCCGAGACGGCCGAGCGGACGACGGGCCTCGAGATCATCCCCCGGCGCGCGATCTCCTACAAGGGCAAAACCCTCGAGGAGATGGACCTGCCGGCGATCCTCTGGCGCAAGCCCGAGGTCGTGATCGTAGACGAGCTCGCGCACACCAACGTCCCCGGCACCGAGAACGCCAAGCGCCACCAGGACGTCGAGGACCTGCTCGCCGCGGGCATCTCCGTCATGACGGCGGTCAACATCCAGCATTTCGAGTCGCTGCAGGACATCGTGTCCCGAGTGACCGGCGTGGACGTCCAGGAGCGTGTGCCGGACCGGATCCTGCGCCAGGCCGACGCCATCGTGAACGTGGACCTGCCGTCGGAGGAGCTGCGCGAGCGGTTGAAGGCCGGCAAGATCTACCCCGCCGACCGGATCGGCCCGGCGCTCGAGAACTTCTTCACCGAGGAGAACCTCGCCTCGCTCCGGGAGCTCGCCATGCGCCAGATCGCCGATCGCCTCGAGGCCGAGCGGCGCGGCCCGCACGCCACGGCCGCGACCGAGCCCGTGGGCACGAAAGCGATGGTGGCGATGTCGTCGAATCCCGACACGACCCGGCTCCTCCTGCGGCGGGCGTCGGCGCTCGCCGGCAAGCTCAACACAAACTGGTTCGCGGTCTACGTTCGAACGCCCCGGGACAGCCCTCAGCGGATGTCCGCCCGCGAGCACCGGCTCCTCTCCGAGAACGTGACGCTCGCCATGGAGCTCGGCGCCAAGGTCGTCTGGCTTTCCTCGGAAGGCGTGGCCCAAGAGCTGCTGCGCTTTGCCCGCGAGCACGGCATCACGCTGGCGATCTTCGGCAAGTCGCGGCGGCCGTGGTGGCTCGGCTTGCTGCGCTCGAGCCCGATCGACGTCTTCGCCGACGCCGGAACGGGGATCGACGTCTACGAAATCGAGACCGAGGGCCGCGCCGGTTGAGCTGCAACGGCGTCGAGCCCGCGCCGTAGCGCCCGCGTGTGCTCGGCAGTCGTCCCGCAGCAGCCGCCGACGATGCGGGCGCCGAGGGCGATCCAGCGTGCGGCCTCTCCCGCGTAGGCCTCGGGAGCGAGATCCTCGGTGAAGCTCCAGCCCGCGCCGTCGGCGGGAAGGCCCAGGTTGCCGTAGGCGGCCAGCGGCAAGGAGAGCACGGCGGCGGCGAGGCGAGCCAGATCCTCCGCGAGGCGGGCCGCGGGAACGCAGTTGATTCCGATCGCGTCGGGCGAGAGCGGTACCAACGCGGCGGCGGCGTCCTCCAGAGTTTCGCCGGAGAGCAGCTGGCCGGATCCATCCGTCACGAGAGAGACGACGACCGGCACGCCTGCCTCCTTCGCGGCTATCGTGGCGGCCACCGCCTCCCGGATCGTGTTGTGCGTCTCCGCCAGGATCAGGTCCACGCCCGCCTCGGCGAGGAACCGCGCCTGCGCGGCATGCTCCCGCTCGACGGCGTCCTGCTCCGGAACGAGATCCGGCCGATAGCAGTCCTCGAGCGGCGAGAGCGAGCCGGCGACGAAGATCTCCCGGCCCGGTACCGACGCGGCCTGGTGCGCGAGCCGGACCGCCAGGGCCGAGAGCTCCCCGGCCCGGGACTCGAGCCCGGCTTTGCCGAGCGTGCGTGCGTGGGTCCGGAACGTATTGGCCGTGACGATCTCGGCGCCCGCGGCGACCTCGTCACCGTGGATCGTCCAGACGAGCTCGGGGTCGTCGATCAGCGTC
>JBGPGG010000185.1:0-3581 GCA_041483715.1 Thermoanaerobaculia bacterium
CGCCGCAGCCATTGCCGGCCGGGGACCCGGAAGTCGAGCTCCCGCTCGAGCCGGGAGCGTCCCTTCGCGATGAGGTAGTAGCCGGGGTCGCTGAAACGGGGATTGGCGGCCCGGGCGGATGCGTTCACTTCCGCCGTGGCGCTTGCCGCCATTCGCACCGCACGCCGCGCCACCTCGAGCTCATCGTGGGGGCTTGCCCGTGAGAGCTCTTCGATGGCATGGCGATACCGGTCGCGCGTCGGGAAGTCCATTTCCTCGACGCGCGTGCCGTCGCACAGAGCCTCGTGAACCAGGCTCACGCTTTCGAAGAAGTCGGCCCAATGGGCGGACGACAGAAGACGCATGCTCGTGATGACGTTGCGCACCGTCGCGTGGTTGGCAATCTGCTGCTGGTGCTCGACGTGAACGAGGTCCTCCGCCGTCGTTGCCTCGCGCGTGAGCCGCCGGTCGAGCCACTCGAGCGCGGGCGTGACCGCGGGATCCTGCTCGCGCAGCCTCTGGACAAGCGCGACCGCGAAAGCTTGTGAAAACGGGGCCTGCTCCAACATTTGGAGCACCGTCGCCGGCTCGGGCTTGGGGATGCCGCCCGTACCGAGCAGCACGTCGGCGATCGCATCCGCCTGATCCCGCGCGATGCCCCGCGCGGCGACGCGCTCGGCCAGACGCCGAAGATTCTCAACGAGCACGACTCGGAGCGAGATCGCCAGCGCCCAGAGCTCACCGATCGACAGCGGCTGGACCCGCTGGTAGGCGCGGACGAAACCTCGCAGCGTCTCGAGCTCGATCCGGCTGTCGGTGTGCGCGACAAACGACCAGGCCAGCCCGTACACGCGCGGATAGCCTTCGAGCGGTCCGGAGGCGAGTTTTGGCAGCTCCCGATAGAACCCCGGAGGGAGGTCCTCCTGGATCTCTCGAACCTGTTCCTCGACGATGTGGAAGTTGTTCAGCAGCCACTCCGCCGCGGGAGAAACCGTGCGGGTCTGGCGGCTCGCCTCCGCGATCGCCCGGTGCGACCGAATGAGGACTCGCGCATTCTCGCGCAGCCGCGGGAGCAGCCGCCGCCCGCGCCTCTTCCCGGGATGGACGAGCTGTTCGGCCGCGAGCGTCCCGGCGAACTGTTCCAGATGCTCCGCCGAGAAGATTTCGGCCCGAATCGGGCTGGCGGGTGTTCGCATTAGATCGCTTCTTACCACGGACAAAAAAAGTGCCGAGCCGCATGCCGGCTCGGCTGGTAATGCAAAAATGCGGGGAGATCAGGGCGACGGGGGCGACTTGACCTGGAGATTGTTGATGACCTTGACGACGCCGGAGACCTTACGGGCCTCGCTCTGCGCCTCGGCTTTGACCTGGGCGTTCGGAACCTCCCCCGCCAAAGTCACGATGCCGTTGGTCACATTGATGTCGATGTTCACGATGTTCGAGAAGCGGTCGCCCGTGAGCTTCGCCTTGACGGCGGCGTGAATGGTCGTGTCGTCAATCTGGCGTCCCGCGGTCTGGGTCGTCGAGCACGCCGCAACCAACAGAGCCAATGTAATAGAGACGGCAACAGTCAGAATTCCTCGAGTACGACGATTCATGGGTTCCTCTGATCTTTCGGAGCGGTTCCTTCGACCCGGTAAATCCGGGTCAATCGGAGCCGCCAATGGAAACAGGTGCAAAGCCGTTTACACGATGCTGCGATCGCCTCTCATCAGGTGCATCACGATGGCGATCACCGCCAGCACGATGAGAACGTGAACGAGTCCCGTCGAGACATGAAACGCGACGAGACCCAGAGCCCAGAGAACCAGTAGAACGATACCGATCGTCATCAACATGGGGAACCTCCTATTGCGCCTTGGCGCTTTCCTCCTGAATGGCGATTCGCAGGAACCTCGTTTTCAACCCGATACGACTCACCAACCGAGGCCGCCTGGATTGCCGCGAGCAGAGTCGCCAGGCCGAAGGCGCTCTCAAACCGGATGGAGTTGATGAAGAAGGCCGGCGCCGCCGCGACTCCGCTGCGGACGCCACCCTCCCGAATGCCCCGGATCTTCTCGGAGTGGACGTGGGCGCGCATCTCGCGCCGGAACCGAAAAAGGTCCAGGCCGGCCTCCGCCGCGCGCCGGTATGGCCGGATTTCGTCCGTCGGAGCTTTGCTTTCGAATAGGCAGTCGTGCATTTCCCAGAACTTGCCCTGCGCGGATGCGCACTCGGCGGCCTCGGCCGCCTCCTCGGAGTGCCGGAATTGCCCGGGCTGGGTGAAGCTGCGGTAGACGTACCGCAGACGCGTGCCCATCTCTTTCTGGATCTTCTTGATGGCGCGGTACGACTGCGCGCATGCCGGCGATGCGAAGTCGCAGTAAGCCACCAGCGTGGTTCTTGCCAGCGGCGAACCGCGGGCATGGTCCCTCGCCGAAACTTTCCGCATCAGTCTTTGGGTCTGTCGCTGAGTTTTCACCGCGTAACCATCCAGCCCTGGTATGCGATCTCGACCCGGTGTGTCCGACATCGGAGTGGCCGAGCGTGCATCGCCGGACCATCATCAAGTCCGGCCCATGCGCGCCCGCTCCTCAGGGTTTTTCTCCGTCCGGCTTCTTGTCCTTCTCGATCGGTTTTTCCTTCCCGGAGTGCGGCGTGGGTTTCGAGGCGTGTTCGGCCGGCCGACCCGCCTCGGGCTTGGGCGGCGGTGCCTGTTGGTGCTCCGCGGGAGCCTCGGCCGGCTGGCCGTGCGATTTCTCGACCGGTTTTTCTTTCACGGCCTGCGGCTTGGGCTTCGAGGCCGGTTCGGCCTGCCGACTCGCCTCGGGCTTGGGCGGCGGTGCCTGCTGGTGCGCCGCGGGAGCCTCGGCCGGCTGGCGATGCGATTTCTCGGCCGGTTGCTCTTTCTGCGGCTTGGCCTTCGAGGCCGGTTCGGCCTGCCGATTCGCCTCGGGCTTGGGCGGCGGTGCCTGCTGGTGCGCCGCGGGAGCCTCGGCCGGTTGGCGATGCGTTTCTACGGGCGGTGCGTTCTTGGCTTTCGGAGCCTTCGCGCTCTCGGACTGACGATCGACCGGTGCGTTGGCGTGCTTCTGCTCTCTAGAAGACTCGGGGGCATGGGAAACGGCCTGCGGCCGGGCAGCCACGGCGGCTTTCACCTCGCGCGCGGGCGCCACGACGGCAAGATGCTTGGTCCCGGCCGACACCGCGTGTGGCGCCGTTCCGGCGGTCTGAATGTTTCTCGTCTCGATCTTGCCGCCGGCGGCACGCTCGATGGTCGCCATCGGAAGGGCCGTGTTGCGGACGATGCCACCCGACACCGCAAATCCCGTCACAGGCCTGGTCTGCCGGAAGATCTGCGCGGTCTGATGTGCTGGAATGCGAACCGTGCTCACGTTGCTACCGACGAAGCGGCTGGTGGGCACGAAGACGTAGTGCGTCTGGCTCACGACGACGGGGCTTCCGGAATAGCCCGAAGCGCCGAAAACGACGGTGGGCGGCAGGGGCGCCCAGCCAACGTAGTTGTTGCTGTAGCTCCACGTCACCCACGCCGGCGCCCAAACGGTTCCGGGCACCCAGGACCAGCCGTAGCCCGGGATCGAGGCCCAGGTCCCGTAGTGGTA
>JBGPGG010000186.1:0-3507 GCA_041483715.1 Thermoanaerobaculia bacterium
CTTCCGCATGGTGGGGTCTCTGGACGTGGAGGTGCTCGGGCGGGCTCTGGACGCGATTCAGAACCGTCACGAGGTGTTGCGCAGTGTCTTCGTATTGGACGAGGGCAACCCGGTTCAGGTCGTGGGTCCGCCTCGAGCGTCATCCCTGTCGGTCTTGGATCTCGGCGCCCTAGCGCCAGGCGCCCGCGACACGGAGGCTCTTCGTGTTGCTCAGAAGGAAGCGCAGAGGCCCTTCGATCTGGCCCGCGGACCATTGCTGCGGGCGATGCTGCTGCGTCTTGGCGAGCGGGAGCATGTCCTGCTGGTCACCGTTCACCACGCCGTTTTCGACGGGTGGTCTGTTGACATCTTCGAACGGGAGCTTGCCGCGCTCTACGAGGCCTACCACGAGGGGCGGCCGTCGCCCTTGTCGGCGCTGCCGATCCAGTACGCGGATTTTGCCGTCTGGCAGCGGGGGTGGCTGCACGGGAAGATGCTCGAGGAGCAGCTCTCCTACTGGAAGCGGCAGCTCGAAGGCGCCCCTGCCGTCCTGGAGCTGCCTACCAGCCGTTCGCGCCCCTCGAGGCAGAGTTTCCGGGGGGCGACGGAGACCGTCTCGATTTCCCGGGAGCTGGCCGAGGCGATCCGGGTGCTGGGCCAGCGAGAGGGCGCGACGCTGTTCATGACGCTGCTCGCCGCCTTCCAGGTCCTGCTCCTGCGTCACTCGGGGCAAGAGGACATCGTTGTGGGTACTCCCGTGGCCGGGCGCAATCGCAGCGACATCGAGGGACTGATCGGCTTCTTCGTCAACACGCTGGTCTTGAGGACCGACCTGTCGGGCGACCCGACTTTCCGGGAACTGCTCGGGCGCGTTCGCGAGGTCGCGATCGAGGCCTACGCCCACCAGGACCTCCCCTTCGAGAAACTCGTCGAAGAACTGCATCCGCAACGAGACCTCTCGCGAGCGCCTGTCTTTCAGGTGTTCTTCAACATGCTCAATCTGGAAGCCCCCCGAATGCGGCTGGGGAGTGTCATGGTTGAACGGATCGAGATTCCGGCGGCGGCGTCCCTCTTCGACCTGACGCTCTACGCGGCGGAGATAGAAAATGGCCTTCGGCTCTCGGCCGTCTATGACGCCGACCTCTTTGAGGGTGCGTACGTGTCGGAGATGCTGCAGCAGTTCGCCGGCCTGCTCGAGCAGATCGCGATGTCGCCACAAGAGCCAATCCGCTCTTACTCTCTGCTGACCCAGTCGGCCAGGCTCGTTCTACCGGATCCGGCGGTCCCCATTCATGAGCCTGAGATGGGAATTGCGGCGGACGACTTTCTCTCGTGGGCGGATCGCACGCCTTCGGCCCCTGCGGTCGCCGAGGAGGGTCGTCTCTGGACCTACCGAGATCTCGAGGAGCGTTCCCGGGCCATCGGCGAAAGCCTTCTGAGTCGGGGGCTGGCGCCGGGAGATGTCGTCGGTGTCGCCGGGCAACGCAGCTTCGGCTTGATCGCCAGCATGCTCGGAGTGCTCCGAAGTGGGGGCGTGCTGCTGACGCTCGATGGGGCCCTGCCGGCCGAACGCCGGAAGTTGATGCTTTCGGAGGCGCACGCTCGGTGTGTCCTGAGCGTCGGCCCATCGACGGAAGACTTCGACACGAGCGGTCCGGGCTCTCTCCCTGTCATGCCCGTCGGCGAGAACGGCATGCTCCTGTCGGGAGAGAGCTTCTCCCCGAGCGCGCGCCTTCCTCGGGTATCTCCAAACGACCCGGCCTACATTTTCTTCACCTCCGGCACGAGCGGCGTGCCCAAGGCCGTACTCGGATCTCACAAAGGGCTGGCGCATTTCCTCCGGTGGCAGCGGGACACGTTCGACGTCGGCCCGGGCGACCGTTGCTCTCTGTTGATCGGTCTCTCGTTCGACGCCGTCTTGAGAGATGTGTTTCTTCCGCTGACCAGCGGAGCGAGCTTGCACCTTCCCGACCGGTTCGAAGAGACGGGTTCGACCCGGATCGTGTCGTGGCTCGAACGCGAGGGGATCACGATCCTCCACACCGTGCCGTCGGTGGTGCAGTCGTGGTTGGCCGCTCCGACTCTCAACGAACGCCTCGTGCGGCTCCGCTTGGCTTTCATTGCGGGAGAGCCGTTGACCGATGCGCTGGTCCGGCGCTGGTTCTCGGCATTCTCGGAGGCCGGTCGCATCGTCAACCTCTACGGACCGACGGAAACCACGCTGGTAAAGTGCTTTTTCGACGTTCCGAGGGATCCTCCGACCGGTGTCCAGCCGGTAGGCCGTCCGCTCCCCGATACGCAGGCTCTGATATTGACGGAGGGAGCGCGGCTCTGCGGAATCGGAGAAGTGGGAGAGATCGTCCTTCGGACGCCGTTCCGGAGCCTCGGCTATCTCAACGCGCCTCGCGAGCAGCAGGATCGGTTCATTCCGAATCCATTTCGAATCGACGAAGACGACATCCTGTACCGGACCGGTGATCGCGGTCGTTACCGCCTCGACGGCTCGCTGGCGATCTTCGGACGACTCGACGATCAGGTCAAGATTCGCGGTGTGCGGGTGGAGCCGGCGGAAGTGGCGGCGGTCCTGTCGGCACATGGGCTGGTCGCCAACTGCGCCGTGGTCGGGCGGGCGGACACCCAGGGGGAGACCACGTTGGTCGCCTATGTCGTCAGTCCGGACCAGGGACCCGACACGGCGGCGCAGCTGCGAAGGTATCTTGCGGGGCGTCTTCCGGCGGCCATGCTGCCTTCCTCCTTCGTCTTCTTGAGGGCGTTGCCGCTGACCGCAAACGGCAAGTTGGATCGCCGAGCGCTTCCGGCGCCCGAGAATGCCGCAGAGAATCGCGGCCAACCCATCGAGCTGCCGGGGACCCCGGTTGAAGAAGTCGTCGCGGCCATCTGGACCGCGGTCCTCGGCGTGGAGCGAATCGGAATCCACGACAACTTCTTCGATCTCGGCGGTCACTCGCTCAAAGCCACTCAGGTCGTGTCCCGCGTGAGCCAGGCGTTCGGGATCGACCTGCGGATCCGGGTGCTGTTCGAACACCCGACCCTCGCATCGCTCTGCCCGGCGATCGAGATCTCGCTCATCGACGCGGTGAAGGGCGCGGGTCGAGGCGACGCGCCAGGTGACGCGCTCGCCGAGTCTGCTTCTGGTCCGGAGAGACTCAGCGGGGGAGTGAGCGAGCGCCGCTCTCGACTGACCGCCATTCAGAGAGCGAGCCTGGAGGATCGAATCCGGTATGCCGGGCGGGCCTCGTCATCGGCCGGCAGGATTTCCCGACGACCGGATCCGAGCGCGCCCGTTTCTCTTTCGTTTGCGCAGCAGCGTCTTTGGTTTTTGGACAGGCTGGACCCGGGGCTGGCCTTTTACAACATTCCGCTGGCCTTCCGCATGGTGGGGTCTCTGGACGTGGAGGTGCTCGGGCGGGCTCTGGACGCGATTCAGAACCGTCACGAGGTGTTGCGCAGTGTCTTCGTATTGGACGAGGGCAACCCGGTTCAGGTCGTGGGTCCGCCTCGAGCGTC
>JBGPGG010000187.1:0-3430 GCA_041483715.1 Thermoanaerobaculia bacterium
CGCGGCTGCACCCGAGAAACCGTTCTTCGTCTACTACGTACCCGGCGGCACCCACTCGCCGCACCAGCCGACCAAGGACTGGATCGCCAAGTTCAAGGGGAAGTTCGACATGGGCTGGAATGTCATGCGCGAGCAGATCTTCGCCAATCAGAAGCGGCTCGGCGTGATCCCGGAAAACGCCCAGCTCACCCCGTGGCCGGCTGAGATACCGAAGTGGGACTCGCTTTCCTTATTGGAAAAGAAGCTCTTCACGCGGCAGGCGGAGGTCTTTGCCGGCTATGCCGCCTATACCGACCATGAGATTGGCCGGGTCATCCAGGCGGTCGAGGACATGGGCAAGCTCGACAACACGTTGATCATCTACATCGACGGTGACAACGGCACCAGCTCCGAAGGCTCCATGGCCGGCGCAGCGAACACGATGACCGTGTACAACGGCATTCTGAAGCTCCCCGAGGTCGAAGAGGTCATTAATTACGAAGGCTGGGGCTCCGACAAGACCTACCCACACATGGCGGTGGGATGGTCATGGGCGTTTGATACGCCCTTCAAGTGGACCAAGCAGGTGGCGTCGCATTTCGGCGGGACCCGGCAGGGCATGGCGATTTCGTGGCCCGGCCACATCAAGGACGTCGGCGGGATCCGCACCCAGTTCCATCACCTGATCGACATCGTGCCAACGATCCTCGAAGCGGCGGGCGTCCAGGCACCGGCCATGGTCGACGGTATCGCGCAGAAGCCGATCGAAGGCGTGAGCATGGTCTACACGTTCGACAAGGCGAATGCCAATGCGCCGTCGAAGCGCGAGACGCAGTATTTCGAGATGCTCAGCAACCGAGCGATCTACCACGACGGTTGGATTGCCGCCACGACGCCGCCCTCCCCGCCCTGGGCGATGGGAACTGGCAAGATGCCCGACGTCGCCGACTATAAGTGGGAGCTCTACAACATCGCCGAAGACTACTCCGAGAACAACGACCTCGCGGCTAAAAATCCCGGCAAGCTCAAGGAGCTGCAGGCGTTGTTCCTGAAGGAGGCGGCGAAATACAACGTCTTGCCCCTGGATAACACGCTCCTGACGCGCATGCTGACGGCGCGGCCGAGCGCGACCGCCGGGCGAACGGTTTTCACCTACGCGGGTGAGAATCCCGGCATTCCTACCGGGAATGCTCCCAGCATTCTGAACAGGGACTACAACATCATCGCCGAGGTGACGATCCCAAAAGGCGGTGCGGAGGGAATGATCGTGACCTTGGGCGGCCGATTCGGCGGCTACGGCCTCTACCTGCTCAAGGGCAAGCCGGTCTTCGTTTACAACCTCCTCGATCTGAAGCGGTATCGCTGGGAGGCCGGCGTGGGAGCCCGCGACTGGATGGGCGATGCTCTCGAGCCGGGCAAGCACTCGGTCCGGTTCGACTTCAAGTACGACGGACCCGGCCTCGGCAAGGGTGGCACCGGCGTGCTCCTGGTTGATGGCAAGGAATTGGCCCGCCAGACGATCCCGCACACGATTCCGATCATCATGACCATAGACGAAAGCTTCGACGTTGGAATCGATTCCCGGACGTCGGTGGACGACAGCTACACGCTGCCGTTCCGCTTCACCGGCAAGATCGACAAGCTGACGTTCCACCTCGGAAAAGAGCAGCTGGCGGAAGGGGACCACAGGAAGATCGAGGAAGCACTCTTCAGAGCGCGAGACTAGGGATAGACAGGCAGCGGTTGGATCGGGAGCGCCGCCTCGCGCGGCGCCGCCCGATCCCAGCTCGCGCGGTACCGAGAGCGAATACCGCGGCGGAGACGATGGTGGGAGGGTACCCGTGAGCGAAACGAGCAGCGTGAAGAAGATTCTTGCCTTCGCCTCGGTCGTAGAGGTCGGCACCGGTCTCGTCCTGATGATCGATCCCTCGATCGTCGTGAGATTGCTGCTGGGCACCGAGGTCTCCGATGTGGGGACGCTGCTTGGCCGATGCTTCGGCATCGCGTTGCTCGCGCTGGGATTGGCGTGCTGGCCGAGCCGGCAGCGCGCCGAGAGCGGCTCGGCGGCCTTCCGGGCGATGTTGACCTACAACGCGCTGATTGCCCTGTACCTCGCTTTCCTGGGCACGGTCGGGCACCTGGGGGGCTTGCTGTTGTGGCCGGCCGTTGCGCTGCACGCCGTCGTGGCGCTGTTGCTGGTCTGGACATGGCGCGGCGAGCGGCATTCGAACCCGAAAATCGGCGCCCGCAACCCGTAACCTCTAGCCCGGCCCCGGCATCTGACCTGCGATGATCAGACTCCCGCAAGAAAATCGTGATCGTCGGCGGCGGCTTCGGGGGCATTTACACGGCCCTGGAGCTGGACAAATGGCTGTTCCGGCATCCCGAAGTGGACGTGACGATCGTGAACCGGGACAACTTCTTCCTGTTCACCCCGATGCTCCACGAGGTGGCGGCGAGCGACCTCGACATCACGAACATCGTCAGCCCCGTGCGCAAGCTCGTCTCCAACATGGAGTTCTTCGACGGGGACGTGGAGAAGGTGGACCTGGTCGCGCGAAAGGTGACGGTGTCGCACGGCGACGGGCATACGCACGAGCTGCCGTACGACCACCTCGTCCTGTCCCCGGGCTCGGTTACGAACTTCTTCAACCTGCCGGGCCTCGAGGAGCGCGCGATCACGATGAAGTCGCTCGGCGACGCGATCGCCCTGCGCAACCGGATGATCGAGCAGCTCGAGGAAGCCGAGACCGAGTGCGGCGCCCCGGACCGGGACCACCTCATGACGTTCGTCGTCGCGGGCGGCGGGTTCGCGGGCGTCGAGACGATTGCCGGTATGAACGACTTCGTCCACCAGGCTCTGCCGTTCTACCCGCACATCCCGCGCGAGCAAGTGCGCATGATCCTCGTCCACCCGGGCGAGGTGATTCTGCCGGAGCTCTCCGAGAAGCTCGGCCGCTATGCGCAGAGGAAGCTCGAAGAGCGGGGCGTCGAGATCCAGAGCAAGACGAAGGTCACGTGCGTCACCGAGCGCGGTGTGTGCCTGTCGGACGGGTCCGAGGTGAACGCCGCGACTATCATTTGGACGGCAGGTACGCAGCCCAATCCGCTCGTCAAGACGCTGCCGTGCAAGACCGAGAAGGGCCGCGTCTGCGTCGACGAGACGCTCCAGGTCGCCGGCTGGCCCGGCGTCTGGGCGCTCGGCGATTGCGCGCTCGTCCCGGACCCCGCGACCGGCGGCTTCCATCCGCCCACGGCCCAGCACGCCATTCGCCAGGGGCGCGTCGTCGCGCGGAACATCCTCGGCTCCCTGCGCGGCGAGAAGCCCCGGCCGTTTCGCTTCAAGACGATTGGCCAGCTCGCTTCGCTCGGGCGCCGCACGGGCGTGGCGCAGATCTTCGGGATCAACTTCTCCGGCTTCGTCGCCTGGTGGATGTGGCGGACGATCTAC
>JBGPGG010000188.1:0-3345 GCA_041483715.1 Thermoanaerobaculia bacterium
CGAGCGCTCGGCGCTCATCCTGCGGATCGGCGCGATCCTGCGCCACCGCAAGCACGAGTTCTCCGCGATGATGGTCCTCGAGGAGTCGAAGTCCTGGCCGGAGGCCGACGGCGACACCGCCGAGGCCATCGACTTCTGCGAGTTCTACGCGCGCGAGATGGAGCGCCTCGCCCTGCCGCAGCCCATGACCCCATACCCGGGCGAGCGCAACGAGATCGAGCACATCCCGCTCGGCGTGTGCGTGGTCATCCCGCCCTGGAACTTCCCCCTCGCGATCCTGTGCGGCATGACGACGGCTGCGCTCGTCGCCGGTAACACGGTCGTGCTGAAGCCCTCGTCCGACGCCGCGGGCATCGCGACGATGTTTCTCGAGGCCTGCGATGAGGCGGGCGTGCCCGACGGCGTGCTCAACTTCCTGACGGGCGGCGGCTCCACGGTCGGCAACGCACTCGTCGAGAACCCGAAGACGCGCCTGATCGCGTTCACGGGTTCCCGCGAGGTCGGAGTCCAGATCAGCGAGAAGGCCGGGCGCGTCGTGCCGGGCCAGCGTTGGATCAAGCGGGCGATCCTCGAGATGGGCGGCAAGGACTTCATCCTCGTGGACGAGACGGCCGACGTCGAGGAGGTTGCCAGCGGCGTCGTTGCCGCCGCGTTCGGGTTCCAGGGCCAAAAATGCTCGGCGTGCTCGCGCCTCATCGTTCACAGCAAGGTGCACGGCGACCTGCTCGAGCGCGTCATCGCAAAGACGAACGCCCTCTCCGTTGGCGACGTGCGCGACCCGAAGCACAACGTCGGCGCGGTCATCAACGCGAGCGCGCAGCGCAAGATCCTCGAGTACATCGGCATCGGGAAGAAGGAAGGGCGCATAGTCGCCGGCGGCAAGGCCGGACCGAAGCAGGGATACTTCGTCATGCCGACCGTGGTCGACGGCGTCCGGCCGTCGGCGCGCCTGGCCTGCGAGGAGATCTTCGGACCGGTGCTCGCGGTCCTGAAGGTGAAGAGCTTCGAGGAGGGCATCGCCGTCGCCAACGACAGCGAGTACGGCCTGACCGGCTCGCTCTACTCGCGCGACCGCGAGCGGCTCCTGCGCGGAAAGCGCGAGCTCTTCGTCGGCAACCTGTACCTGAACCGCAAGTGCACCGGCGCCCTGGTCGGCGTGCATCCCTTCGGCGGCTTCAACATGTCCGGCACGGACTCGAAGGCCGGCGGCCGCGAGTATCTGTATCTCTTCACGCAGCAGAAGGCGATCTCGGAGAAACTATAGGGGTGTTGCCGTAGGGGAGGGGCTTGCCCCTCCCGCGGGCGGCCGCAAGGGCCGCTCCTACGGCGCGAAAGGAGAGACGATGTTGCAACTCATCGGGGTCCTCGTATTCGTCCTCGACATCATCGCGATCGTGTCGATCCTGAAGAGCTCGGCCGACAGCGGGACGAAGCTGCTGTGGATCGTCCTCGTCATCTTGCTCCCCTTCCTCGGCATGATCCTGTACTTCGCGATGGGCCCGGGCCGCCGGACCGTGATCTGAGGCGGCGGGCGTGACCGAAGCGTCGTTTCCCCGGCCGGCCCGGCGCTTCGACAGCGTCGGCTTCTCGGAGATCGTGCGCGTCCGCAACCGCGTCATGGAGCTGCTCGCCGCCGGGCAGAAGGTCTGGCGCTTCGAGGGCGGCGAGCCCTGGATGAACACGCCCGAGCCGGTCAAGGCCGCGATGACCGACGCGCTCGCACGCAATGAGACGCGCTACGCGCCCTCGTCGGGCATCCCGGAGCTGCGCAACGCGGTCCTCGCGAAGGTGCGCGAGCGAAACGGCATCCCGGCCGACGACGAGAGCCCCGTCGTCGTCAACGGGGGCATGCAGGGCCTCTTCGCCGCGTTCGCGACGCTGCTCGACCCGGGCGACGAAGTCCTGATGTTCTCGCCCTACTGGACGCCGACCGTGGACCTCGTCGCGTACCACCAGGCGAAGGCGGTCCTCGTCCCCACCGCCGAAGCGCGGCGCGAAGGCCTCGCGAAAACGCTGGCGCGCCGCACGACCTCGAAGACCAAAGTTCTCTACTGGAACTGCCCCAACAACCCGACCGGCGACGTTTTCTCGCGGCACGAGGTCGAGGAGGTCGCCGAGTTCGCGCGCCGGAGCAACCTCGCCGTGATCTCGGACGAGGCGTACGAGGACCTCATCTACGAGGGCGAGCCGAACACCGCGATCGCCTCGCTTCCGGGAATGTACGAAAGGACCATCACGGTCTTCACGCTCTCGAAGAGCTACTCGATGACGGGATGGCGCCTCGGTTACTTGATCGCGCCCGCTCGCTACCAGTCGGCCGTCAAGACGGTCGTCCTCTACAGCACGAACGGCGTCTCGACGCCCACGCAGTGGGCCGGCGTCGAAGCGCTGGCGCGCGGCACCGAGTTCGTCGCCGAGTGGAAGGCCGGCTATCGCGCCCGGCGCGACCGGCTCGTCGCGGGCCTCGCGGCCGCGGGCTTCGAGCTCGAGACGCCGCGGGCCGCGCTCTACCTCTTTCCGAAGACCCCGTCCTGGCTCGGCAGCGACTCGCGCCAGGCCGCGCGCACGCTGCTCGACGAAGCGCGCATCGCGACCGTCCCCGGCGTCGTCTTCGGCCCCGAGGGCGAGGGCCACCTGCGCTTTTCGTTCTCCGTGTCCGACGAGACGATCGCCGGCGGCGTCGAGGCGCTCGCGGCGTTCGCAAGCCAGGGCGCCGGCCGGCGCTGATCAGCGCCTGTACGCCTCGGGCCGGCGGTCGCGCAGGGCCGGGAACTTCGCGCGGGCGTCGCGGACGGCGGCGGGCTCGACGTCGCATACGAGGATCGCTTCTTTCGCGGAGCCTTCGGCAAGAACTTCTCCCCAGGGGGAGATCACGGCGGAGTCGCCCGTGTAGCGGAGCTTGCCGCCTTCGCCGACGCGGTTGACGCCCGCGACGTAGCAGAGGTTCTCGATCGCGCGGGCGCGCAGGAGTGTACGCCAGTGCTCGCGCCGCGCCTCGGGCCAGTTGGCGACGAGGGCGAAGAGGTCCGTCTCTTCGACAGCGAGGCGGAAGGGCTCCGGGAAGCGCAAATCGTAGCAGACGAAGGGGGTGACGCGGACCCCCTCCACGGCGACGGTGACGATCCGGTCGCCTCCCGTGTAAACGCGGTCCTCGCCGCCGAAGGTGAACGGATGGATCTTGGCGTAGCGCGTGACCGCGCCGTCGGGGCCGGCGAGGATGGCCATGTTGCGCGGCCGCGGCTGCCCCGCCTCCGGAATGCTCGCGAGGATCGACATTGAAAGCTCTCGCGCCGTCTCGCGCAGGAAGGTCTCGGAAGGCCCGCCGGGCGGCTGCGCGATTCGGTC
>JBGPGG010000189.1:0-3314 GCA_041483715.1 Thermoanaerobaculia bacterium
AACACGGCGAACTCGGCCACCGACACGGATTCTCTCTGGGTCGAAAAGATCGACGTGGACGGCGACGGCAACGTGGACGAGGCGAGCATGCTGTGGGACGACGAGGACAAGGTCCTCTACATTTACAAGGAAGGCACGTTCACGTGCTCGAACGGCGGCACGGGGACAGGCGGAATGCTCATCGCGGTCTACGGCAAGGGCAACACACGCAACAAGCCGGCCGGCTCGGGCTGGTGGGCGGCCGAGCTCGACAAGAGCGAGTGCGCGGCCCAGGCGGCGGGTCTCTATGGCTGCGCCTTCGATGCGAGCGGAGCCTCGACCGCGTGCGGGGCGGCCGTGGTGGACGACAAGGGCGACGCCCTCGTGGTCACGGCCTCGAAATAGCCTCGCGTCCTTCTCGAACCGAAGCCCCCGCTCGCGCGGGGGCTTTTCATTTGGTCCGGGCTAGAATCGTCTTCAGATGAAGTCGGCGAGGGTGCTCCCGGTGGCCGGCCTGTTGCTCTTCGCGCTGGCCGGCACGGCACTCGCACAGAAGGCCGACGTCATCGTCCTCTTCAACGGCGACCGCGTGACGGGCGAGATCAAGTCGTATGCGGCCGGGCGCCTCTCGGTCGAAACGGACATCGGGAGCGACCTGTCCCTCAAGTGGAACAGGATCACCAGCATCGCGTCGGACAAGCGGTTCGAGGTCGAGACGACGGACGGCAGCTACTACTACGGCAGTTTGGCCCCATCCGCGCCGCCCGGGAAACTCGACGTCGTCGCGGACGGCAAGACCACGACGCTCGAATTCCTCGCGGTGGTCCGGATCTCGCCGATCCAGCAGACGTTCTGGCGTCGCTGGGACGGCTCGCTCGACCTCGGATTCAACTACACGCAGGCGAGCGCGATCGTGCAGCTCACGCTCAATGCCAACGCGGTCTTCCGCAGGCCGACCTTTGCCGCATCGGCGGCGCTCAGCACTTTCTTCAGCAGCCAGAGCGGCGTCCCCTCCTCGCAGCGCGCGAACTTCACGCTGGGCTACCAGAAATTCCTGAAGGAGCGCTGGTTCGTTGCCGGCTTCGGGGGCGCGGACCGCAATCTCGACCTCGGCCTCGATCTGCGTGTTTCGCTCGGCGCCGGCTACGGGCGGTACTTCGTCCAGACCAACAGGACGACGTTCGGCGCCCTTCTCGGGATCTCCGGCGACCATGAGGACCCCGTCGACGGAGCGCCGACCTACGAGGTCGCCGCCGTCATCGCCGCCCAGTATTCCGCGTTCACCTACGACTTTCCAAAGATCACCGTGAATGCAACGCTCCAGGTCCTGCCGTACCTGACCGATTCCGGTCGCGTGCGCGTCGAGTTCAACGTGCAGGCCAAGCGGGAGATCGTGCGGGACTTCTACCTGAGCCTGTCCATCTTCGACAGCTACGACAGCCGCGATCCTTCGACCCAGCAGGCGAAGAACGACTGGGGCCCCGTCCTATCCCTCGGCTGGACGTTCTAGGCGGAGCTGCTCAGAAAGGCAACGGCATGGCGAACTGGACGTAGAAGCCCTGGCCCTGGGTCGAGGTCTTGCCGCCGTACTGCCAGAAGTAACGGACGGTCAACGCGCCCTCGAGCGCCGTGAGCTCCGGGCCGACTCCGTAGATCGTCGTCTTGTTGTTTTGCAGGATGAGAGGCACGTCGGCGCCGGTGGTCGAGCTCACCTGCCACTGCGCATAGCCGGCGAGGCCGACCCATCCGCTGAGGGGGGTCTTGGGCGCGCCGAAGTTGCGGCCGACGCCCCACATGTAGTTGATTGCGTTGCCCTGCTTCCAGTCGACGCCTTCCTTCTTGCTGTTGATGTCGTAGAAGAGGGCCCCGGCGGCATGCCAGTTCTTCTCCTTGTCGACGAAGCCCGTGGCCCGCACCGAAAGCTCGTTGCACCACATGCCGAGCGAGGTGTTGTTCAGGGCGCCCGGCGTGTAGCGGCCGGTGGGCGCATAGAAGGCGTACGCGAACGTGACGTCGGTGCCTCCACCGAAGATCGGCATCTTCTTATCCGAGTGCCAGCCGATGCTCACCGGGACCGCGTAGAGCTGGGACAGCGCGATGCCGGTCGACGCGCCCCCGTTGTCGAGGCGCGGAGAATCCAGCAAGAAGTTGGCAAAGGGGATCCCCACGACGGCGCCGTAATTGCCGCCCAGGATCTTGAAGTCCGACACCCACATAACGAGGGGCCCGAACAGTTCCTGTGTGAGATTGGGCCCCTCCACGCTGTTGCCGTTGGGGCCCTTGATCGTGTCGGCCCACGAGACCGCGCCGAACGCGCCCGCGTAGACCCCGGGGGGGGCCTGGGTCCCGCTCATCATGCCGTACATGCCCTTGATGATGAGTTGCTGAGCCTTTGCGTCGGACGCGTAGGCGGCCAAACCGAGCGCGAATACAAGCGTGGCGAGGGCGCGGGCGAATCGTCTGCGGATCATCTGGCCTCCTTGGGGTCCCGGGCGGCGTTACGAAATGAAGCGGCCGGGCAACTGGCCCGGCCGCCGTGAAAAAGGATCGAGTCGCTTCGCTTATTTGCTTCCCGGGGTCGGCGGGAAGTTCTTGAACAACGCGGCCACGGCGTCCTGGACCTTGCCCTGGTCCTCGCCGCTGCCGGAGACCTGGTCGCTCGCCGTGCCGCGCCACACCATCTCCTTTGTCTTCGGGTTGACGAGGTCGACGACGAGGGTGCCGATCGGAATGTTGGTCTCGGTGGCCGACGCCATCCCCCCGCCCATTCGGCCATAGCCGAAGCCGCCACCCATGCTAGTCGTGTTCCACTGTTTCTGGTTAGTCAGGACGACGTGCGTGTAGACGAGGATGTCGGGGTTCGAGGAGGCGACGGTCCAGCCCTTGCCGGTCAGCGCGCCCGTGACCGCGTCCTCGATGCGCTTCTGCGTGAACGTCACCGGATCCTTTGTTCCCTCGGCGAGCTGGAACGTGTGGAACTGAGACCAGTTGACGGTGTGGTCGTAGTCGACCGCCGTCGTCAGCGTGGAGCATGCCAGGGTGAGAACGCTGCCCAGGATTCCGAGAGCCATAGCTGCTTTTCTCATCTCTCTCCTTTTCTTGCTGTTCGAACTTCGCTATTAAGTTGGCCGGTTATCTTATGACAAATTCCGCGAGGTTACCGGCGGAATCCACCCCCGCCGCGGAAACCACCCCCGCCGCCCCCCCAGCCGCCACCGTGGAAGCCGCCCCAGCCGCCTCCACCGCCGCCGTCCGGCGTTGCCTACTTCTTACGCGCGTACTCGATCTCCATGATCTTGGTCATCTTGCCGTCGGGCCCTTTGCCGAACATTTCC
>JBGPGG010000190.1:0-3212 GCA_041483715.1 Thermoanaerobaculia bacterium
CACGACGCGCCCCGGCCCCGCGGCCCACGAGAGCGAAGGCAGGAAGCTTCCCTTGTTCGCGCCGACGTCGACGGCCGCCTCGCCCGGCCGGATCGCGCCGACGAGCGCCGCGATCTCCGCCCTCTGGTCGCGCCACCGGGCTCGAAGGCCCCGATAGAGAAAGCGCAGCAGCATGAGCGCGCCGACCGGTCAGTCGGAAGCGAGCATCTTGCCCTCGAGCTCCTTGACGAGCTTCGCAAAGCTCCCGGACTTCAACTCCACGCCGCACTCGCTCCACTGGTTCGACGACTCCGAGGCGAGGGCGCTCCGGATGAGCGGCGGCGCGTCCGCGGTGCCGCGCAGAAAGGACGAGCTCTCGTCCCAGCGGAACCCTACGAGCCCGAGTCTTGCCGCGCCGCGCGCGTCAGCGGTCATCGAGCGCACGCTCCATGCGGATGACCGGAAGCGTCAGGCCGTCCGGCATCGGTACCTCGATCCGCTCGCGCGCCTCGAAGCCGAAGGCCTCATACAACGGCACGCCCGGAAGCGTCGAGGCAAGTTCCATCCGCCGGAAGCCGGCAGCCCGGGCCGCGTCCATGCAGGCCCCGAGAATCCCGGATCCGATGCCGCGCCGCGCGAACGCCGGATGCACGAAGAAGGCGCGGACCCGCGCGGCATCCGTCGCCGGGTCGAGGAGCGGATCCTCCCCGGCCTTCATCTGGTCTCCGCCGTAGAGCGTCCGCCGCCGGCTCCAGCCGCCGCAGCCGGCGAGCACCGCGCCGTCTTCGGCGACGAAGTAGGTCCCGTCGGCGATGAGCCGGCTGTCCGGGCCGAAGACGTACCGGATCGCGCTCTCGGTCTGCTCCCGCGTGTAGTAGCCGCGCGACAGCTCGCGCGCCGAGATCGGGATCAGCTCCTGGAGCGCGGGCAAGTCCTCCGCGGCCGCCAGACGAATACGCGTCACCGCTCACCCGCGCCCGTCTGCGGCACGGCCGGCGCCCGTCTTTAGCCCGAGCTCCTCGATGGCGATCTCGCGCATCCGGAACTTCTGGATCTTGCCGGTCACGGTCATCGGGAAGGAGTCGACGAACTTCCAGTAGCGCGGGATCTTGAAGGTCGAGATCCGCCCCTCGCACATTGCGCGCAGCCGCTCCTCCGACAGCGAGATCCCCTCGCGCAGCTTGACCCAGGCCATCACCTCTTCGCCGTACTTCTCGTTAGGGACCCCGATGACCTGCGCGTCGCTCACCTCCGGAATCGTGTAGAGAAACTCCTCGATCTCCCGCGGATAGACGTTCTCGCCTCCGCGGACGATCATGTCCTTCAGACGCCCCACGATGCGACCGTCCGCCGCAGGTTCTCCCCGATCGTCTCTCCGAGCAGCGGCACGGCGCTCGCTCCGTGCGCGTACGAGAGGACCGTCATCGAAGCTCGCTCTCGCCGCTCACGGCACGTTGGAGATGACCGTGCGCAGCTCCTGGATCATGGGCCACCCGTCTACTCGAGCGGTATGCGGCTCTTGTTCTTCGCGAGCCACTGGTCGAAGGTCTGCAGGGCCGGGTTCAGCGCCCTCGACAAGGCGATGCTGCGCGCTCCGCAGTAGTAGTCCTCGAAGTCGTGCTTGAACTGGAACATGTTGCCGAGGTCCTCGGCGCCGGGGAATCCAAACCCGCGGTAAACCTCGAACGGCACGGCGTTGTAGCGCACCTCCTGGCCGAGCGCCTTGCCGAGCGATGCGGCCATCTGCGCGCCCGTCAGGTGCTCGCCGGCGATGCCGATGGTCTTGCCGGCGTACTCCCCGCCCTTCTTGAAAACTCCGTAGGCGCACCGCCCGATGTCCTCCACGGCGATGCCCGGCAGCTTCTTGTCGCCCATCGGGAGCGTGAAGGCGAGCTTGCCGTCGGGGCCCTTCTTCGGGCCCATTCCGAAGTGAATGAGGTTGTCCCAGTAGAAGGACGTCAGCAGCAACGTCGTCGGCACGCCCGCGTCCGTGAAGACATGGTTCGCGTCGCCCTTCGAGTCGAAGTGCGGCACCTTGTACTTGCCCATCAGCGTCGGCATGCGGTCGTCGGAGAGAGGGATCCACTTGCGTGTGTCTTCGAGCGTGGACCAGATGACGTGCCCGAGGTCGGCGGACTTTGCCGCGGCAGCCATCGCGCGCGCCTGCGCCATCTCTCGGTCCGGCGAGAAGTGCTCCCAGTAGTTCGTGACGCAGTACGCGCCGTGTGCTCCCGCGTACGCGCGCCGCACGCTCTCCGCGTCGTCCAGGTCGCAGGTCACGACCTCGGCGCCCTGCTTCGCGAGCTCCTGCGCCTTCGGGGACTTCGCGTCCCGCGTCAGCGCTCGCGCCGCGAAGCCCCCGCTCGGGTCCGCTAGAATCGCCCGCATCAGTCCGCCGCCCTGCGCCCCGGTCGCGCCCGCCACCGCGATGATTTTCTTGTCCGCCATACCGGTCCTCCTGAAAGCTGGAAGCCTAACCGATCACGATTCCTTTCCCGCGGCGCAGCGCGGCAGCGTCTTACCGCTGGTTCCCGTTGTCCATGTCCGAGAAGATGAGCCATCGCCCGTCGGCGCTCTTCGAGAGCGTGAGCGTGAACTTCCCGATGTCCGCTTCCCCCTCGCGCCGCGCGAACCCCCCGAGGATGTAGCCCACCCGGCCCGCCGTCGCGTACGAGAACGCGCGCAGCGAGAGCGGCCCGCCCGCGCCCGCGTAGTGCTTCTCGATCGCGGCGCGGCCCCGCACCGGCAGCCGGTCGGTCGAAAGCACGAACCCGCCCTCCGCGAAGAGCCGCGCGAGCGCGGCGGCGTCGCGGGCGCGCCACGCCGACTCGTAGTCGGTCAGCACGCGCGCGAGCTCCGGCGGCAGCTTGATGGAAGGCTGCGGCGTCGGGGCCGGCGTCGGTTCCGTGGCGGCCGCCGATGCCCGCAGCAGGACTACCATCATCGCCGCGACCACGAGCCGGGGAACGGGCCCGATCCCGAGCTCTCTCAGCCGATCCTCAACGCGTCCCGCCATCGCGCCTCCGGGGAGGAATCATATCTACGCGAGGGCCGAGCGAAACGCCGTGGCGAGTGTTGCCATCAGGGCAGCGGCTCCCGTCCGTCTTACTCTCGTCGAGCGGCCTCACTCCCCGCGCGCGCAGCCGTTCTACCAGGCCGCTGAACTTCGCGAGCTCTCCGGGACTGTTCGGCGCCGCGCGCGACACCTCCAGCCGGACTCCGGCGCCCGGCAG
>JBGPGG010000191.1:0-3206 GCA_041483715.1 Thermoanaerobaculia bacterium
CGAGGATGCGGCCCGCGGCGTCCACGCCGCCTCCCGCCGGAAAGGGCACGATCAGGCGCACCGGGCCTTTCGGATACGCCTGCCCGGCCGGCTGCGCCTGTGCAAGAGAGCAAAACGTTGCGAAGACGAGCGCGAAGGTCGATATCGGGCGTGCTGCTTTCATTGTCTTGCCTCCCGGATCGCCCGCCAGACGCTCTGCGGCGTCACGGGCATGTCGATGTCGCGAACATCGTACTCGCGCAGCGCATCGACGACCGCGTTGACGACAGCCGCGGGCGCGGGCGTCGTGGCGCCTTCCCCCGCGGCCTTGATGCCGAGGGAATTTGTCGGCGACAGGATTTCTACGATCTCTGCGCTGAATGAAGGCAGGGTGTCGGCGCGCGGCAGCGCGTAGTCCATGAGCGAGCCGGCGAGCGACTGTCCGGTCGCCGGATCGACGTGGCAGATTTCCGAGATCGCCTGGCCGATCCCTTGCGCAGCGCCGCCGTGCGTCTGGCCGTGGACGATCAGCGGATTGACGCAACGCCCGACGTCATCGACTGCCGCATACCGGGTGATCCCGACCTGCCCGGTTTCCGGGTCGACTTCGCACTCGCAGATCGCGCACCCGTTGGGGAACACCGGGTCGTGCATTTCGTTGTCGGCGACGACGGCGAGCCCGTTTCCGAGTTGCCCGGGGAGGAGGCCCGCCGCCGCTTCCCGCGCAAGCTCAAGGAAGTCGAAGGACTTGTCCCCGCGTGGCGATGAGAAGCGGCCCTCGTCGAACGAGACCTCCGCCGCAGGCGTTTCCAGAAGGAAGCCGGCAATTCTCTTTCCGTTCTCGATCAGCTCTTTTGCGGCTATCGCAAACACCGCCGCGGCGTGGCGCATCGAGCGGCCGGAATGCGATCCGCCACCGACGCTGACGACGTCGGTGTCGCCCAGGAGAATGTCCACGGCTTCGGCGGGAACGGCAAGAAGCGTGGAAATCACCTGGGCGAAGCTGGTCTCGTGGCCCTGGCCGGAGGGCTGTGTGCCGACGACGACCCTGACGCGGCCCGCAGGCGTGACCGTGATCTCGGCGCGCTCTCTCGGCGAGCCAATCGAGGACTCGACGTAGTTCGCGAGTCCGATCCCAAGGAGCTTCCCGCGCACGGCCGCCGACATGCGGCGGGCATCGAACCCGTTCCAGTCCGCGATTCTCATCGCGAGGTCCATGTTGGCCTCGTAGGTACCGCTGTCGTAGAGCATTCCCATCGCGTTCCGGTAGGGCATCGCATCAGGACGAACCAGGTTCTTTCGTCGCAACTCGATCCGGTCGAACGCCAACTCTTTTGCGGCGGTGTCGATCAGGCGCTCGAGCGCAAAATTGACCTCGGGGCGGCCGGAGCTGCGATACGGGTTGGTCGGGGCGGTCGTGGTGAAGACCGCGCGACTCCTCAACGTCGCGGCGGGTATCTCATACGTGCCGGTGACGAGGCCCGATCCCTTCGAGAGCGGCGAGAGCGAAACGCAACGAGCGCCGACATTGGAGAGATTGGAAGCGCGCAGCGCGAGAAACTTTCCGTCGGAGCGTAGCGCAAGCTCGACTTCACTCACGAGATCCCGCCCCTGGTAGTCGGAGAGGAACGCTTCGGACCGCGTCGCAGTGAACTTTACCGGCCGCCCGAGCTTGCGAGACGCCCAGAGGACGAGTCCGTATTCCACGTAGGCGCGGTTCTTCGATCCGAAATTTCCGCCCACGTCGGGGCAGAGCACACGCAGGGCGCCGGGCTCGATGCCGAGTACGGATGCAAGGTCTCTCTTGATGCGGACGGCACCGCCGCTCCCGACATGGAGGGTGTAGCGGCCGGTGCTCGCGTCGCAGGCGCCGAGAGCCGCGCGGGGCTCCAGCGCGACGGCGGTGCACCGCCCGATGTGGAATTTCATTTTGACGATTTTGTCCGCCTGGGCGAAGGCGCGGTCGGTCGCCTCGCTCTCGCCGAAAGTCGTGTCGACGAGCACGTTGCCCGGCGCCTCCTCCCACACGGTCGGCGCGCCCGGGCTGGCGTCGAGGGCGTCCTCGGAGTGCGTTACCCAGGGCAACGCTTCGTAATCGACGGCGACGGCCTCGGCTGCATCGGCGGCTTGATCTCTCGTTTCTGCGACAACCATCGCCACGGCTTCGCCAACATGGCGTGCCTTGTCGGTCGGCAGCAGGACGTGAGGTCCCTCGAAGATCCCCCCGCCTCCCGGGCCGGTGAGCTTCATGTCGTCCCGCGTCGAGGGCAGGGGATTGTGCGGGATCGGGCGGAGGCGGTCGGCAGCGCAATCGGCGCCGCTGTAGACGCCCAGAACGCCGGCCATCGCGCGCGCCTGAGCCGCATCGACGCGGAGTATGCGTGCATGCGGGTGGGGCGAGCGGACCATCGCGGCGTGCGCCTGTCCTTCGATATTGAAGTCGTCGCTGAACCGGCCGGCCCCGGTGAGGAGCCGGAAATCCTCTTTGCGCGGCAGCGGCCGGCCGATGGCATCGGCTGCGATGCCGGACTTGCTCAGTCCCTTCACCGAAGCTCTCCTGTCCTGTGCGTCGACGTGCTTGCGGGAAAAACCCGGTGGTCGGTACCCGGATACTTGTGGATCGTAACCCAGGTCATCGAGATCGTGCGCACCGTGGAGATCAATGGAAGAATCTCTACGGGGGATTCGGGATTCTCCGCCTGGAAGAAAGCGGGTAAGCTATCGTCCATCGTTCCGTCCCTTCACGAGTGAAGCCCATGTTTCTCCTGCGATGCCTGTGCGCCGTTGCTCTTGCAGCGGCGGGTTCGATCGCCTCCGCGCAAGGCTACCCGACGCGTCCTGTAAAGCTTCTGGTTCCGTTTGCCGCGGGTGGCGTGGCCGATATCACCGCCCGGATGCTCGCCCAGAAAATGAGCGAGACGATGGGCCAGCAGATGCTCGTCGAGAACCGGCCAAGCGCCGGCGGCATCATCGCTTCCGAAGCGGTCGCGAAGGCCGAACCCGACGGGTATACCTTGCTCTTCATCACCAACGGGAACGCCGTAAGCGCGTCCCTGTTCAAGTCGCTGCCCTACGACGCGGTAGCCGATTTTGCGCCGGTGTCCACGGTCGGATTCTTCGATCTCGTGCTGGTCGTGAATTCCGATTCGAAAATCGGCTCGGTCCGGGACCTCATGGCGTTTGCCAAGGCCAACCCCGACAAGCTCAGCATCGGCACGATCAACATC
>JBGPGG010000192.1:0-3147 GCA_041483715.1 Thermoanaerobaculia bacterium
CGACGGCGCGGTTGAGCGTCAGGTCGTCCGTGCCGTCGAGGACCGCGACCTCGAGCCCGATCTTCGGGATGCGCAGGACGGCGAGCGGGTCGGAAGATTTCTGCCGGAGGCTCTCCTCGTAGGCGCGAACGCGCTCCTTCGACCAGAGGGTCTGGTCGGGAGGCGTCTCGCCGGGCAGGACGCGCGCCGGAGTGATGCGTGCGCGGATTGCCGTCTCGAAGCGCGCGAGGTCGCGGCGTGAAAGAACGGACTTGTGGGCGTACGCGGCGACCCAGACGGCGACGAGAAGAATCCCGACGGTCCAGGCGAGGCGCTCGAAGCGGCGAAGCCAGGCCATTCCGCGATGCTACAGCGAGCCCCTGGCGGGCGACTTCTCAGGCGGTCCTGGCCGCGTTCTTCCTCTGGGCGCGTGCGTTCCACCAGCCCTGCGCGCCGGCTTCATCCCACGGCGGCACGCCCTCGCAGGCCGCGAGCGCGCGCGCGAGCAACTTCGCGCTCTCGGGTCGGTGGTCGGGCTCCTTGGCCAGGCACGCGAGGATGAGCGCCTCGAGCTGCTCGGGCACCGGGCGTCCGAGCCGCCGGGACAGAGACTCGGGCTCCGTCTGCAGATGGTGGTGGATCGTCTCGAGCGGGCTCTTGCCCGCGAAGACGGGCGTGCCCGTGAGCAGGAAATAGCCGACCGCGCCGAGCGCGTACAGGTCGCTGCGCGGGTCGGCGCTGCCGGAATCGCGGATCGCCTCGGGCGCCATGTACTGCGGCGTTCCGTGGAGCACGTTCTCGTTCGTCAGTCGGGCGGCCGACGTGTCCGAGACGTCCTTGACGAGGCCGAAGTCGAGCACCTTGGCGATGTCGGGGATGCCACCCCGCTCGCAGAGCAGGATGTTCGCGGGCTTGATGTCGCGGTGAATGAGCCCGATGCCGTGTGCCTCGGCGAGGGCCGCGCAGACCTGCCTCAGGATGCGGACCGCCCGGCCGGGCGCAAGGGGCCCCGACTCGCGCACGAGGGTCTCCAGGTCCACGCCGTCGAGGTACTCCATGACGTAGTAGAAGAGACCGTCGGGAGTGCGGCCGAAGTCGTAGACCGAAACGGTGTGGGGATTCGTGAGGCGCGCCGTGAGCTGGACCTCCCGCTCGAAGCGCCTCAGGCTGTCCTCGCCGGCGCGGCCGGGCGGCAGGAGCTTGATCGCCGTCGGCCGCCGCAGCATCTCGTGCTCCGCGCGATACACGATGCCCATGCCGCCCTCACCGATCTTTTCGGTCAGTGTGTACTGGCCGAGCCGCCGGTTGCTCACCACGCTGCGGCGCAGGCGGAAGGTCACGAACGACACGAGGGTCGAAAGGACGATGCCGAGCAGGGCCCACAGCAGCGACCACGCGACCGCGGCGCCCCGCGACGTCTCACGCGGCGAGCCCGAGGCGTACAGCAGGTAGGCGAGCACCGGGATCGGCAGCGACGACAGCGCGGAGATGATGGCCGTCCGGCGCGGCTCGCTCGGGACGATCGCTGCCCGATAAAGCAGGATCGAGTTGGCGATCAGCAGAACGAGCTCCTCCGGGCGCCAGGCGAGCGGCATGCTCCTGCCCATGCAGGCGTAGAGGACGAGTGTGGTGACCGTGCCGGCCGCGTCGACGCGGCGCAGCGCCTCCTCCGAGACCCCGGGCTGCCGGGCGGCGAGCCACATGACCACGAGCACCGTGATCGCCGCCAGGTGGAAGAGCATCTCCGGCCGCGAGAGGGAGGGCGGCGGTCCCTCCAGCGCCGGCCAGAGCGCGTAGATGAGGAACCCTGCGACGAAGAAGCCGACCGAGGCGAACAACGTCGCGCGCGCGAACAGCGCCAGGCGCTCGCCGAGAAAGTCGCGTTCGCCCGCCGAGTCCGAGGGCGCGATCTGTCCCGCGCACTCGGCCCCCCGGCACTGAACCCGCTTGACCTTTTCGAGTCCGCTCATCATCGGTCTTCCCTCACGGCTAGTCGATCCGAATCTCGACACATTGTCCGAGCTTCCAAGGGGGTCCCTATCTTCTGCACCTTGAGTAATACGATCGTGCAGGCCAGTTCGGTTCGACCGCGAATCCGGCCGCTGGCCAGAAATTTTCCGGGTTTTTCCGGAAACTCCTCGCAATAAACTACCGTAATCATATAGAACTGACCGGTCAGTGCCGTAATAGCTATGTCGAGACTAAAGACAGCAGACAAGGAGCTTGCGATCCTCGAAGCCGCCTCTCGCGTCTTCGCGCGGCGCCCCTTCCATGAAGTCCTGATCGACAGCATCGCGGCTGACGCCGGCATTGGAAAAGGAACGATCTACCGCTATTTCGAGACCAAGGACGATCTCTACTTCGCTGCCATCCTTCACGTCCTCGACACGCTGACCGGGGCGCTCGACGCGACGCTGCGCGAAGAGATGACCGCCACTCGGCGCCTCGAAACGATCGCGACGGTGATCCTGCGGCACTTCTGGGAGCGGCGACAATTGCTCGCATTCTTCCAGCGCGAGGAGCACTTTCCGATCCGCCACGAGGAACTGACCAAGCGGCGGGAGCGGATCCTGCGCTTCGTGCAGGAGACGATCCTCGCCGGAATCGAGCAGCGAGAGTTCCGGGGCATCGACGCGCGCATCGGCGCGAACCTTTTCCTCGGTATGGTGCGCTCCATGAACCTGTTTCACCGGAGCGACGACCGGCTCGAAGATCTCGTCGCGCAGTTGATGGGCGTGTTTCTCTCGGGTGTGGCGCGGAGGCAAGATTGAGGCGCGCAACGGCGATCGTCCTGCTTCTCTGTGCCGGGTGCACGGCGATCCCCGAGAAGACCGTTCGGGACGCCGTCTCGCCCGCGCCGCAAGAGCCCTGGACGCCCCCGGCGAAAGCCGACATGCCGCCCGCGCCGGCCGACAAGCTCGCGCCCCAGGTTCCCGAGGAATACCTGAAGCCCGGCACGACACTGTCGCTCGTGCAGCTCGTGGACGTGGCGCTGCGCTCCAATCCCTCGACGCGCGAGGCGTGGTCCTTCGCGCGGGCCGCCGCGGCCGAGGTGGGAGCGAAGCGGTCGCTGTACTTCCCGGTCATCGAAGTGGACGCCCAGATCCAGCGCCAGAAGCAGTCGGCCGTCGGAGGCCGCTTCACGTTCCTCCAGACCACCTACGGCCC
>JBGPGG010000193.1:0-3114 GCA_041483715.1 Thermoanaerobaculia bacterium
CAAGATTCATGCCCATCCGCATCGCGAGCTCAGCTGCTCCCCGGATTCCTTTTGGTGGGTCTCTTCGATCGCGGCGGCTCACGTTCGGGTGCACGTGCCCCGAAGGTTATGAGGCCCCGGCGAGCCGGGGCCTCGACGGCAGAAGCGGACGGGCTCAAACGGCGCGTCGTCCTTGAACCAAGTTGATGATGAGGACAACGACCGCAAGCACGAGAAGAATGTGGACGAAGCCAGAAAGCGTGTACCCAGTAACCAGACCCAGCGCCCAGAGGACCAGGAGGATTACGAAAACAGTCCAGAGCATAGGTCGCCTCTCTTTCTTTCCGGGGCGCTCGTTGCCGCCCCGGATTGGGAAAAGTGCGAAACTCGTGCCAGAAGGTCGCGTCAGGCTTTCTTCGAAGCGGTCGCCTTCTTGCCGCGCGGCCCCTCCGGGGCGCGCCCGGCCGGGGGGGCCTGTTGGGTCTGCGGAAGCAGGTCCCCGACGACTTCCGGCTGGATCGTGCCGCCTTCTGTCATCACGTAGGCGCGATGAACCACGTTGCGAAGTTCGCGGACATTACCCGGCCAGTGCCACCGCTGCAATATCTCCAGCGCTCGCGGGTCCCAACCGGACACGCCCGCCTTTTCCTGCTCCTCGATCTGCTTCCGGAAGTGCTCGGCGAGCAGCGGGATGTCCCCTCGCCTCTCGGCCAGGGTTGGGAGGGTGACTGGAAGAACGTTGAGACGATAGTAAAGATCCTCCCGCAGTTTGCCCTCGCGGATGGCCTCTTGCGGATCCCGGTTCGTCGCGGAGAGCAGCCGCACATCGACCCGGAGGTCCTGGGAACCTCCCACCCGGCGCACCGTCTTCGCCTCGAGCACGCGCAGGAGCTTGACCTGGAGCTCGGCGCCCATTTCGGTTATTTCGTCGAGAAAGAGGGTTCCCCCATTGGCCTCTTCGAAGTACCCCAGGCGGCGCTTGTCCGCCCCTGTGAACGATCCTTTTTCGTGGCCGAACAGCTCGCTCTCGATCAGGGTCGGAGAGATGGCCCCGCAGTTGAAGGCGACGAACGGCGTCGCGGAGCGCCGGGACAGCCGATGGATCGTTTTCGCAACGACTTCCTTGCCGGTGCCGCTGGCCCCCGTGATGAGGACCGGCGCATTGGAGCGGGCCACGCGGCGGAGCACATCGAAGATTCTCTTCATTGGTTCCGAAAGACCGATGAGATCCCCGAGCCGTCCGGTCTCCAACAGCTCTTCCCGCAGGGTATCGACCTCTGATTCGAGCCGGCGCCGGGCCGTCAGACGCTGGAACACGACCTCGAGCTGTGCGGTGCGAAGGGGCTTCAAGAGATAGTCGGACACACCAGCACGAAGAGCCTCGACCGCGCTGTCGAGAGAAGCCTGACCGGTGATGACGATTCCGTCGCGCTCCGGGTCGGACTCCCGGGCCAGCCGAAACACTTCGATGCCATCGCCGTCCGGGAGGTGCACGTCCACGAGGAGGACTTCCGGTTTGAACTCCTCGATCGCGCGAGCTGCTTCGCCGGCCGTTCCCACCGCGCGCGTCTGCCCGCCCAGATCCCGGATCGCGAGCTCCAGGCCCTTCCGGGTCGCGACGTCGTCTTCCACGATGAGCACTTTCAAGGCTTCATCCCTGAGAGATTCGCGTAGGGCGAGAGTCGGAACATCAAACCTCGTTCTTGCGCGATGCTCCAGTTCAAAGTCATCGGGGGGCCTTTCCGCCACGGGCCAGCAGGAGGTCTCGCCCCTTCTCGAAGAGCGCGAACGCTCGTTCGAGCTCCCGTCTCGCGACCCCGAGCGCCTCCGAGGGGTCCTCGCCCCTGGCTGCCAGCCGATGCGCGCGCTCGAGATGGAGGCTCAACCCCGACAAGGGGGTGGCGAGATCATGGAAAAAGCGCTCCAGCGCAGAGCGGTCCTCGGTCACAGCAACGCCACCCTCCGGCCCGGCAGGCGCCCTTCGTGCATAGATTTCAAAAGGCTCGATTCATATCCTATGACAGAAGCCGCCGCGAAAGACCTCACGCGTCGCCTGGAAGCCGCTTCGGCGTCCGCACGGAAGCTGCCTGCGCGCGCGAATGCGGCTCGCCCTGCTCGGTCTCATCGTCGTCGGGCGACCCGCTCTCATTCGCGCTGATGGAATAGCTTCAGCTTTGTGACTCTGCGGCGCTGGCATGCGGGTTGCGAGAAGAGACCTGAGTCGTCGAGCGTGGGGAGGGGACGCAGCACGAGCCCAGTTTTTACCGTCTCCTGGAGCGGATCACCCCTGAAGCAGAACGGTGTCAGGGGGTGACGGCGCGCCCCCTCCCCGGCGACGCTTGGGGTCGCGCCAGGCGGTTGCCGCAGCGCGGCCGTTGATGCAAACTTCCGCCACCTTGGCCCTACTATCCGCGTTACTCCACCCGAGTTCGAAGCGGACCCTCGTGGGAGCGACCCTCGTAGTCCTGGCAGTGTTCGTTTTCGGCTGGGTTCTATATACGAACACACGGAGCCTGGCGAAGGCGGCGAAACTGGTCGAGCACACCTGGGCAGTCGTCGGCGAGCTCGAAGCCACTCTCCGTACGCTCAACGAGGCGGAAACCGGGCAGAGGGGCTACCTCCTCACGAAGATCCCCTCCTATCTCGAGCCGTATGAGAGCGCCGTGGCCGCCGTTCGCGTGCATCTCATCCGCCTTCACCTTCTGACCGACGACAATCCCTCCCAAAAGAGGCGCCTGAGAGATCTCGAGGATCTCGTCAGAGCGAGACTGGATGAACTGGCGGATACAATCCGGTTGTTTTCGGCCGGCGACGCGTCGGCCGCACTTCGCACGGTCGAGGCGGGTTTCGGGAAACAGCTCATGGACCGGATCCGCCGCGCCGTCGAGTCCATGCGCGCCGAAGAGAGTGTGCTCCTGGCGCAGCGATCGGAACGCGCCGGCGCCGCGGCGCGCCGCGTCACGATGGCATCCTTGATCGGAGGCCTTTCCTTTCTCGCCCTCGTCGCGGGTTTTCTCGCGGTCGTCCGCATGGACCTCCTCGGCCGGGCGCGGGCGCAAGCCGAGGCCCGCGACAGCGAGGAGCGTTGCAACACGATGCTTCGGAGCATCGGCGACGCCGTCCTCGCGACCAACC
>JBGPGG010000194.1:0-3047 GCA_041483715.1 Thermoanaerobaculia bacterium
CGGCCGCCCGTCGTCGACCTCGTCCGGCTTCCCTCGCACCAGAGCGTGCGCATGCTCGAGTCCAACGCGGCGCTCGCGGCCGCGGTCGCGCCGATCATGGTGCCCCCGACCGAGTTCTTCCAGGTCGACATCGGCGAAGGCGTGAGGCTCGACGGCTGGATGATCAAGCCGAAGGACTTCGATCCGGCAAAGAAGTATCCGCTCCTGATGTACGTCTACGGCGAGCCCGCCGGCGTCGAGGTCGTCGACTCCTGGAGGGGCGACCGCGGGCTCTTCCACCGCGCGTTGGCGGAGGTGGGATACATCGTGGGGTGCGTGGACAACCGCGGCACGCCGGCGCCAAAGGGCCGCGAGTGGCGAAAGATCGTCTACGGCGCGGTCGGCGTCCTCGCCTCGAAGGAGCAGGCGGCGGCCGTGCGCAAGCTCCTCGCCGACCGCCCGTACCTCGATCCCGAGCGCGTGGCGTCCTGGGGCTGGAGCGGCGGCGGCTCGATGACCTTGAACCTGCTCTTGCGCTCACCGGACCTCTACAAGGTCGGTATGTCCGTTGCCCCGGTGCCCGACCAGACGCTCTACGACACGATCTACCAGGAGCGCTACATGGGCCTGCCGAAGGACAACGCCGACGGCTACAAGAACGGCTCGCCCATCACGTTTGCCGAGGGGTTGAAGGGCAAGCTGCTGCTGGTGCACGGCTCGGGCGACGACAACGTCCACTTCCAGGGTTCCGAGCGCCTCGTCAACCGAATGATCGCGCTCAACAAGGCGTTCACCTTCATGGACTACCCCAACCGCACGCACTCGATCTCGGAGGGCGAAGGGACCTCGCTCCACCTGCACGCGCTGCTGGCGCGTTACCTGATGGAGAACCTGCCCTCCGGGCCCGCGGCAAAATAGCTAGCGCGAAGACAGGACGAAGGAGTTGCCCTCGGAGTCCTTGAAGATCGCGAAGGTGCCCCACGGCTCCTCTTTCGGCTCGCCCGCTATCTCTACTCCGCGGGCTCGCAGCTCCTCGCAGGTCTTCTTCACGTCGTCACAGGCAATGGACCCGTTGAAAGAGGCGCCGATCCGGTCCTCATGCCCTTCGGGCGTGAAGAGCACGACGCCCGTCTCCGCCTTCGGGATCCGCATCTCGATCCAGCGCTGCTTCTCGTCGAAGGGCTGATCCGTCCCGACCTTGAACCCGAGCTTGTCGCGGTAGAAGGCAAGCGCGCGCTGCTGGTCCCGCACCGGGATGCTGACGAATTTGACTTGCGTGATCATCGCAGTCCTCCTCGGACGCAGAGATACAGGGCGTCCGCCCGGGTTGTCCACCAAAATCGACTGACCCAGGGAAAACGACATAGGGACTATAGTATCTGTTACTATAGTAGCCGATGAACACGATCCGCCTCGACCGCTACGTCGTCGACACCCTCATGGCCGATCTCGTCGGCCATGACCGGTCCCCCTCGTCCTTCCTCGTCTACCTCGCGCTCTCCGCGCGCTCGCCCGGCCGGCGGCCGGTCCCCGTCGCGGCGAGCCACCGCGATCTGGCCGAGGACACCGGCCTATCCAAGAGCTCCGTCCAGACGGCCACCCGCAATCTCCTGCGCCGCCGCCTCGTCTCGGCTTCTCGCGCCTCGGCAACCGCTGTCCCCGAGTACACGGTCCTGCGGCCCTGGCGCCGGAGGTGATTCCGCCTCAGCGGCGGGGGCCCGTCTTCTTCGGAAGCAACCGGTAGCCGGCGAGCGTCTTTTCGATCGCCCGGCGCACGTCGTCGCGCACCGGAACGAGTGGAAGCCTCAGCGTCTCGCCGCACTTGCCCATCAGCGCCAGCGCGCATTTGACGGGCCCCGGATTCGACTCCAGAAAATTCATTTCCATCAGCGGCAGGTACTTGCGCTGGAGCTCCAGGGCCGCCTCGCGGTGGTCTTCCAGGGCCGCGCGCACGAGGTCGGACATCTCCTTCGGGATCTCGTTGGCGGCGACCGAGATGAGGCCGCGCGCTCCGAGCGCGACCAGGGCGAGCGCCGTCGCGTCCTCGCCCGCGAAGACCACGAAGTCCTCCGGGACCGACGCCATGAGCCGGGCGATCTTGCCGAAATCGGTGGAGGCCTCCTTGAGTCCCGCCACTCGCGGGATCTCTGAGAGGCGCAGGATCGTCTCGACGTCGAGGTCCATCGCCGTGCGGCCCGGCTCGTTGCCCACGAGGATCGGCAGGTCGGTCGCGTCGGCGATCGCCGAGAAGTGCCGCACGAGGCCCTCGGGGCTCGGCCGGTTGTACATCGGCGTCACCGACAGGATGCCGTCGGCCTTGGCCGCCACGGCGTCGCGCGCCCAGAAGACGGCGCGCGCCGTGTGGTTTCCCCCCGCGCCCGCGACGACCGGCACGCGGCCGTTCGCGGCGCGCACGACCGTTGCCGTGACGGCCTTGCGCTCGTCGCGGGAGAGCGTCGCCGACTCGCCCGTCGTGCCGCAGGGCACGAGGAAATCGACGCCCGAGACGATCTGTCCGTCGACGAGCGCCTCGAGGGCGCCGAAATCGATCCGGCCCTTCTCGTCGAAGGGCGTCACGAGCGCCGTGCCGCAGCCCTTCCAGTCCACTGCCCTACTGCTGCCCTTCACCGGACCTCCTTCGAAGCGTGATTGCTCGCGCAACCGTATAATCGAAGCGTCCCCGATCGATCAAGAAAAGCATGAGCGCGCCCACCGCCGGTCCCCGCTGCCCCAAATGCCGCCGCCCGCTGGCCGCGTGGCGGCTCGATCACTGCGTCTACTGCGGCGAGGCCTTCCCAGCGGAGTTGAAGCAGGGGTTCGAGGCGCCCGACGGGCTTAAGTGGGTCGAGCGGCCGGCCCTGCCGACCGACCTCTCGAAAAAGCTCGAGCTCATGAAGATCGTGCCGATCGAGGCGCGCCGCAAGTCCCGGTCCCTGGTCACGGCGGTCGGGATCCTCTCGGTCCCGATCTTCGGCGCCATCTTCTACCTGCTCTACTCGTTGGTCCGGCGGCTGTCGCCCGGCACGAGCATTCTCGTCCTCGTCGCCGGCGCCGGCTTCGTCGCATAC
>JBGPGG010000195.1:0-2970 GCA_041483715.1 Thermoanaerobaculia bacterium
CTACGACGGCAAGGCGGTCACACTGGCTTCGCTGACGGGGCCCTTCGGTTCGCGCGTTGCCGAGTACCGCGACGGCTCCGTGACGGGAGAAGACAGCAAGGCGCTCGTCGTCGATCCCGACGTGCTGCGCTCGGTGCTGGCAGGCGCGCCGAACGGCAGCCCGGTTTCCGTAGAGGGCTGCGACTCGGGTGAGTGTCTCGTCTCCTGGAGCGCGGAAGCCGGACGCGGCACCGCGGTGCTGGCCGTGGCCGGCGGCGGTGTACGGTCGATGGACCTTTCGGGCAGCGCGGGCCATCTGCTGGTGGACTACTCCGGAGAGGCGTCGCCGTGGCCGAGCCGGATCACGGTCCACGACGAGAAGTCTGGGCGCAGTCTCACTCTCAAGCTCGTCGCGGTCGAGCCCGGAGGCGCGGTCGGAAGCGCGAACCGATGAGGCTGTCGGTCGAAGCTCCGGCGAAGATCAACCGCGAGCTGCGCGTCGGACGGATGCGGAGCGACGGGTTCCACGAGGTCTTCTCCCGGATGGTCTCGATCGATCTCGCGGACCGCCTGACCGCCGAGCCAGCGGAAGAGCTCGAGTTCTTCTGCGACGACCCCGCCGTCCCGACGAGAGACGGAAACCTCGTCGTGCGCGCAGCGCGGTTGCTCGCGGAGCGCGCGGGCATCAAGCCGCGCGTAAGGCTCAGTTTGAAAAAGAAAGCCCCGATGGGAGCAGGCCTCGGAGGCGGCAGCGCCGACGCCGGCGTCGCGCTTCTCCTGCTCTCGCGATTCTGGAATCTCGGGCCGGCCGCGCAGAACGCGCTCCCGGTTCTCGCGGCGCAGCTCGGAAGCGACGTGCCGTTCTTCCTGACCGGGGGCCAGGCGGATGTGACGGGCCGCGGCGAGATCGTGACTCCAGTCGCCGACTTTCCCGAAACCGCGCTACTCCTGCTCGTGCCCCCGTTTCCGGTCTCGACGGCGGCCGTCTACCGTGCTTACGCCGGGAGAGGAGCGCTGCCGGCCCGGCTCGCCGTGGCGGACCCTTCACATCGCTGGCTCTTCGGGCCGAACGACCTGACGCCCGCCGTGCTGGAAGTGGAGCCCAGGATGGAGGTGTACCTCTCCTCCGTTGCGCAGGTCACGGACGACTTCGCGATCAGCGGCTCCGGCGCGACAATCGCGCTCACCGCAGCGCCGGGCGCGCGCGAGGAGCTCGCTCGCCGCCACCCGGAGGCCCGTCTCTTTTCCTGCAAGACCCTGACCCGTGACGCGTACCGGCTCCGGAGTAACCCCGTCGGCGGCGCGACGGAGTAAAATCGCCCCAGTTGGGGCGTCGCCAAATTGGTAAGGCACCGGCCTTTGGAGCCGGCATTTCTAGGTTCGAGTCCTAGCGCCCCAGCCATTACTTGCCGCTTGGGTCGCCCCGGTGTGGAGACGCAAGCACAGCGCGTACTAGCTGTCATTTCTCAAGAGGTTGTTCACGGTCTTCGCCGAACTTCATGTTCAAAGTGGGCGAAATTCGCCCTTTGATGCCTCTCTCGAAGGCTCGGTCGCCGAGGGGTGAGGTTTTCGGAGCCTCGAACCCGGCCCGCCGTCGAAGACTGAGATCGAGGAGTGAACAACGTGTTGAGAATTCACAACTAGCGCGAGGCCTCTACGGCGTCGGTTCCACCGACGAGCTTCGCGCGCCGACCCTGACGGTCCGAGGGTCACCCGGAAAGGGCGTTAAGAGCACGGGCGACCGGCTCCTGTCGGGCTGAGCCTCGAGCTCCCAGACACCCCGGCCATAGGTTGCGACTCGGATGAGCGAGCCGTCTTCACTGATCTGCAGGTCCTGCACCGACGTGGCCGGCAGACCGGCTCCGAACGGCGACCAGCTTGCTCCCCGGTCCGCCGAGCGAAAAACGCCGATCTCGGTGCCGCAGAAAAGAACGTTTGGATCCGTCGGGTCGCCTCGGATGACGAGGGCGGCTGAAGGGGGAAGGCCTGTCGACCGCGGTTCCCAATGAGCGGCGCCATCGGACGTGAGGTAGACGCTCGTGCCGCTCGTCGTCGCCAGGGCGGCGTATGCGACCGAGGCATTTGCCGGATCGATCGCAATCTTGTTGACGGTCGCGCCCGGCAGACCGGTGTCGACCTTGCTCCAGCTCTGTCCGCCGTTGATCGACCGATACACACTCGCGCCCTTGCCGACCATGAGGATCATCGGGTCCGAAGGAGACACCGCTATCGTGCTCACGCCATCTGGGTTCCACGTCGCCGCGTCGGTGGTCGTGGGAAGGGGAACCCAGGAGTCTCCGGCGTCGGTCGACCGCCAGACGCGAGACGAGCCCATGTAAATCGCCGCGGGCGCGCCGGGGTCGAGGGTGACCACGGTATGGAAGCGCCTTGCCTCGCCGTCTTCGTAGGGCGGAGTGATGATCGCCGGCGCAACCGTCCCATCTCCCGAGTCCGTGAGGCGCTCGAGAGTCCCGTACTGCGACGAAACGTAGAGCACGTTGGGGGAGCGGACGTCGACCGCGCACTCGAATCCGTCTCCGCCGCCAAGCGACCGCCACTCTGTGCCGCCCGCATCCGTCCGCTGCGAGGTTCCGTTGTCCTGGGCGCCCGCGAGAACACGGTTGCGATGAGATGGGTCGTTTGCGACGCTGTAATACTGGCGGGTCACGAGCCCGGAGTTCCGCTCGGCGACCGTGGCGCCACCGTCGGGGCTCGTCCAGATCCCGCCGTCATTGGCGAGCCAGAGGGTCGAACCCTGGAACTGAAGATCGTGAAAATCCGCGTGTGTGGGCGATACGCTGCTCCAACTGGCGCCGCCGTCCTCCGAGCGGATCGCGGCGACGCCGCCCGCGATGACGAGGTCCGGCGATTCGGGGGAAACGACGATGGTGTTCGCCCATCCTCCAAGGCGGCCCATGAAGTGCTGGAATCGCGGATCGCCCCGCACCGAGTCGAGATCGGCCCACGTAGCTCCGCCGTCGGTCGACTTGA
>JBGPGG010000196.1:0-2937 GCA_041483715.1 Thermoanaerobaculia bacterium
TGACGCGCAGCGCGCGTGTTAAAATCCACGTTTCTTCGGGGGCTTTTCGTTGAACGATTCCGATCTCCGGTACACCTTTCCCTGCCCGAACTGCGCGGCCAGCTTTTCCATCGCGCTGGCGAAGATCCCGCCCGTGCAGGCGCGCTTCAGCTGCCCCAGGTGCGGCAAGCCGATGGACTTCCCCTCGCGCGAGGAGGCCCGCGTCTACGTCCTGCTCCAGGTCGGGGGAGGGGCGCCGGCGCCGGATTCCACCCCGCCGCCCGCGCCGGCGGTTCCGGAAGCGCCCTCCGCGCCGGGCGAGTCGTCCGCCACCGCCGAGAAGATCTACCGGATCGAAATGAAGGGTTTCGAGAACGACGCGTACGACCGGCGTGGCATGCTCAACCTGATCCGCACGAACGGGCTCAACGAGGCCGACTCGGTCCGCCTCGGCGACGACGCGCCGCGGCGCGCCGTGGAGTTTCCGGAACTGAAGTCCCTCTTCGAGCTGCGAAGGACGGCCCGCGTGCAGCCGCCCGCCGTCTGCCGCAAGCACACGGACAGGCTCGCCCACTACGTCTGCACCGACACCGGCCGCCCGCTCTGCGAGGGCTGCGCCTCGGAACGCAAGTTCGGAGGCACGTCCGTGCGGGTCTGCGAGCACTGCGGAGGCACGGTCAGCGAGGTCCCCGTGGAGTCTTGACCCCCCGGCCCTCGTCGGCTATTCTTCGCCTCCCCGAGCGGGAATAGCTCAGCGGTAGAGCGCCACCTTGCCAAGGTGGAAGTCGCGGGTTCGACCCCCGTTTCCCGCTCCAACAACTCTCTTGGCTTCAATCATTTGATGAGGCCTCCTCGAATCCGGAAGGAGGAGGAGCGGCCCGACGGCCGGCTTAGGTACGTCGAGCTGGTAGGGCGCCGAGAGCACACCCCCACATCGCGGCAGGCGCTGCGATACGTTCGACGATGCTGTGGGTCACCGCGGAGCGCAACCCGATCTCTTTCCACCAGGTCGACAATGGCGGCCACTTCGCGGCGTGGGAGCAGCCCCCAACTATTCTCTGAGGGGGTTCGCGCCGCGTTTCGGTCGCTCCGCTGATCGTGTGGTCGCGGCGGCCATCGCTCGCCCACCCGTCCGGGAGTGAGAGCCGCTGATATCGTTCGAAGAGAGGAGGCAAAGCCATGAAGCACGGTTGGACACGAGTCGCACTTCTCATAGGAGCAACGATCGCCCTCACCCAGGCACAGATGGAAGCCAGGTCCGAGGCGGCGATCGGCGGGACGTCCGCCGCGCAAGCCAAGACAGAGGGCGGCCCCGACGCCATCCGCCCCTTCCGCGTCCACTTTTCGGACGAGGCGCTCGCCGACCTGAAGCGCCGCATCGCGGCGACACGGTGGCCCGAGCGGGAGACGGTCTCGGATCAGTCGCAGGGCGTGCAGCTCGCGACGATGCAGAAACTCGCTCGCTATTGGGCGACGGCCTACGACTGGCGCAAGTGTGAGGCGAAACTGGACGCCCTCCCGCAATTCGTCACCACGATCGATGGGCTCGACATTCACTTCATCCATGTTCGGTCGAAAAACGCAAATGCGTTGCCGCTCCTCATAACGCATGGATGGCCCGGCTCGATCCTCGAGCAGCTGAAGATCATCGATCCCCTGACCAATCCCACGGCGCACGGCGGGACCGCGGCGGACGCTTTCGATGTGGTGATTCCATCGATGCCGGGCTACGGCTTTTCCGGCAAGCCGACCGCGACCGGCTGGGACCCGGCCCACATCGCGCGTGCCGAGATCGTGCTGATGAAGCGCCTCGGATACACGAAGTTCGTGGCGCAAGGCGGTGATTGGGGTGCGCTCATCACCGATCTGATTGGCGTGCAGGCTCCTCCGGAGCTGCTCGCCATTCACACCAACATGCCTGGCGCGGTTCCACCCGACATTGACAAGGCGGCTTTCGCCGGTGCCCCGGCGCCCTCGGGACTCTCCGCGGAGGAAGCAGCAGCGTACGATCAGCTCGTCTTTTTCTACGGGCAAGGCCTGGGCTACGCCCTGGAGATGAAGTTCCGCCCGCAGACGCTGTACGCGCTGGCGGATTCCCCTGTCGGCCTGGCCGCCTGGATGATCGACCACGACTTTCGCAGTTACGCGCTCATCGCACGCGTCTTCGACGGGAAGCCCGAGGGCCTGTCGCGCGACGACGTCCTCGACAACATCACGCTCTACTGGTTGACGAACACGGGGGTGTCTTCGGCTCGTCTGTATGCGGAAAACAAGCTTGCCTTTTTCGCCCCCAAACACGTCGCCATCCCGGTCGCGGTGAGCGCCTCTCCGGACGAGCTCTATCAGGCCCCGCGCAGCTGGGTGGAGAAGGCGTATCCCAAGCTCATCTATTACAACAAGTTCCCCAAGGGCGGCCACTTCGCGGCCTGGGAACAGCCGCAGTCGTTGGTGACGGACCTTCGCGCGGCATTCAAGCCGTTGCGCTGATCTTGAAGACGAGGCCGCAGAGCCGGTGAAAAGAGTCCAGCGGATCGGGCTGGCCGCAATCCTGGCCGGCGCCATCGGCGCGCCGGCCGGGGTCCCGGCCCCGATCCCCAGGGAGGTGTTACCGATGACGACCGCACCCGCACGGCTACCCGTCGAAGGCGAATTCCCGTCCCTCGGCGGCGCGACGGCGTGGCTCAACTCGCCGCCGCTGACGCCCGAAGGCCTCCGCGGCAAGGTCGTCCTCGTCGACATCTGGACCTATACCTGCATCAACTGGCTGCGCACGCTCCCTTACGTTCGGGCCTGGGCTGCGAGGTACAAGGACCGGGGGCTCGTCGTGATCGGCGTGCACTCGCCCGAGTTCCCGTTCGAGAAGGACCTCGAGAACGTCCGCCGGTCCGCGAAGGCGATGATGGTCGACTATCCGATCGCGGTCGACAGCGACCATGCGATCTGGCAGGCCTTCAACAA
>JBGPGG010000197.1:0-2863 GCA_041483715.1 Thermoanaerobaculia bacterium
AAGACCCAGGAGTAGAGGGGCAGCCCGCCGAGGTCGCCGATGATGGTCGGCATCGCGGTCGAGACGACGGTCGACTCGAAGGAGGCGAGCGCCGTGACGAGGACGAGCGCGAGCGTCACGGTGCGGCGGCGGCGCGGGTCGAAGCGGGGGACGGCCGCGGGGGGCGTTGTCACTTCGGGGACGAGCTCCGAATGCCGAGGGCGGCCGCGGCCTCGAGCAGCCGGGTGTCGTAAGCGACGAGTGCCTCCAGGTTGGTCTTGAGCGACAGCGCCGTGGCCAGGTGAATGGCGTCGAGCGAGCGCAACTCGGGCGGGCGCAGATCCGCGGCCGCGTCGAGGATCTCGTCGCTCAGATGGATGAGCGCGATCCGGGAGAGAACCTCTTCGCCGCGGCGTCTTCCCGCGCGCCCGAGGGCGGAGCGGCCCACCGCCCGGAGCAGCTCCACGCGCGTCAGCGCGCTCGAAACCCGCCCGCGCCACTCGGCGAGGAAGGCTGCGAGCGCGGCGGACTCGCGTTCCTCGGCCACGAGTTTCACGAGGGCCGAAGCGTCCAGGTAGATGAGCCGGTCGCGCCGGCTCACAGACGCTCTTCGCGCAGGTCCGCCAGGAGCTCCGAGAGCGGCTTTCCGCGGGGGCGGCGCAAGGGGGGGCCGAGCGCGAGGAGATCTCCCGCCGGCGCGGTGGCGCGGCCGGAAGCGACCAGCTTGCCGAGAGCGCTCGTCGCGGCGCCGGGAGTCGGCACGAGGAGGGCGACGGGCTCGCCCCGCTCCGTGACCTCCAGCGTGTGGCCGGCGCGCACCCGGCGCAGGTAGACGGACAGGTTCTGGCGCAGTTCGCGAACCCCGACGTGGCGAGGGGAACGACTCATGTAGCACAGTGTAGCACATTGATCGCCTTGCTACAGTGAATGGCCATGCGCGTGCTCTCCGGGACGAGCGGCTTCAGCTACAAGGAGTGGAAGGGGAGCTTCTATCCGGAAGACCTTCCCGCCGAAGCGATGCTGCGCCACTACTCCGAGCGACTCCCGGCCGTCGAGATCAACAATACCTTCTACCGCATGCCGAAGCCGGCGCTGCTCGAAGGCTGGGCGGGGCAGGTCGCGGAGGGCTTTCGCTTCGCGCTGAAGGCCTCGCAGCGGATCACGCACCACAGGCGCCTGAAGGACGCGGCCGAGGAGGTCGCCTACTTCTTCGGGGTCGCCGCGACCCTCGGCGACCGCCTCGGCCCGGCGCTCTTCCAGTTGCCGCCGAACCTGAAGAAGGACCTGCCGCGCCTCGAGGCGTTCCTCGGGACGCTGCCGGCGGGGCGCCGCGCGGCCTTCGAGTTTCGCCACGCCTCGTGGTTCGAAGAGGACGTCTTCGAAGCCCTGCGTTCCCGCGGGGCCGCCCTCTGCATCGCCGAGGACGAAACCCTCGCGACGCCACTCGTCGCGACGGCGGACTGGGGATACCTGCGCCTGCGGCGGCAGGACTACGGCGAGGCGGACGTGGCCGCCTGGGCCGAGCGCGTCCGCGCTCAGAAGTGGGGCGAGGCGTACGTCTTCTTCAAGCACGAGGACGCCGGGGCCGGGCCGAGGCTGGCGGCGCAGCTGCAGGAGTTATTCAGGACTTGATCCGCTCCGTCAGGTGCGCGAGCGCCCGCTGGAGATCGGGTTTCGTTGTCAGCACCGGCGCGAGCGGGTCCTCCTTCCGCCTTTTCATGCGCGCCGGCAGGGTCTTCAGCGTGTAGTTCTTCGGATCGAGCTTCGCGTTGACCTCGTTCCACGAGAGCGGTGCCGAGCAGGTCGCGCCGACGACGGGCCGCGCCGAGTAGGGTCCGGCAATCGTCTTGCCGTGGCCGTTCTGGAGGTAGTCGATGTACACCTTGCCGCCGCGCGCGGAGAGCGCCCGGGCGGTCGTCGCGATGTCCGGCAGCTCCTGCTCGATGGCCTTGGCGAGAATCTCCCCGAGCGTCCGCGACTCGGCGTATGTGCACTGGCCGCCGAGCGGCAGCAGGATGTGGAGGCCCGTCGCGCCGCTCGTCTTGATGAAATCGGACAGGCCGATCTTCTCGCAGAGCGCGTGGATCGCGCGCGCGATGCGAACCACGTGGGAAAATGGCGCCCCCTTAGGATCGAGGTCCAGGACGCACCAGTCGGGCCGCTCGGGCGAGGCCACGCGGCTCGACCAGATGTGCAGGGGGATCGAGCCGAGGTTCGCCACGTACAGGAGCGACTCGAGGTCGTCGCAGACGAAGTAGTCGATCTCGCGCTCGGCGTGCTCGCTCCAGATCCTTTCCAGCCGCAGCCACGACGGCGCGAAGGACGGGGCGTCCTTTTGGAAGAAGGACTTTCCGTGGATGCCGTCGGGGTAGCGCGTCATGACGATCGGCCGATCCTTCAAGTACGGCAGAAGCCAGGGCGAAATGGCGCGGTAATACTCGATGAGGTCGCCTTTGGTGTATCCCTCCTCGGGCCAGAAGATCTTCTCGAGGTTGGAGAGCGGAACTGTTTTCTCGGGCTCCTCGACTGCCTCGACGGCCGGCTCGGCCTCGGCAGCTGCTGCGTCCTCGCACGCGCACTCCGCGATGGGCTTGTCGTCCCGGAACCGGAGGAACGCCGGGTGGCGCAGGAGACCGTCGCCGGTCCGCTCCTTGAAGCGGGCCTCGCAGACGATCTCGGGCTCGACCCAAACGTGGCCCTTGCCGGCCGGAACGGGGCCGCTGCACGGAGGCGTCTTGCGCTCGCCGCCCTCGAGGCGCGCGCGGACGGTGCGCAGCTCTTTGTCCGTAAAGCCGGTGCCGACGCGGCCGGCGTAGACGAGGCCGTCGCCCTTCCAGCAGGCCAGGTGCAGCGCTCCGAAGCCCGCGCGCGAGCCTTCGGGCCG
>JBGPGG010000198.1:0-2863 GCA_041483715.1 Thermoanaerobaculia bacterium
AGCGCGATCATGCGCAGGCGCGTCAAGCGCGCGATCAGCGATGCCGGGAAGCGGGTGCGCTCGCGCATGGCAACGATGATTTCGAAACTGGCCAAGGCCGGCGCGATATCCTCGGGCCGCTCGAACGGCGTCTCGAAGAAGACGACCTCTCCGCGTTGCTCCAGCCGCGACCAATCGGCGCTATCTCTCGCAACCCGTTGCCAATCGTCCAACACGACGATGCGCGTCATCTGAGTCTGCTCGTTATCTCTGCTGAGGAGAGGACTTGCCCTCCGGGAAATCGGCGCTCAGCGTAACGGCTTCCCATTGGTCGATGGAGCTCATCCGGTCATGGAACTTGGCGCGGACTCTGTCGAGCCCATTCTTGCCGAGGATTAGGTTGAGCGGCGGCGCGGGGCTTTCCACGACCTTGATGATGGCGTCGGCGGCACGCTCCGGATCGCCCGCCTGCTGGCCGCTGCGACCCGTGATCTCCGCCCGACGCGCACCGGCTGTCGTCGCATAGGCCTCGATTGGATGGCGAGTCTGCTTCAGGGACCGGCCGGCCCAGTCGGTCCGGAACGGTCCCGGCTCGATCGCCGTCACGCGAATGCCGAGCGGAGCTACTTCTTTCGCCAAGGCTTCGGAGAGCCCCTCGACCGCGAACTTCGTCGCATTGTAGTAGCCGCCGCTTGGATTGCCCATCAAGCCGCCGACCGACGAGATGTTGACGATGTGGCCCCGTCCGCGCGCGCGCATCCCGGGCAGCACGCGCTTGGTCAACGCGACGAGCCCGAAGAAATTGGCCTCGAACATCGCACGCACTTCGTCTTCCTCGCCCTCTTCAATCGCGGCCAGGTAGCCGTAGCCGGCGTTGTTCACCAGCACGTCGATGCGCCCGAAGACTTTCTGTGCCTGGGTCACGGCCTCGGCCACCTGGCGGGCCTCGGTCACATCAAGCGGCAGAACCAGCGCAGTATTCGGGTGCCTGGTGACAAACTCTTTGAGCTGCGCCGGGTCGCGGGCCGTTACGACGGCTCGGTGTCCGTGCTGCAGGACGCGGCCGGCAAGTGCTCTTCCCAAGCCGCTCGAGCAGCCGGTGATGAACCAGACGGACGCGGTGTCAGTACTTGTTGGCATCGATCACTCCTTTCATCCGGCCGCCCGCGACGCCGGCCGGATTCTAGGCCGTCGCATCGTCGAGCGCACCGCGGGAGTAGTCGTCGAAGGCCTTGACCAGCTCCTCTCGGGTGTTCATGACGAACGGGCCGTACCGGGCAACCGGCTCGCGGATCGGCTCGCCGTTGGCAAACAGCAGCTTGGCGCCGGTGTGCCCGGTGGTGAGGCTTACGCCGCCGCTGCCTTCGAGCACCGCCAGCTCGCCTTTGGCCAGCTCGCGGGTCCCGGCGCGATCCGGGCCACGCACGGCGCCCTCGTAGACATAGATGAAGCAGGAATGCGAATCCGGAACATCGATCTCGAACGTTGCGTCCGCCGCGATCGCCACATCCAGCAGACGCACCGGGATCAATGTGCCGGCTGCACCCTTGGCGCCGAAGGCCTCGCCCGCGATCACGCGCACGGCCGCGCCGCCGCTCACCACCGAGGCAATGCGCGCGGCGGGGATGTCCTGGTAGCGCGGCGCGCTCATCTTGAGTTTGCCCGGCAGGTTTGCCCATAGTTGGAACCCGCGCAACCGGCCGGCGGCCCGCTCCGGCATTTCGGAGTGGATGATGCCGCGGCCAGCGGTCATCCACTGCACGTCACCGGCCTCGAGCGTGCCTTTGTTGCCGACCGAGTCGGCGTGCTTGACGCGCCCCTCGAGCATGATCGTGACGGTCTCGAAGCCCCGGTGCGGATGCTCGGGGAAACCGGCGATCCATGACTCGGGATCATCGGAGCCGAACTCGTCGAGCATCAGAAACGGGTCGATCATATCGAGGGCAGGCGTGCCGATGACGCGCTTCAGCTTCACGCCGGCGCCGTCCGTGGTGGGCGTGCCCGTTACCGTCTTGTCGATGTGTCGCATTCGATGCTCCAGAGGACTGTTTAGGTCGTTCGCAGTGGTGCGCTTCCTTCGCGCCTCAGCCCTGTCTTCGCCGGTCACCACAACGGTATCCAAAGACAGCACGGCGTTCGGCGTCGGCTGCGCGCCGGTAGCTTCGCCGCCAGCGGGCTCAGCCGGCCTTGGGTTCTCCAATATTACTCCGGTGGCGCGGGCGGCTCGCCACCCGCGCCGCAACACGCTCTGGAACCTTTACCGTGCAGGGCAGCCTTGGATGCCCTATCCTATGCAGCTTGACCCCTGCTTTCCGGGAGACCGGCCGTGGCCTTGACGGTTCGCAAGCTGCATCCGCTGTTCGTTGCCGAAGTGGGCGCGATCGATCTTCGGCGCGTTCACGACCGCCAAACACTCGATGAGATCCGGGCGGGGATGGACGAGTTCGCCGTCCTCGTGTTTCGCGACCAGCGGTTCACCGACGAAGAGCAACTCGCGTTCGCGCAGCGCTTCGACGGCACGCTGCACAGCAACACCGGCGCGTCCGTGCTGGGTAAAAACCGGTTCGGCAACGAGGCCCTCGCAGACATCTCGAACCTGGACGAGGGTGGTGGGATCCTGAAATCCCAGGACCGCCGCCGCATGTACGCGCTGGGCAACCGCCTCTGGCACACCGACGCGTCGTTCCAGGACCCACCGGGCCGCTACTCGATGCTCTCGGCCAGAGTGGTCCCGCCGGTGGCAGCGGACACGGAGTTCGCCGCCATGCGGGTGGCCTATGACACCCTCGACCCGGAGATCAAAGCCACGCTCGAGGGGTTGCGGGCGCACCACTCTATCGCCTACTCGCGGCAGACGCTCGGGTTCGAGTTCTCGCAGGAAGAG
>JBGPGG010000199.1:0-2835 GCA_041483715.1 Thermoanaerobaculia bacterium
CTCGAAAAGCGCGGCTGGGTGCGCGCCGGCCCGTTCACGCCGGAGGTCGCCCTGACGCGGCCCGAGGCGTTGAAGGAGCTGCACGTCGAGTTCCGCGAGGCGGGCGCCGAGGTGCTGCAGGCGCTCACGTTCTACGCCAGCCGCGACAAGCTCGCGACGGTGGGGCTCGAGAACCGCCTCGAGGACCTGAACCGCGCCGCGGTCCGCATCGCGAAGGAGGTCGCGGGCGACAAGTGCCTCGTCGCCGGCAACCTCTCGCTGACCTGGATGTACGAGCACGGCAGCCCCGCCTCCTACGATCGCGTGCGGGAGACCTTCGACGAGCAGCTCGCCGTGCAGGTCGAGGAGGGCATCGACTTCGTGATCGGAGAGACCTTCTCATGGCTGGGAGAGGCGCTGATTGCCGTCGAGCGCGCGAAGAAGACGAAGCTCCCCGCAATGGTGACGGTCTGCTTCGAGAACAAACCGGTGACCTCCGACGGCCAGACGCCGGCAGACTGCGCGAAGGCGCTCCAGGACGCGGGCGCAGACATCGTCGGCATCAACTGCCTGCGCGGCCCCGAAACGACACTGCCGCTGATCGAGGAGATGCGCAAGGCGGTCAAGGGTTTCGTCGCCTGCCAGCCCGTGGGCTATCGCACCACGCCCGAGAAGCCGGACTTCACGAGCCTCGAAGCGTTCCCGTTCGAGCTCGACCCGCTCCAGCACTCGCGCCGGGAGATGGCCCGGTGGGCCGAGCAGGCGCGGGACCTCGGCATCAACTACATCGGGTCCTGCTGTGGCTCGGTCGCGATCCACGTCCGCGAGATGGCGCGGGCGCTCGGAAAGCTCCCGCAGGAAAATCGCAAGTGGAACGTGGACTACTCGAAGCCGATGTCGGCGTACGAGTACTACGAGCACAAGGACAAATGAGCGGGGTCAGGTCTCTCAATTGTGAATTTGAGCATTCTCCGTGGCTAAAGCCTCGCCGGGGCGCAAATTCACAATAGAGAGGCCTGACCCCACGATCCCTTCCCTGACTCTCGCCTCCAGGTATCCATAAAACGGGTTGCAGTTCAGGCGCATCCACTGGTCCATTGGGACCGCGAGGACGCCGCGCTCGCCGCGGGGGGCCATCAGGCCGAGCCGGACGCCGTAGTCCACGCTCATGTCGGGCGCGAGGCCGAAGAGAGGATCGTCGGCCCGGAACGGCACGGCAAGGTGTGACAGCGAGAAGACCTGCGGCGGCCACGCGAGACCGAGAGGCGTCTCGACGGCCTCGGTCGAGCCGGGGGCGAGGCTCTTCACGACGGCCTCCGGCGCGCCCGCGCGGGCGTTGGTCACGAGCGAGAGCCGGTAGCGGCGGCCCGGTTTGGCGAGAAGGGCAACGAGCCGCCCGTCGAAGTTGTCCTTAAGGAACCCCATGGCGAGCGCCGAGCGGTTCACGTCGAAGAGAACGAGCTCGCTGCCGTTCGAGTCCAGCCGGCCGAAGAGCGCGTCGACGGTGGCCCAGGTCTCGACGGTCGAGTCCACGAGCGAGGCGAAGGCGAGGATCGGCGGCAGCTCTCGGATGCGCCCGCTCGCGGCCTCCCTCTCGACGGACGCCTGGATGGCACGCGTGATCTCCACCGTCTGCTGCCCGGCGAACGCCGGGAACGAGTTGTACTTGAACGGGTTGTACTCGGGCTGGACGTCCATCCATCGCGACTTCGCAAAGTAGGGGACCGCGCCGACCGCGGTGACCATTTTCGCGATCCCGGCGGCAAGCCCCGCAAAGCGCGTGACGCCGATCATGGGGGACATGACGACGACGCGGTCGGGCTTCGGCAGCGCCGGATCCCCGAGCGTGTCGAGCGCGTACTGGACGGCGAGCGCGCCGCCGTTCGAATAACCGACGACGTGGAACGGCAGCGGCGCGGGCACGCGGCCGCGGACGTGCCGGGCCCCGAGGCGAGCGGCGGCCCGCCAGTCCTCCCACCGCGCAACGGTCAGCGCGCCCGGAATCGTTCCGTGGCCGGGCACGCGCAGCGACAGGGCGTAGAAGCCCTCCCGCGCGTAGAGCTGCGCCTCGGCCCGGACGCTGTACGGCGAATCGGTCAAGCCGTGCATGAGGAGCACCCCGCCGCGGACCTCGCCCTCCGGCACCATCTCGAAGGTGTGGTTCCAATTCTTCGGGAATCGCAGCGGGTTGACGAGCCCGTCCGGGGAGTAGCGGTTGTAGAGCCCCCGGTCGGAGGGCGCGACCTTCGCGATGACCTCGCGCTCCATCTCCGCGAACACCGCCTCCTCGATCCGCAGGTAGTCGGCGAGCGTGGACCGGTCGCTCAGGTCCTTTGCGCGGAACTCGGAGGAGAGCGTCCCGTGCCAGGGTTTTAAGTCCGGCTGCCGCCGTGCGTCGAAGGCCCGCATGAGGATGATCGTCAGGACGACGAGGACGGCGCCCGCGGCCAACCGGAAGACCCACTTGAAGAACTTCTTCATTGCGCCAGAGTCTATGCGAAGGGCCTGGGCGGGTCGGCGGGCGGGGCAAGCCCCGCCTCTACGGAACCAAGTCTGCGCGATGGGTCTCGTTGCGAGGGGGCCGTAGTGGCGGCCCTTGGGCCGTCCGGCCCGGTTCCGACGAACCGAAGGGGCGCGAGGACCGGCGCCGCGTCATTATCTTCCAGAAAAACTCGATCGAGCCCAAGTCCGGCTCGACGCCGATCTTCTCGGGTCGGGCTTCTTGTCCTTCGCATCACGTCGCGCCGGCAGCGGGTTGTCAATAAGGAAGTTATCGGGGCGACAATGAGGCACCCATGCGGCAACGAACCCTGGCGATCCTGGCGGCCTCGGGGCTCTCGGTGTTCGCCCTGCGCC
>JBGPGG010000200.1:0-2811 GCA_041483715.1 Thermoanaerobaculia bacterium
AAGCCCGAGGACCTCGAGAAGATCGAGGTCGACACGACCGTCGTCGGCGGCCGCGTCGTGCACTCGCGGTAGCGCGACGGGAGCTCAGGCCCGGAACGCCTTGCCACACGGAGGGACATGGCAGCGATGGCGAGGAGGAGCCAGCACAACGCCTGCTGCGGACGGCCGAACGGGTGCGGCGCTCGCCGCTGCCTGCTCATCCATCTCCTCGTTTTTGGACATGGGCGCATGGATGACATGGTGGCCGCCGTACGGCCCGAGGCGGGTGCCCGCGGCGAGACTCACGGTCGGTCGTTTGCCATCGGCTTCAGAAGTCCAGCGCGAACAGCAGAGCGTTCCGAACCTGCCGGAGCCGGTCGGGTCGGAGTGTCGTGATGAGTGCTCCGATCTTGCTCTTCGGAACAGTCTGAACGTGATCCAGATTGACGGCGCAATCCTTCGGAACTCCGTCCTCTCTCGTGAGGGCGACCTCCGACGGGATGTCGCGAACCGTCGACGTGATCGGCGCGACCGTGACCTCGCCGAGATACTCCAGGATCGAGTTGCGGGTGAGGATGACCACCGGACGGCGCTTGTCCGGAGACGCGAATCGATACCACCGGACCTCGCCCCGTCTCACGGCTCGATCCATGCCTGCTCGCCTTCCCAGACGCTGAACTCGCGGCGCCGGACGGGGCGGCGCTGGTACCCCTCCCGATGCCTTTGCTCCAGCGTCCGCGCGCGGACCCGCTCGAGCGCCTCTCTCAGAGCGGCCCGCGTGAAGGCCGACCGGCTCGTGCCGAGCTTGCGGGCCGCGCGGTCGACGGCGGAGACCAATTCTTCGTCGAGGGTCATTTGGACGGTCTTCACGGAAGTGCTCCCATGTCGATTAGCATAGCTATTCTAATCCACATGCACCACCTCAGCCCCTCGACGGGGCGTCCAGGGCAGGAAGAACCTTGATTGCGACGTGCCTGCCCAGCCTCGGGTCCTCCCGGTACACCTCTCCCATGCCGCCCGCGCCGAGCCGCGCGAGCACCTCGTAGGGTCCAAGGCGAGTTCCCGGAGACAGGCTCAAGGTTCCCTTTCGCAGAGTTCCAGGGGCGCTCCCGGGATTCTATCCGGCGCGGAGGGCGGGCGATACACTTCGGCCGTGCCCCGGATCCACCGCCTCGAAAGCCCGGTCATCGACCGCATCGCCGCTGGCGAGGTCGTGGAGCGGCCGGCGTCCGCCGTCAAGGAGCTCGTCGAGAACGCCCTCGACGCCGGCGCCTCCCGCATCGACGTGGAGGTGGACGGGGGAGGCGTGGACCGGATCCTCGTGCGCGACGACGGCTCGGGAATGTCCGCCGAGGACGCGCGGCTGTCGCTCGAGCGCCACGCCACCTCGAAGATCACGACCGACGCCGACCTTCTGAAGGTGGCGACCTTCGGGTTTCGCGGAGAGGCCCTGCCTTCGATCGCGTCGGTCTCGAAACTGACGCTGACGACCTGCGATGGCGCGTCGCCCGAGGCGATCCGGCTGCGGATCGAGTGCGGCGGGGAGGTCTGCGAGGAGCCCGCGGCGCGCCCCCGCGGGACCGACGTGCTGGTCGAGAGTCTCTTTGCGAAGACGCCCGCGCGCCGCAAGTTCCTGGCGTCCCCGGAGGCCGAGGCGCGCGCGGTGGCGGCCGCCGTGACGAAGGCCGCCCTGTCGAACCACACCGTTGCGTTTTCCCTGCGCTCGAACGGGCGCGAGACGCTCGACGCGCCGGCCGCGGTCGATCGGGGCGCCCGGATCCTCCAGGTCTTCGGCCGCGCGACACTCGGGGAGCTCGAGCTCTGCGAGGCGCGATCGGGCCCGCTGCGCCTGGCGGGCTATGCCACGCGCGGCTCGGTGACCTTTCCGAGCCGGCGGTACCAGTACCTCTTCGTCAACGGCCGGCCGGTGGAGGACCGCGCTCTCTCACGGGCCATCTCGCAGGCTTCGCGCGATGCGATCCGCCTCGATCGCCATCCGGGCGTGTTCCTCTACATCACGGCAGAACCGGGCGCCGTGGACGTAAATGTTTCGCCCGGCAAGACCCAGGTGCGCTTCGCGGACAGCGCAACCGCGTTCCGGCTCGTCTACCACGCGTTGCACTCGGCGCTGCTCGCGGGCAAGGAGGAGCGCCGGCTGCGGCCCGTTCCGTCGGGTTCCCTCGTGGCCGAGCCTCCGGCTCCCTACCGCGACCCGTTTGCGTCACCGGTCGGGGTTCCCGTCGGCGTTCCGGCGCCGCCCGCGCCGGGCACGGATGTCGCGTCGAACGTGGAAGCGCGTCCGGTCGAGAAGAAGATTCCGGACATCGTGCCGATCGGCCAGCACCGCGAGTCGTTCATCCTGGCTTCGGGCCCCGAGGGGTTACTGGTGATCGACCAGCATGCCGCGCACGAGAGAACGCTGTACGAGCGGATCCGGGATCGCATCGGCTCGGGCCGCGTGCTGTCGCAGAGGCTCCTGATGCACCTGCTCTTCGAGGCGACGCCCGAAGAGGTGGAGACGCTGGCCTCGCGGGCCGAGGACCTGTCCGCCGCGGGATTCGAGATCGAGCCGATGTCGGGCCGGTCGTATGCCATCGCGGCGCTGCCCGCCGAGGCGACGGAACGGGACCCCGCCGAGACCCTGCGGATGGCCCTCGCCTCGCTCGCGGAATCGGGAAACGCCGACGAAGCGATGCGGCGCGACCGCCTCGCCGCCAGCGTCGCCTGCCGCTCGGCGGTGACGATCCGTTACCACCTCGCGCCCGAGGAGATTCGGCACCTCGTGTCGGACTGGGCGAAGACCCGCGACCGCTTCACCTGTCCCCACGGACG
>JBGPGG010000201.1:0-2774 GCA_041483715.1 Thermoanaerobaculia bacterium
GGCGGGGATCCTGCACCTGAAGAGCGGCATCGCCGCGACGTCCGAGCGCCGCCTCGCCGTGATCGACACGCTCGCCGCCCATCCGGCCTTTCGCGGGTACGAGCTCGTCCGCGTCGCTCCGGCCGAAAACTACGCGGCCAATTGCGTGCGCGTCAACGACGCCCTTCTCGTCGCGGCCGGCTACCCGAAGTTCGAGGCGGCCGCGCGCGCCCTCGGCCTCGAGGTCATCGTCCTCGACATGTCCGAGTTCGCGAAGATGGACGGCGGATTGAGCTGCCTCTCCCTTCGGTTCTAGCCGGTTTCGCGAGATCATGCCGCCCGTGGGCGGGCTCGACCGGCGCGACCTTCTGAAGCTTTCCGCGCTCGCGGGAGCGGGACTGCTCGTCGGGCACCGTGGTCGCGCGCTCGCCGACGAGCTCGCGCCGCTCGGGCGTCGCGGCGCCTCGAAGAAGGTGATCGTCCTCGGCGCAGGCCTCGGCGGCCTGTCGGCAGCGTGGCGGCTCTCCGAAGCGGGCCACGACGTCACGGTCCTCGAAGCGCAGCTGCGCCCCGGCGGCCGCGTCCTGACGCTGCGCGAGCCTTTCTCGGACGGGCTCTACGCCGAGGCGGGGGCCGGACGGATCCCGGAAACACACGCGCTGACCCTTCACTATGTGAAGCTCTTCGGACTCGAGCTCGAGCCGTTCTGGCCGACCCGAGGCAGGCAGGTCGCCTTTCTCAAGGGCCGCCGCATCCCGTTCGAGCGCCTCTCGGAGATCGACGCGGCCGGGATCCCGCTCGAGGTGACGCCCGAGGAGCGGCGGCTCGGCCTCGAAGGGATCGACGCGAAGTACGTCGGGACGCCGCTCAAACAGCTCGGAGACCTCGAGGCGCCCGGCTGGCCCGGGGCCTCGCTCGCCGCGCTCGATCGTATGACCTACGGGGAGTATCTCCGCGGGCTCGGCGCCTCCCCCGATGTGGTCGCGTACCTCACCCTCGGCTTCGAGCAGGACAGCGCGCTCGACAGCCTGCGCGACGCCACGCACCATCACACGCGCGAGCTCTCGAAGATCCGGGGAGGCAACGACCGACTTCCGAAGGCCTTCGCCGGGAAGCTCGCCGCGAAGATCCGCTACGGGGCCCCCGTCGCCGCAATCCGGCAGGATGCCTCGGGCGTCGAGGCGGTCCTGGCGCGGCCCGCGGGCGGCGAGGAGAAGGTCTGCGCGGACTACGCGGTCTGCGCCATCCCCTTCACGGTCCTGCGCTCGATCCCGGTCGAGCCCGCTTTCCCCGCGGACAAACGCGCGGCGATCGACACGGTGCGCACCGGCTCCGTCACGCGGATCGAGCTCCAGACGCGGCGCCGCTTCTGGGAAGACCGCGGCGAGAACGGCTTCGCCATGATCGACCGGCCCATGGAGATCTGGAGCCCCACGTGGGACCAGCCGGGCCCCCGCGGCATCCTCCAGGCCTATATCTACGAGGACCTCTCCCGCCGCACGTGCGCCATGAGTGAAGCCGGGCGCCTGCAGTTCGCGCTCGACACGATCGGCGCGATCTACTCGGGCCTCGGCGACGCGTTCGAGGGAGGCGTCTCCAAGTGCTGGGACGAAGATCCCTGGGCGCGCGGCGCCTACACGCTCTTTCGCAAGGGCGAGCTCTCGAGCGGCATGCCTGTGGTCATGGCGCGCCCGGAGGGCCGCATCCATTTCGCCGGTGAGCATGTCTCGCCGTACCCGGGCTGGATGCAGGGCGCGATCTTCTCGGGCCACCGCGCGGCCCGCGAGATCAACGAGGCGGGATAGCGGGCTCGTGTCCGGAAACGTTCCGAGGGGCGGGGCTTGTCCCCGCCCCCGGGCGGCCGAATCGGCCGTCGATCTTAAAGAAGCCTTAACTGCGAGGCGAAACTTTGGACGACTCGCAGCAATCCGCCGAGGCCTCAATACCGTACTCGGAGGAACAAGGAGGTATCTGATGAAAGGCTCCCGACTCCGAGGCGCGCTGCGGCTCCTGCTCCTGGCGCTCCTCCCCGCTCTGGTTTTGGCGACTCCGGCCCACGCGTCGAGCCATCGCGAGGCCCCCGGCATCTCCAAGGACCCGGTCGCCGACAACACGGACGTGTACTTCTTTCGCGACCCCGCCGATCCTTCCCGCCTCGTCCTGATCTCGAATTGGATCCCGCTCGAGGAGCCCGCGGGCGGCCCGAACTTCTCGCACTTTGGGGAGAACATCCGCTACGAGTTCAACGTGGACTCCGACGGCGACGGCTACGAGGACTACGTTTATCGCTTCGAGTTCCAGCGCCATGTGCGCAACGGCAACACTTTCCTGCAGAACGTCGGCCCGGTTTCTTCGCCTTCCGACCCGAACCAGAACGTGTACTACACCTACACCGTCAGGAAGTGCCTCGGCCCTTCGCCGACCCAGACGTTCTGCCAGCAACTCGGCGCCGACCTGCTCGAAGCGCCGAACAACGTCGGGCCGAAATCGTTCCCGACCGGCTATGCCGCGGGCTCCGGCATCCAGACCCTGGCCTACCCCGTGGATGACGACGCGATCGTCTTCGCGGGCCCCCGCGCCGAGGGCTTCTACGTCGACCTCGGCATGATCTTCGACCTCGTCAACTTCCGGGCGGGCACGCTTCCCGGCAACCACGGCGGCGGCACCAACTCGACCGCGGGCTACAACGTCCACTCGATCGCCCTCTCCGTGCCGATCGGGAAGCTGACGAAGAACCATACGGCCCCGTCCGACCCCGCGGACCCGAACGCGATCGTCAGCATGTGGTCTTCGAC
>JBGPGG010000202.1:0-2759 GCA_041483715.1 Thermoanaerobaculia bacterium
CCCTACCGTGCCAACCGAACGAAGCGAGCCCCGAACGCGGCCTCTGCCAACTAGGCTCGCGACAATACTGGGCAAGGAGACTCCGGCGGCCTCGAGAGGTCTGACCATAAATGTGACTATAATTGAAGCCATGCGTTTCGCCACGGTTGCCGACCTGAAGAGCCGACTCTCCGAGTACCTTGCCCTCGCCGAGCGAAAGGAGGAGACGATCGTCGTGACCCGTCACGGGCGACCGTGCGCCCTGATCCAGCCGATCTCCGAGCGGGATCTCGAGGGACTCGACTGGCGGGGCCTCGCCCGCGAGCGACTGTCCCGGAGCTGGGAGAGCGAAGACGATGCGCTCTACGACTACCTTTAGAAAGGGCGACGTCGTCGTCGTGACGGTCCCCTTCTCCGACCGGTCGGGGACGAAACGCCGGCCGGCACTGGTTGTCTCGACCGATCGCTTTCACCGAAAGCTCGCGGACGTCGTCCTGTGCCCGATCAGCAGCCAGCCCCGATACTACGAGCATCCCGGAACCGGCGACCGGCCGATGAGCGGCTGGAGTGCCGCCGGCCTTCGTCACGCAAGCACCGTCCGAATCTCCAACATCGTCGCCGTCGACAAGCGCATCGTGTCGCGCGTCATCGGCCGTCTGAGTTCCCGCGATCTCGAGGGCGTAGAGGCCGGCCTGCGCGAAGCGTTCGGAGTCTGAGCTCTCGGCTAACTCGGGTTCCTCGGCTTCGGAGCCTTCCCTCGTTCCTCGATCCGCTTCTTGAAGTCGTCCACGAGATCGTTGGGGATGGGGATCGAGAGATTGTACTGAGCGATCTTCCACCCCGCGTTCGTCGCGACGAGCACGCCCGAGCCGCGGCACGGACCCATGTTCGGCGTCTCGAGCGCTTCGTCGAACCAGGCGACGGTCCGATCGGGCGCGAACGTGATCCAGCGCGACGTGGATTTGAAGCTCCAGGCCTTGCCCTTCGCGAAATACGGGTGCGCCCACTTGCGGAACTCGTCCCGCCTCCAGCGCTCCGTCGCGTCGGTCCCGAGGAAGACCGCGTCCGGCGTGAAGTAGGAGAAGTACTTCTCCTCGTCCGCCGATGCCGCCGCCGCATGCCACGCGTCGAGCACGCCGCCGATCGCGCCCGAGGCGAAGATGCCGTCGGCGGACTGGGCCGGAAGGGCCAGCGGCGCCGAAACGATACCGAGCACCAGCAGCCACGTTTTCATCACGAGCCTCCCCGACCGGATGCGTCCGGCGCAGATGATACTCACGTTCTTTCCCGGCCCCGCTCCGCGCGCCGCTTCACGCCGCGCAGCAATCCCATGCGAATCGCGCCGGAGAAGGGGGCAATGAGGGCCCAGTAGGGGCGGAACTTGCGGCGGGCGGAGGGGCCGAAACACTTTACGCGGGTCTCGGTCGTGAGCAGGGACTTCGCCGGGCCGGTCTTGATAACCCGCAGGTTCCACGCCGTCTTGACGCAGCCATCCTCGGCAAAGGCGCGGAAGGCCGCGGGATCCGCGATGCGCCGCAGTCCCCCGTCGAAACGCCAGAAGCGGCCGGCGAGGCCGAAGACGAGCTCTTCGCCGGAAACCTCGTTCAGCTTCGTGAAGCCGAAGCGCTGGAGGCGGTCCGCGATGGTCCCGCCGGCGTTGCCCCGCCGGGCGCGAAGTCCGTAGCCCCGGAGGGCGAGCAGCAGCTTCGAGGGCATGGAGGCGGCGAGGTCGTGGTCGAGGAGCGCTTCCCAGACGCGCTCCCGCGGCACGAGGATCTCGATCTCATGGTGCGAAGCGACGTCGAACTCGGGCAGCTCGGCGTCGAGCGCGGAGGCGGCTACGACGCCTCCAGGGCCTCGGTCGGGAGCGCGGCGAGCTCCCCGCGCGTCGCCTCGTGCTCCTTCATGTAGGCCTCGGCCTTCATCATCCGTTGCGTGCGCAGGAGAACGCGAGTCAGGTACGGGATCTGCGAGGGCTTGATCTGCCGCATCCAGTCGATCCAGCTCTTCTCGCCGCTCGTGTTCAGGATCGAGCGCCGCCAGGTCTCGGCGTAGAGGTCGAAGAAGCGCCGGGCCCCGAGGCGCGGCTCCCAGAGCACGTGGTGCATGTCGTACTTGAACCAGGGCTGCCCCTGCAGGATCGGCGAGAGCTTCTCGAAGGGCTCCGTGCCCGGCAGGGGCGTCAGGATCGTGTAGCCCGCGCGCTGAAAGCCGTTCGCGGCGACGAACTCCCAGAGCTCCCGGAAGTGCGCCTCGTCCCAGTCCGGATCCACGAGGAAGTTCCCCGTCACGCCGTAGCCCATCGAGCGCGAGATCCGCGCGGCCTCGACCGAGGAGGCTACCGACGCGTCCTTGGTCACGCTCGCCAGGCCCGCGTCGGAGGCCGCCTCGAGGCCGAAGAAGATGTCGAAGTCCTTCGCGATGGGGCGCCAGGCCTCCAGGAGCTCCGGGTGCCGGCACACGATGTCGGTGCGCGTCTGGACGAGGATCCAGCGCTTCTTCACGCCCCGCCGGATGAGCGCCGCGGCGAGCTCGCGGCTCCTCTCCGGATGGTTCCAGAAGAGGTCGTCCGCGATGAACACGGCATCGCCCACCGCGGTGAGGTCGTCCACCACGGCGCCGATCGAGCGCTCGCGGAAGGAGCGCCCGTAGAGCTGCCACACCGAGCAGAAGTTGCAGCGGAAGGGGCACCCCCGCGCGGTCTCGACGAGCCAGACGGGCTTGAAGAGGAGGCAGTGATAGCGGTTGCGATCCCGTGCGACGAGATCTCGAGCGGGCAG
>JBGPGG010000203.1:0-2727 GCA_041483715.1 Thermoanaerobaculia bacterium
CAGAATCGGCCCCTCCTCCGGATTCTGGCGGACGACCTGCCGGCCGACTCGCGAGCGGTCGCGGAGAGTCTGAACGCGCGCCTCGATGCGCTCGCGGCATCCGAGAAGGAACAGCAGCAGTTCATCGCCGACGTATCCCACGAGCTGCGCACGCCCCTGACGGTGCTCCGCGGCTCGCTCGAGGTGGCGCTCGAAGAAGACCGGTCGGCCGAGGAATACCGCGAGGCGATCGGCAACGCGATCCTCGAGGTGCGGCACCTGACGCGGATCTCGCAGAACCTCCTCTTTCTGACCCGCAGCGAGAGCGGCCGCGTGACGCTCTCGTTTGCGAACCTCGACCTCGGACGCTTCGCCTCGGAGACCGTGCGGGACCTCGCCCAGGCCGCGGCGGACCGGGAGATGGAGCTCGACGTCTCCGCGCCCGAGTTGCCCGTTTTCGTCTTCGCCGACGGAGGCCGCCTGCAGCAGGTGCTGCACAACTTGATCGAGAACGCGCTCCAGTACACCGACCCGGGTGGAAGGATCCGCGTCGAAGTGGCCGCGGCGCCCGGCGAGGCCCTGCTTTCCGTTTCCGACACGGGCATCGGGATCCCGGAAGCGGACGTGCCCTACGTCTTCGAGCGTTTCTTCCGCTCCAAGCGTTCCCGCCGCGCGAACCCGGGGGGCTCGGGGCTCGGCCTCTCGATCGTTCGCTGGATCGTCGAGGCGCATAAGGGTCGGGTGACGGTCGAGAGCGCGGTGGGGAAGGGTTCGACGTTCACGGTGCATCTGCCGGTGATTTAGGTTTTCAAGTCCCAGATTCCAGGTTTCAAGTTCGGGAAACCGACCTGATACCCTTTGACCGTGCGTCCTGTCTATGTGCTGTCCGCGGCCCGAACCCCGATCGGCAAGTTCGGGGGTTCGTTCGCCGCGCTCACTCCGGCCGAGCTCGGCGCCGCCGCCGCACGGGCCGCGATCGAGCGCTCGGGTCTGCCCGCGGCGGCCATCGACGAGGCGATCTTCGGTCACGGGAGGCAGGCGGGAGGGGGCCCCAACACGGCGCGGCAGGCCTCGCACCGCGCCGGGGTGCCCGACTCCGTCCCCGCGTTCACGGTGAACAAGGCCTGCGCGTCGTCGTTGAAGGCCATCACGCTCGGGGCGCTCACGATCGCCGCCGGGGAGAACGACGTCGTCCTCGCCGGCGGGCACGAGTGCATGTCGGCCACGCCGTATTTGCTTCCGCGGGCGCGCTTCGGCACGAAGATGGGCCACACGGAGGTCGTCGACGGCATGTACCGGGACGGTTTCCTCTGCCCTCTCTGCGGACACTTGATGGGGGAGACCGCGGAAAACCTCGTGCGCGAGTACGGGATCTCGCGCGCCGAACAGGATGCCCTCGCGGTCGAGTCGCAGCGCCGCGCCGGGGAGGCGATCCGGGCCGGCCGTTTCGCCGACGAGATCGTCGCCGTGACGATCGCCGGAAAGAAAGGCGACGTGGCCGTCGCCGCGGACGAGCATCCGCGCCCCGAGACGACCCTCGAGTCGATCGCGAAGCTGCCGCCGGTCTTCGAGAAGAACGGCACGGTGCACGCAGGCAATTCCTCCGGGATCACGGACGGCGGCGCGGCGGTCGTCCTGGCGGCGGAGGAGGCGGTGGCAAAGGCCGGCATCGAGCCGCTTGCGCGGGTCTCGGCGTGGGCGTCGGCCGGCGTAGACCCCTCGCGCATGGGGATCGGGCCCGTCCCCGCGGTCCGCGCACTCCTCGAAAAGACGAAACGCAAGCTGTCCGACATCGACCTGATTGAGCTGAACGAGGCCTTCGCCGCGCAGATCATCGCCTGCGAGCGGGACCTGTCGCTCGACATGGCGAAGGTCAACGTGAACGGCGGGGCCATCGCCCTCGGCCACCCCATCGGCGCGACGGGCGCCCGCATCGTGACGACCCTCCTGCACGAGATGAAGAGAAGGCGCGCAAGCAGCGGCATCGCTACCCTCTGCATTTCCGGCGGCATGGGCATGGCGGTCCTGTTCGAGCGGGACTGATGCGCATCGCTCTGACACTCGACCGCGACACCGATCTCTCGGAGACGAACGACTACCTGCGCGCGCTCGTCGCGGCGGGGGTCCCGCGCGACGCGATCGACGTCGTGACCCCGCTTCAACCCGCGTCGCGGCCTTTCGACGCGCTCGTCCTCGGCGGGGGCGCCGACGTGGATCCGGCGAGGTACGGCGAGCCGGTACTCGAGGACGGCAGCGTGGAGATCGATACCGAGCGGGACGCGATCGACTTCCGGCTCTTCGAAGAGGCGCGGCGGTCGGGGGCTCCGGTTCTCGGGATCTGCCGCGGGCTCCAGGTCGTCAACGTCGCCCTCGGAGGCACCCTCGTGCAGGACATCCCGACCGAGCGGCCGTCCCCGGTGGTCCATGCCAGGAGCAAGGCGGAGAAGGCGCGGCGCGACCACAGCGTCGCCATCACCCCGGGAACGCGGCTCGCCGCGATTGCCGGCGTGCCGGAGACCGCGGTCAACAGCCGCCACCACCAGGCGATCGGGCGCCTCGCGCCCGGGCTCGCCGTGTCCGCCATGGCGCCCGACGGTCTGCCCGAAGCCGTCGAGGAGCAGGGCCCGGGCTGGCTCGTGGCCGTCCAGTGGCACCCGGAGAACCTCGGGGCAGACCCCGTGTCCGGCCGCCTCTTCGCGGAGTTCCTGCGCGCGGCCCGCGATCGAGCGGCCCGGCCAAACGCCTGAG
>JBGPGG010000204.1:0-2640 GCA_041483715.1 Thermoanaerobaculia bacterium
CGATCCTCGCCCGGCTCGCCCAATCGCCCGAGTCTTCCGTGGGCGAGCTCGCGCGGCCGTTTGCGATGTCGCTGCCCGCGGTCTCGAAACACCTGCAGGTGCTCGAACGGGCGGGCCTGCTCGCGCGCCACCGGGACGGCCGCGTTCACCACTGCCGCCTCGTGGCGGCGCCCATGCGCGACGCGGCCGACTGGATCGCGCGCTACCGCGAGTTCTGGGAAGGGCGCCTCGACGCTCTGCACCGCTACCTCGAGACCTCGGCGGCAAAGGAGGGCAAGCCATGGCCAAACCGGAAACGGAAGCCCCGGATCGCGTCCGGGTCTCGCGCACGATCCAGGCCTCGCGCCAGAGGGTCTACCGGGCGTGGACGGAGCCCGAGCTCCTGATGAAGTGGTTCATCGAGTCAGACGGCGACATGCACGTGCGCGAGCTCGACCTGCGCGCGGGGGGACGCTACCGTTTCGAGGGGCTCGAGCGAGGAAAGCCCTGGGCGCTCGAGGGTGTCTACCTCGAGGTCAGGCCCGGAGAAAGACTCGTCTACACCTGGAAGTGGGAAAATGATCTTGCTCTCGGGGGCCCGGGCGACACGATCGTCACCGTGGAGTTCCACGACCGCGGAAAGCAGACCGAGGTGATCGTGACACAGGAGGGATTCACGAACGCCCTCGCGAGTGACGAGCACGGACGGGGATGGGTCGGCTGCCTGGATCGGCTGGAAGAGGCAGCAGCATAGGAAAGAAGGAGGGATTCCTCATTCGCTCGAAGTTCCTGGTGACGATCCTGGCGGCCGCCCTCATCGCGGCCGCGAAACCGAATCCCGGATGGGACAGGAGAGGGGCCTCAGAACCCGGGTGCCCGGTAGACCTCTTTGCCCTCGAGTAAGGTCCAAAGCACCTTCGCTTCGTGAATCTGTGAGGCCGGGATCTCGAAGAGGTTCCGGTCGATCACGACGAGATCCGCCGCCTTGCCCGTCTCGATGGACCCCGTCTCCTTCTCGCTGAAGTCGAGGTAGGCCCCGCCGATCGTGTAACCCGCAATCGCCTCCGGGAGCGCGATCTGCTCCTGCGGCAGCCAGGCCGGGCCCGGGCCCTTCGACGGCTCGCGGTGCGTGACCGCGACCTCGATCCCGTCGAGCGGGTTCATGGACGACACGCTCCAGTCGCTGCCGAAGGCGGTGACGCCGCCCGCCGCGACGACGCTCGCGATCGGGTAGAGCCAGCGGGAGCGCGCCGGGCCGAGCGTGGGCTCGGTCATCCCGGTGATGTACTGGTCGCCGTTCGCCCACAGCGGCTGGAAGTTCGCGACGACGCCGAGCCGCCGGAATCGCGGGATGTCCGCCGGGTCGATCAATTCGAGATGGGCGATGTGGTGGCGGGCGTCGCGCCGGCCGGTCGCCTTCTCGGCCGCCTCGAGAGCGTCGAGCGCGTCCCGGATTCCGCGGTCCCCGATCGCGTGGATGTGGATCTGGAACCCCTCCTTGTCGAGCGCCGTGGCGAGAGCCTGGAAGGCCCCGGGCGTCAGGTTCGCCTTGCCCCGATCGTCGCCGAACCCGATGTAGGGCTCGAGCACGGCCGCCGTCCGCGTCTCGAGCACGCCGTCGGCAAAGATCTTGGCGCCGTCGGCGCGCAGGCGTTTGCCCCGGTACTTGCTGCGCAGGGCCTTCAACCTCGGCACTTCGGCGAGCCCCTTATCCGTATCCACGGTGATCGAGGCGACGACACGCGCCGTCAGCTCGCCGCGCGCGTCGAACGCCGCGTAGGCCTTGAGCTCCTCCTCCGACGCGCTCGCCTCCTGGAGCGACGTCAGGCCGAACCCGTTGGCGATTCGCAGGGCCTTGCGCAGGCCCTCCTCGAGCTCCTTCGCGCTGTGGGGCGGCAGCAGCCTGCCGACGAGGTCCGCGGCGTCTTCGCGCAATGCACCGGACGGCACCCCCGTCTCCGGGTCCCTTTCGATGCGCCCGTGCGGGGGATCCGGAGTCGCCTTCGTGACGCCCGCCATCGCGAGGGCCTTCGAGTTCACCCAGACCGAGTGCCCGTCGGCCGCGGAAAGATAGACGGGGCGGTCGGGAACTACCCGGTCGAGCAGCGCCTTCGAGGGATTCCCGTTCGGAAAGAGGGGCAACTCCCAGCCGCCGCCCCGGATCCACTTCGCTTTCGGGTGCGCCGCCGCGTACTTCCGGACGGCTTCGAGAATTTGATCTTGCGTCGCGAGGCCATTCAAGTCGCACTCGAGCGCCTCGACACCGCCGAAGATCGGATGCACGTGGGAGTCGTGGAAGGCCGGGAGCAGCATCTTCCCGCCGAGATCCACGACCTTCGTCGCTGGCCCGATCCAGGGCTTCAGAGCCGCGTCGGTTCCGACGAAGACGATCTTCCCGTCCGAGACCGCCACCGCCTCCGCCCAGCTCCGCGCGCCGTCGACCGTGTAAACCGCGCCCTTGGTCAGGACGAGATCCGCGGGCGCCGGCGCGGCCGACAGCGCCGCGGCGATCAGGAGGAACCCTACCGTGCCAACCGAACGAAGCGAGCCCCGAACGCGGCCTCTGCCAACTAGGCTCGCGACAATACTGGGCAAGGAGACTCCGGCGGCCTCGAGAGGTCTGACCATAAATGTGACTATAATTGAAGCCATGCGTTTCGC
>JBGPGG010000205.1:0-2569 GCA_041483715.1 Thermoanaerobaculia bacterium
AGGGCGATATCGTACTTGCCCGACGTCACCCCGGGGAGGATGCCCTGCCACGGCAGGATCTCCTGCCGGACCTCGAACCCGGCGGTCTTCCGCAAGATGGCGAGCAGCTCGTGATCGTAGCCCATCGGCTTGCCGTCGACCACGAACTCGAACGGCGGATAGTCGTCCTCGGTCGCCACGATCATGAACCCGCGCTTCTTGATCTCGTCGAGCGAGGCGGCGCCCACGGGCACAGCCACGAGCGCGAATGAGCCGATGGCAACGGCGAGCATGACGACGCGGGCGATCCGGACGGGACGGTGTAGCGACATCCTCGGCATCGGTCCTTCCTCCTCGCGACCACGGTCCGATCTGGTGAACGGCATGGGCCGAGCCCGCCGGCTCTCCCTGCGCGCTGCCGTCAGGGCAGCCTCACGCGCCGGCAGGTATCGGCCCCGGAGTCGCGCGAACCACGTCCCGCGATCACGCGCACTCGGGGTGTCTGCACGCGTCATCCGTGACGGCCTCCCGAACAGGGCGGGAAAATCAGCGCGCCGCGTCGCGCCGGACGGACCGCCCGGAGGCGGCCGGCCATCGCGCCAGCGCGAACGGCCACGGCCACGGTAGCGTGCCATGGACACCGAGTCAACCGCCGGGGGGAGACGACACACTATCTGTCGGAGAGCCGCGCGAGGAGATCCGCGAGCCGCGCGTCGCCGCCGGCGGGCGGGCTCCACGCGACATGGACGACGGCAACGCCCCGGGCGGCAAGGTCGAGGGCGAAGGCTTGCAGCCCCACGTTCACCACGCGGACCTCGCCGCCCGGGACCTCCGGCATGCCGCCCGGGTCCGGTGCTGCGCCCGCGGGTGTCCCGGAAGGTTTGGGCGCGTTTCCCGCCGTGGCCACCGGCGTCGCGTCCCGGAGCACCTCCCCCGCGAGGAGCGCGGCGGCGCGCGCGGCCTGCGCGTTGGAGGGGAGGACCCACGCCCCCGCCGCCTCCAGCCGCTCGACCTGGGCCGCATAGCCTTGGGGGTCAGCGGGCGTGCCGACCACGGACGCGACGACCGCCGCCGCGCGTGCCACCGTCCCGATGGCCTCGGCGAGGTCGCCGGCCGGATCTGCGGCGACGCCATGTCCGAGCACGACGTCGAGCAGGAGCACGGCGAGATCGGACATCCCGGCGGCTTCCAGCATCTTCTCGACCCGGAGCCTCGAGTCGAGCATCGGATGGGGCCGGTTGGCCGTGTACTCATCGGCTCCGAGGTCGACGACTAGGGCGTGGCCCGCCGACTCGAGGATGAGCTGCGCCTCCTGGGCCAGCGTGCCGCCGGAGTAGAGACCGAGGATGCGGCGGCGGCCCGCCCCGAGGCGCGCGCGGAGGACTCGCGCGCGCGCCTCGATCTCCGCGCGCGGGCGGCTGAAGGTCAGCGGCGCCCAGTCGAGACCGCGCCGGAGCGCGGCCACCGCGTGCGCGGCGTCCTCGAGCGTCGTGACGGTGATGATGTTTCCGTCGCGGGCGGGCGACAGCTCCGCTCCGAGCAGGGCGAGCACGCACGGCTTGCCGATCTCGCGCGCGCGCATCTCGACCCGGCGCCGGACCTCGGGCGCGGGAGGCTTTCCCACGACGACCAGCGCCTCGGTGGACGGATCGGCCCCGAGGGCGTCGAGGCCGGCGAGCGTCATGAGCCCCCCGACCGCCGCGCTGCCGTCGCGTCCTCCCACGCCGATGGCGTGAGACACGCCTTCGCCGAGGCTCGCGAGCAGCGTGGCGACTTGCTGCAGTCCGGTGCCCGAGGCCGCGACGAGGCCGACGGCCCCCCGCGGCACCGCGTTGGCGAAGCCGAGCCCGACGCCGTTCAGGATGGACGTCCCGCAGTCCGGCCCCATGAGGAAACGCCCGCGGGCGAGGGCCTCGCGCTTCAGCGCGACCTCGTCCTCGATCGAGACGTTGTCGCTGAAGAGCATCACGTGGAGCCCGCGCCGGAGGGCCTGCCGGGCCTCTTGAACGGCCCACGTTCCGGGCACGGAGATCAGCGCGACGTTGGCCGCCGGGAGATGGCGAAGGGCGCTGTCGAGCGTGCGGGGCAGCACCCGGACCGCGCGCTCGAGCGTGCGCCGGCTCACGGTGAAGAAGGCCTCCGCCCGGGCGAGTGCGTCCTTCGCATCGGCCTCCCGCGGCGCGCGCACAGCGATCACGAGATCATTGGGGCCCGCCCCCTCGGCCTCGGGCGCGAGGAGCCCCGAGTCGGACAGGAGCTGACGGTTGGCGGGCGTTCCCATGAGGGCCGTCGCCTCGTCCACGCCCGGTCGTTCCTTGAGCTCACGGGCAAGGCGCAGGAGGGTGAGCGAGTCCTGGTAGAAGCTCGTCTTGACCACGGTCGCGACGATCATGGAGTTGGCAGGGGCGCTGACCGAAGGGACGAAGCGATCAAGATGATGGTTCCAGCCTGTGACGACGCGCTCCTCGGGTCCCGGCGCGTCCAGGCGCAGCCCGAAGACCCGAGCCAACCGGCGCAGGACCGCCTGGGCGGGCTCGACGCGATGGCCGGCCTGCGCCGCGGCCTGGATGTCATCGGCCAGGGCCTCCAG
>JBGPGG010000206.1:0-2533 GCA_041483715.1 Thermoanaerobaculia bacterium
CTTACCGGCGTCGATGTGCGCCATGATCCCGATGTTGCGGATGTCGCTGAGAGGGCTGGTGCGCGGCATATCAGTATTTCGGATTTCGGATTTCGGATTTCGGAATTGAGATTTACCAGCGGTAGTGGGCGAAGGCCTTGTTGGCCTCGGCCATCTTGTGCGTGTCGTCCTTCTTCTTCATCGCCCCGCCGCGGAGGTTCGAGGCGTCGAGCAGCTCGGCGGCGAGCTTCTCGCGCATCGTCTTCTCGCCGCGCGCCGTGGCGTACTCGATGATCCAACGGATCGCGAGCGAGGTCCGGCGGTTCGGCCGCACCTCGACGGGGACCTGGTAGGTCGAGCCGCCCACGCGGCGGGACTTGACCTCGAGTGCCGGCTTGACGTTCTCGATCGCCTTCTTGAACGTCTTCATGGGATCGTCCTGCGTCTTCTCGGCGACCTTGTTCAGGGCGCCGTACAGGATCCCTTCGGCGACGGCCTTCTTGCCCTGGCTCATCACGGAGTTGATGAACTTCGTGACCATCTGGGAGTTGTACAGCGGATCCGGGAGGATCTCGCGCTTGGCAACGACTCGGCGTCTCGGCATGGTCTTAAGCCTTCGGGCGCTTGGCGCCGTACTTGGAACGGCTCTGCTTGCGGTTGGCGACTCCGACCGCATCGAGCGTTCCGCGAATGACGTGGTAACGAACTCCCGGCAGGTCCTTGACGCGCCCGCCGCGGATCATGACGATCGAGTGCTCCTGGAGGTTGTGCCCGACGCCCGGGATGTAGGTCGTCACTTCGATCCCGTTCGTCAGCCGCACGCGCGCGACCTTGCGCAGAGCGGAGTTCGGCTTCTTCGGCGTCGTGGTGTAAACACGCGTGCACACGCCGCGCTTCTGGGGCGAGCGCTGCAGGGCCGGCGACGCGGTTTTCACCGCAAGCCGCTCGCGACCCTTCCGAACGAGCTGAGAAATTGTCGGCATCGACTCTCCTGATCTCCCCGCGTCCCCCGGAGCCGTGGAAGGACTCGAGATCGACCGTAAACCCGCTTTACTTCGGATCGTGCGAGACAGTCCCACCGTCACGCCCGAGTCCAGAGGAAAAACCCGCGAATTCTACGCGCCGGAGGGGGGTCTGTCAAGCGAAATCCAATCCCGAGAGCGACTTCCCCCGATGGGCGCCCCCGCCTTTCCCGCCGGCCCGAGGCCCATCCGCCGCGGGAACGGGATCTTATCCGATCGAGGCCGCCACGCCATCATCTATTTCTCTGGAGAACCGAAACTTAGCGATACGCGGTGTTTCTAGGGGCGCTCGACGCGCCAGACCGGGCCGAAGGGCGGTTCGAGGCTTAGTTGCGACAAGCGTGCCCATGGGCCCCGGTAGCAGAGACTCTCGGCCGCCGTTCGCGAAGCGAACGCCCGCGGCCGAAGGCCCCAGAAAAGAAGCGGGGCCCTTCCTTCGGGCCCCACTTTCGAGAAGTCGTCGTTGCGAGGGCGCCGCGCCCGCTTGCCTACTCCTCCTCGCTCGCGTCCACCTGGGCATCCGCCTCGGCCAGCGCCAGTTCCTCCGCAGGGTCCGTGAGGAAGTCCTCGAGCGCCGGCTCCTCGACCTGCGGGATCTCCTCCCGCTCGAGGATGACGTTGCGGTAGTACTCCATGCCGGTGCCCGCGGGGATCAGGCGGCCGACGATGACGTTCTCCTTGAGGCCTCGCAGCGTATCCACCTTGCCCGAGATCGACGCCTCCGTGAGCACGCGCGTCGTCTCCTGGAAGGAGGCCGCCGAGATGAAGGAGTCGGTCGAGAGTGACGCCTTGGTGATGCCGAGCAGCATCGGCCGCGCCGTCGCAGCCTGTCCGTTGGCAGCGAGCACGCGGTCGTTCTCTTCCTCGAAGCGGAGGCGGTCGACCTGCTCTTCGATCAGGAAATCGGTGTCGCCGACGTCCTCGACCTTCACGCTGCGCATCATCTGGCGAACGATGACCTCGATGTGCTTGTCGTTGATGGCGACGTTCTGCGATCGGTAGACCTCCTGAATCTTGTCCACGAGGTACCGCTGCAGCTCCTTCGCGCCCATGATCGCCAGGACGTCGTGCGGGTTGATCGGCCCGTCGATGAGCGGCTCGCCCGCGTGCACGCGCTCGCCCTCCTGCACGTTGACGTGCGTGTAGCGCGGGATCAGGTACTCGCGCGTCTCGGCGTCGTCGCCGGTGATGATGACCTTCCGCATGCCCTTGGCGATCGGGCCGTGGGACACGGTGCCGTCGATCTCGGTGATGACGGCCGCGTCCTTCGGGCGCCGGGCCTCGAAGAGCTCGACGATGCGCGGAAGACCGCCCGTGATGTCCTTGGTTTTCGTCGTCTCGCGGGGGATCTTCGCGAGCACGTCGCCGGGATGCAATGCCTGCTTGTCCGTGACCATGAGGTGCGAGCCGATCGGAAGCAGGTACTTGCGCTCTGCCTTCCCCTGGATGATGACCTGCGGGGAGCGCTTCTCCGCGCCCACCGCCTCGACGATGATCTTCTGCGTCAAGCCCGTGACCCGGTCCGTCTCCTC